>JADJWE010000001.1:304301-608602 GCA_016716525.1 Candidatus Flexicrinis affinis
TCCTTGATCCATCGCATCTGCTCGACCATCGGCGTCATGACGACCTCGGCCGGGATGCGTCGGAAAACGTCGACCGTCAGCGTGTCGATGCCGAGCCGCTTGGCGCCGCTCTCGCGCACCATCCACACGACCGGGTGCTCTTCGCCGGGGTACTCGAAATACGTACGGATGTCGGTGATCCAACCGGCCGACGCGTTCTCAAGCTCGAGCTGCGGCACGAGCAGCGCAGGCGCCCCCTTGGCCGGGATCAGCAGGCCGAGCGGGCGTTCGGACGGGATGTGGAAGAACCCCGACACGTAGATGACATTGTAGACGTCCAGCAGCAGCATGGCGTCGAGCTTCTCGCGCTCGAGCTGCGCTTGGATCTGGGCGACTTTACGCCGATAGAACGCCTCGCTCAAGGCTGGCGGTGTGTTCACAGAGCAACCTGCTTCCGATCGGTACCGGCGCGCTGCGCGCTTGCCGTAATACTCAGGGTTCCACCGGCCGATGCACGCACGAGCCACTCCGCCTTGCGCGACGTCTGCGACCATTGCCGCAGCCACGGGGACCACGTCGCGTTGCGCTCGTCGCGGCCCGCCAGATGGCCGAGGTCGACCGTGGCCTCGCCCATGATCAGTTCGGCGCCTGCTGGCAGCGTCAAGTCGACCTTGACGGTGCCGGCCATGTGATGCTCGAGCGCGCGTTGGGTCATGTGAGTCGGTAGATAACCGATATTCTTGACGACGGCCGACACCTTGTATAGGTCCGCGCCCAGTGGTTCTGAGGTCAGATCCGTAATTCGGACCAATGGTGTGCAGGCCGCATGCTTGAGCGTAAACAGGCAGTTGTTGTGAATCGTCTCGTGCAGGAAGCCACGTGCCGCGTCGGTGGCTGCCCACGATGCGGGCGGCGGGTTGCGGAACGTGAACATGTGCGTCCACCCACCAATTTCGACCTTGCCCAACTGCGGGTGATCGAACGGGGTCCAATTGACGAAGCCGCGTCCGCCGAGGTGTTCGTCGTTGTACGTAAGCAGCGCGATCTCGTCGTCGAGCGACCGCGCGCGCACCTGATACTTGGCCGGGTCGGCAATGCCTGCGGCCAGCTCCGGGTTCCAAAGCTCGGTCGAGAACGTGATGATGCCCATCTCGTCGTACGACCACTGCATGAGCGATCCGGTGCGCGGCTCGGACGGGTCGGGTGTGAACTCCTCGTAGACCGAGATGGTCGGATAGCCGGTGATCTCGGTCGCCATTTTGCCGATGGTCTTGTACACGGCGAGGTCGAAGCGCGGCAGCGTGCTGTCCGGCGCGACCAGCGAGGGGCGCAGGTGCAGGCCGCCATGCGTGTGGTAGCACTGCATGCCCATGATATTCGGGTGGTCGAGGATGAAGCGCGCGGTCGCCAGTGCCTCCGGTTCCGACAGCGGGTAATCTCCGGCGCCATACTGCCGCTCGCCGCTGATCCATCCGGCCGGATAGTTGCGGTTCATGTTGCCGTCGCGCGGCTTCTCGATCTCGATCGTGACGCCGTCCCACGGCCCGACGATTTCGCCCTCGCGATACAGCCGGTAGTACGGTCCCGTCCCGTTTTCGCCGGGTTTGCGCAGCACCATCAGGCGCGGATCGGCATCAGAGATGCGCCATTCGCCGGCCGGGTCCTCGACGCGCATCTGCACGATGAAACCGTCGCCGTTGATGTCCTTCTGCACCAGCCCGCGCGTCTGTTCTTCGCCGGGCAGATAGCGCCCGTTGCCGCACCAGTGGTGCGCCGTCGTCAGGCTGATCTCGGCACCATCCGGATTCACGCGCGGGATGATGTAGAACGTCAGGTTGTCGAGGAGCCACGTGACTTCCGGGTCGCTCCCGTAATGGTTAAGCAAGTACCAGATGGTGTACAGCGCGGTGTGCGAGGTGGCGACTTCCTCGGCGTGTACGTGCGCGTCGATGTAGAACGCTGGCTTCTCGGTGTGCAGTCCGGTGTCCGGGTTGCGCAGTGTCATGCACCACACATCCCTGCCGCGCCAGCTTTGACCGAGAGACTCGAGCGCCGCGAGCTTCGGGTACGCGGCGGCCAGCCCCTTGAGGTGTGCGGTCAGGTCGTCGTAAAGGAAATACTCGCTGAAGTCGATGTCGTAGCCCATGCCTAGAATCCCTTTTCGATGCGCGACGCATTCGGCCGGACGAACTGTCCCCAGCCGGGTTGCCCGGTGACCTCGCCGTCGCGGAACACGGTTCGCCCGTTGACGAGGGTGCGGCGGATCTTGCCTCGGAATGTCTTGCCTTCGTACAGCTTGTCGCAGTCGCGCGCTTTGCTGAACAGCATGTCGACGCTAATGGTCGTCGTCTGCGACGGATCGTAGATCACTAGATCCGCATCCGCGCCGACGCCGATCGCACCTTTTTGCGGATAGATTCCAAAGCGCTTCGCGCCGTTGGTGCTGATGAGCGAGACGGCTTTTTCAAGCGGTATCATGTCGTTGAGTGCCGCGTCCATCATTCCGAGTACCAGCTCCTCGACACCCGGTGCGCCGGGTGGAGTTCGCCAAATGTCGGTGCGGGCACGCTCTTTCTCCTCGACCGTAAACGGGGAATGGTCGGTGGTGACTGCCAGCAGGGTGCCATCGAACAAGCCGCCCCACAGCGCCTCCTGATCGATGTATGTGCGCAGCGGCGGGTTGATCTTGGCGTACGGGCCGACTCGCGCGAGGTCGTCTTCTGTAAAGAACAGATACTGCGGGCAGGTCTCACCGGTCGCCTGCGACCCTGCCGCCTTGAATTGGCGCAGGACGTTGAGTGCGTGCTCGGAGCTGACATGCGCGATGTGCACGTTCGCGCCGACCGCCTCATTGATCGTCAGCACCGTCGCAATGGCAAGGGCTTCTACCATCGGCGGGCGCGACTCGTTGTGCGCGGCGATATCGTTGCGCCCAGCCGCCTTGAGCCGCGCCATGTTCCATTCGAGAAGCGTGTTGTCCTCGGCGTGGATGGTGCAAACGAGGCCGGTCTCCTCGACCAGCTTGAGGGCTTGAAACAAACCATCGGTGGTGGGGAGGCACAACCCCTCGAATTCGTCGTCGCGGCCTGCCGGGGCAGCCGTCGTGAAGATCTTGAACGCGATCGCCCCTTCGGCCGCCATGCCTTGGACCTCGTCGCGGCTGAGTAGGCCCGGGGCGCCATACAGTGCGAAATTGACGTAGGCGTTCTCCTCAGCCAAGGCCTTGCGCATGAGGAAGATGTCCCGCGTGGCGCAGCACGGCTTGCTGATCGGCATTTCGAAGATGGTCGTGACACCCCCTGCGGCCGCGGCGCGCGTCTCCGTGGCAAAGTCGCCGCGGGCGGGGTAGGCCGGTGCGCGGCAGTGGAAGTGGATGTCGACCGCGCCCGGAATCACCAGCATGCCGGATGCGTCGATGCGCTCGTCTGCCTCCACCTCGGCGCCGCGCTCAAGCAGCCCCACAATCTTGCCGCCGGATATCGCGATGTCGAGCGCGTGCTGCCCGGTTTCGGTGATGACGTCCGCGCCTGCAATAACCGTCTCTGCCTTCATAAGGGTTCACCGCCGTTCAAGGTCTGTGTCATGAATCGTTTGATGATGCTGGATGTCGCTTGGAGTTCGCCGATTTCGACGTATTCGTCGAAGGCGTGAGCAACCTCGTAGCTGCCCGGCCCGAAGATGACCATTTCGCCGCGTGTGACGCCCGTCAGGTGCTTGGCGTCGCTTCCCGGCAGGTAACCGACCGGCCCCGGATCGGCGCCGAGTTCCGTTTGGACTGCATCGAGGAACGACTTGGCCAGCAGGCTGTCGACCGATGAGCTAAACCAGTTCGATACCAGAAAGTCGCCAACCGACAGTGACGCCGGCGCGGCGTTCACCCCCGCGACAACGTCCGAGAGTTCGCGCTGTACGACGGCCGGGTCCTCACCGGGGATCATGCGTCGGTCGAGGTACGCGACGCACGAATCGGGGACGGCGTTGGCCGTGCTGCCGCCCTGAATCACGCCGACGTTGCAGGTCGGCACACCGACGATCGGGTGGACGCGCTGCGACAGGTCACGGTGATACTGCTCCAACGCTAGTACCGCGCGTGCCATCGCCGCGATCGCGTTGACGCCGCGGTCCGGGTTGGTGGCGTGCACGCTTCGGCCGGTGGCGCGGACGGTGGCCCGCACCACACCCTTGTGCGCGGTGGCGACGCGGTTGTGGGTCTGCTCGCCGACGATGATGAAGTCGCACATCGGCAGATGACCGTTGTCGGCCATCCAGCGCGTGCCCAACCGCCCGCCCACCTCTTCTTCGGCGGCTGCGACCAGCACGATAGTTCCGCGCTTTGTCCCGCCGGTGCTGGCGATCTTTGCCATCGCATGCATCATGGCGGCCAGCGGGGCCTTGTCATCGACACTGCCTTTGCCGTAGATGCGCCCGTTCTCGATCACTGCCGCGTACGGATCGACATGCCAGTGTTGCGCTTCGTCGGCGGCGATCGGTACGGTGTCGATGTGCGCGTGCAGCATGATGACCGGGTCGCCGCTGCCGAGCGTGGCAATCACGTTGACCGCTTCCGGTTTGACCTCCGGAGCCGGCATCGACACGGTACAGCCGATACCACGCATCCAGTCGGCGACGTAGTTGGCGATGTCGCGGGTGTCGCCCGGCGGGTTCGGTGATGGGATTCGGATCAGGGCTTGCAGGAGCTCGATCAGCGTCATCGGCCGTGCCTCAGAACGCCCGGCTCAGTTCGCCTTGAATCTCAGCGTAGAAGCAGCACCAGTCACCGGTCTGCACGTTCGGCAGTGCGCGCAGGCCGAAGATCATGCCGTCGACGGGCGCGCGCAGTTCAGTCAAGAGGTCGCCGTACACGTCGACAATCCGCGCGATCAGGTCGCCTTGCTTCATCGGAACCTGCACTTGCAAGCGAGGTTCGGCGAGGAACAGACCGCTGACCGGAGCCAACAGCGCGTGTTGAACGCCGGTGTGCCACGTGTCGGCGTACGTCGGCGCGCCGTCGATCACCTTGTAATGACGCAGCACGTTCATAATGCCGTCGGCCAACACGCGACCGCAGCGGTCGAAATCGGCAGGAGACGTGGCTGGACGCCCGCCCAACTCGACCGTGATGCCCTGTTTGCCGGCTTCGTACATGACGGCTGGCGGGCTGCCTTTGGGCAGGAAGCTCTTGAGGATCAGCTTCCAATCCCTGCCCATCGCTTGGGCCAATTCGATCGCCTTCTCATCGGTCGTCGCGAAGATCGTCTCCGACAGATACGAGTGCGCACCGCCCGAATGAATGGAAATTTCGTAGGTCGCAACCTCGCGCAGCCACACACTGTGCTTATGCGCGAGGCGCTCGGTGAGGTAGCCGTCCGCCTTGCCCGGATAGATGCGATTGAGGTCATAACTGAAGGTGTCGAGCGGGTTGCCGCGTTGGGCCGCCTCGTACGCGGGCACGTTGAGAACCGGAACAAGAACGACGCTTCCGCGCATAGCCGCCGGGTCGAGCCGGCTGTCGACGATATGACAAGCCAGCGTGCCCTCCGGCTCGTCGCCGTGTATGACCGCATCGACCCACACGCACGGCCCGGGCTGCGCCCCGTGAATCACGATAATCGGGATATCGAGCGGTCGCCCGCCCGGCAGGTTGGTCACCGGGATGACGCCGCGGACGCGCGTTCCGGGTTCAGCGCTTGCCGTTCCGACCGTCAAGGACTGCATACGACCTGCTCGCTTTCTCTATAGATACACACGATTACGTCCGGTAGCGCATGATGATCGGCTTCATGCGCTCCAACGCTTCCTTCAGCAGTTCATCGGATTGCAGTACGCTGATGCGCAAATAGCCGCCCCAATTCTCGCCGAAACCGGTGCCGGGGAAGATCAGCACGCGGCCTTCGGCCAGCAGCAGGTACGACAACTCGGTGGCGTGGATGCCTGTAGACGAGCTGTTCGTCCATAGGAAGAACGCGCCGCGCGGATCGCTGTAGTCGAGACCCATCGCGCTCAGGCCGTCCATCATGATCTGACGGCGGCGTGCGTAGATGCGCTGGAATTCGTGAATGGCTTCGTCCGGCCCAGTGATCGCCGCCAGCGCCGCCCATTGGCTGATGCTGGCCGCGGGCCCGGTGGTGATCGCCTTGACGCGCGCCATCGCGTCGATGAAGTTCACCGGCGCGGCGACATAGCCGACCCGGAACCCGGTCATCGCATAGGCTTTGGAGAACCCGTTGAGGGTGATTGTGCGATCCTCCATGCCCGGCAGCGAGCCGATGCTGAAGTGCTTCCAGTCATCGTAGACGAACTTCTCGTAAATCTCGTCCGAGATCACGATCAGATTGTGACGCTTGGCAATCTCGGCGATCTGGCGCAGACGGTCTTCGGTGACGATGCCGCCGGTCGGGTTCATCGGCGTGATGATCAGGATGGCTTTGGTTCGCGGCGTAATCGCCGCTTCGACCGCTTCGGGCCGCAGGTTGAAGGCGTCCTCATGGTCGGTCGGGACCAGCACGAACGAGCCGCCCGCGCTTTCGATCGCCTCATCGTACGTCGTGTAGCGCGGATCGGGCACAAGCACCTCGTCGCCCGGGTCGAGCAGCGCCTGCATGATCAGGTACAGCGCCTCCTGACCGCCGGTCGTGACGATCACGTTCTCGCGCGTAATCGACAGGCCGTTCTCGCGGCGCAGTTTCGCCGCGATCGCCTCGCGCAGGTCAGGCATGCCGATGACCGGAGTCGTGGCGATGGCTTGCCGGCGTATGGCGTCCTCGACCGCCGACAGAATGTGCGCGGGTGTGGGCAAATCGGGATCGCCGCGCCCGAGCGCGATGGCGTCGGGATACTGCGCGGTCAACTCCATCAGCTTATACCGAAGTTGCGTACCGTTCGCCGCAACGGCGCGTACGTTCTCCGGGACGTTGGATTCCAAAGACATCGGACTAACCCTCGCCTTCAGTGATGCCAAGCGCGGCCCACTGCGACACACTCGTCGTGCAGATCGTCATACTCTGCTTGTAGGCGCGCAGCTTGCCAGCCATCGATGAGCCGGCCATCCAGCCAACGCGCCACCCGGGCAGGGCACTCGATAAGCTGCCGATGCTGACGACACGCGGCGCAAGCGCCTCGCGCTGAGCAGGGTGCATCGACGCGGCGCCGGATGTATCGAAGACCACCCACCATCCATTGCTGTCAGCAACTTGGGTGAGCCGGGCAATCGTTGAAAGATCGCTGGCGGCGCTCAGTACAACCACGGCGTCACCGGACACACCCGCTTCACCGGATACGACCAGCGCGCCGAGCAGCACACCCGCCGCATGCACTTCTGGCAGACCGTCCGGGCAGATGATCGTCGTGCCGGGCTTGACCAGTAGCTTGAGCGCGACGAATCGCGCTTCGGTTGCGCCGCACGTAATGGTGACGTCGCCGGCACCGTATTCGACCTCGAAGCGTTCTTTGAGGAACCGGACCGCATACTCTCGCAGGGGCAGGATGCCGGGCCGGTCGGTGTAATGGGTGTGTCCGTCAGCCATCGCTTGCACGGCGGCCTTCGCGACGCGTTCCGGCACGTCTGCGCGGACGACCGTGTCATCCGGTGCGGGCAGGTTTGCGACCCGCGCGGCAAGCGGCCTCGCCAGCGTTTGGACTGGGTTCGTCATACGACTACCTCTCGATCGAATGGGAACCCAATGCCGAGCTTGCCGGCCAGTTCCGCAAGTTGATCGAAGATCACAGCGTCCAACTGCGCGCCGTTCTTGCGGTACTCGATTTCGCGGCGGTAATCGACCTCGCCGGGGACGAGAATTTCAGTGAATCCCGGCCGCAGCTTGGCCGCCCTGATATCCGCGATAAAGCGGTCCATCCGCGCTTTGAACTCGTCCAACGGCATGAACCACGCAATGTCGATAGCGATCATCATGTGGGATACGTCTTGCTTGGCGGGGTTCGAGTAGGGCGCGAGGCCGAAGCCACCGCCACCGAGTACGCCGGTCATCACGTCGGTGAGCATCGAAAGCCCATAGCCCTTGTACTGCCCGATCCCGAGCAGCGCGCCCTTCATCGCAGCGGCCGGGTCGTCGGTTTCTTCGCCCTCCGGCGTCAGCGCCCAGTCGAGCGGCATCTTCTTGCCTTCGCGCTCGTACCACTGCATCATGCCTTTGCCGGCGGTCGTAAGGGCGATGTCGAGCACGACCGGAAAGTCGCCACCGGTCGGCGCCGCGATGCCCCATGGGTTCGTCCCGACGACGCCGGTTGCCGCACCCCATGGCGCCATCTCTGGTCCTGCATTCGTCATGGCGACGCCGATACACCCTTGCTCGACGGCCAGCCGCGCCGGCACCGCGGACGAGCCGAAATGCGTGCTGTCGCGTACGACGACTGTGCCGATGCCGCTGATCTTCGCCTTCTGAATCGCAAGCTCCATCGCCCGTTGTGCGACGGCCGATCCCATGCCGTTATGGCCGTTGACAAGCGCCAGCGCCGGTGACTCTTTGACGATTTCAAAGGGTGCGCCGGGGACGATGTACGTGTTTCGAATGCGTTCGTAATAGACCGGCAAACGGCGCACGCCTTGACCCTGACCCGGCAGGCAGCGGAGCTCGCTCTGCATCAGCCCACGCGTGCAATAGCGGGCCTCGTCCTCCGGTACGCCCATCGCGCGAAAAGCGCTGAAGGTGAACGACTCGAGCGCGTCGACTGGGACGCGCACCAACGTGATTCCCATCCCTAGATTCCCTTGATGGCCTTGTATTCCTCAAGCTGCTCGGGCGTGTACACCTGCATCAGTTCCAGCTCGATGCCGCCGGCTTCCTGCTCAAGGAAGGCGACCCAGCCCTCGGGGTGGAGATGACTTCCCGTGACCTTGCACGCGCTGCACTCCTTGAGCGTGGCGCCGTGTGCCTGCGCTTCGGCCAGCGCCGCGTCGATATCCGGCACCGCATAGCAGATGTGGTGCAGCCCCTCGTAGCCGCGCTCCTTGATCCACGCATCGAAGCGCCCGCCTTCGTCCATCGACTGACAGAGCTGATATTCGACATCACCGACGTTGAAGATTGCCACGCGGTTGCGCGACTTCGGGTAGTCGTGAATCTGTCCGTCCAGCCCGACGCCGAGGTACTGCTGGTACTGCTTCATCGCGAGCTCTGCGTCCTTGACTGCGAACGCCATATGCTTGATGTACCGACCGTCTGTCATGACACGCTCCTAATCCTTGAGCCCGAAGATATCTTTGATGTTGACACTGCCGCTGACGATCGGGTTGATCCCCCCAGCCATGCTGGTCATCAGCAAGGTGACGCCGGGGCCGTAACCGGCGCGCGGGCTGTCGCCTTGGCCGATCACGCCGATGCCGACCGCGCCGCGCAGGTAGCCGTGGTTCCAACTGCTGTCGTAGTCCGATAGCGCAACGACATCGCCCAAGCGCAACGAATCGAGGCCGGCCTCTTTCAGTGCCGCCTTGTCGGCCGTTTGGATGTGCAGCGATCCGCCCTCGCTGGTGAGGCCAGCGCCCGCGCCTAACAGGTGCGCCGGCACATGGCCGACGACCGAGACGTTTAGCTTGCCGTCCGGTCCGGTCGTCGCTTCCAAGCCGTTGAGCAGTTCCGGCGAACAGCTCTTCAGCATCACGCCGGGGTGGTCGGCCAGTTCCAGCCCGACGCCCATCGCACGGACGACGATCTTGTCGCCAATCGCCATCTTCTCGCGCACTGCCTTTTCGAAGTGAATGATGACGTGTTCGGAAAAGCGGCCCGATTTACCGGTAACGACCCCGCGCGCGCCTTTTGCCTCGCCGGTCATCACGACGGCCGTGTTGCCCACGCAGGCGAGGATGTTCAGGCCGCGGTTGCCGGTGTCGTCCTTCAGCGAGATGCTCACGCCCGGATGCACCGTATCGGCAAGCCAGCCATACGCGGAGTCCCCGACCGAGACGTTGTATACGATGCCGCCGTAAGCCGGCAGCAGGAACGGACGCCCCTCGCTGTCCAGCCGATATGGTTCGGCCGGCAGGCCGGGAAACCCCGGCGATGCGATCTGCCCCATGACGGAAACGCAAATCACTTTGTCGGCGTTGGAGCGAAGCGTTGTCGAAGTCATGCCGGGTGTCCAATCTGAAGGTAGTTGGCGATGTTCGCGCGCGGGTCGATAACCCATTCGATGACCGGTTCCGGTGCGGTCATGACCGTCAGGATGCCGGGGCCATGGCCGGTCATCACCGAGTCGCCATGGATGCACAGCCCGATCGTCACCGCACCCTTGCGGAAGCCGCGGCCATAGCGGTGATCGTGGTCGGGGATGACGACGAGATCGCCGAGCCGCATTTGGTCTATGCCGAGGTCGGCCATCAGCCTTCGATCGCCTGACATCAAGTCCTGATCGACGTACTCGGAGTTCAGTTCTGCGCCCGATCCCATGATCCGGGGAGGCAGCTCCATCGTCACCGGCACGCGAATCTTCGGCCCCGAAGGTGTGTCGATCTGTTCAAGCGGGATGGCGTTGAGCAGGGTGGGGCTGAGCTTCTTGATCTCGATCTGCGGAAAATCGGTGAACATGAGCCCGCGGCCGAGCGCCACAATCTGGATCGGGTCTCCGACACACAGCAGCTCGTTGGTCTCGGGCGCAAAATCGACAAGGATGCGCGCGTGCTCGCCGGTCACCACGCCCTCTGCGCCCTTTGCCAGCCCGCCCATGACGATCGCGCGGTTGCCCATGCACGTCAGATAATGCAGCGCGAACTCCGCGGCTGCGTCCGGGTTGGCGATCGACGAGCCCGGTTCGACGTGATCGCCGGCCCAGCCGAACGCCGGGTCTCCGACGCGTGCGTTGTACACCACGCCGGACATACCGGGCCATACGCGCCCGATTCCGCTGTTGTCCAGCGTATAGCCGGGATAGCGCAGGCTGGGTTGGGAGATATTGCCGGTCACCGCCATGGCGACCAAGTGTGATTCGTTGGTGGCGGGTCTCATCGGTGCGCAATCCTTCGCAGTTCGAGGGGATTTCTAGCGAGTTGCTTGACACCCCGGCGGGGACATGTTACTTTCTCCGCCAATTCCTGTATGTTGTCGACAATTTACAGTCGACACGGAATTATAACTTCGGGCGTAGGGTTGTCAAGCAAATGGCAGAGTTGAACCTGCAGCAGATCGAAAACAAGCCCTTGCGCGAGAAAATCGTGGACGTGCTGCGCGATATGCTTATCAGCGGCGAACTGAAGCCCGGCCAGCCGCTGGTCGAAAGCAAGATCGCCAGCCAAATGGGCGTCAGCCGCGTGCCGGTGCGCGAGGCCATTCAAGCCCTGAGTTCCGAGGGGTTGGTCGAGATTACACCCTATCGCGGGGCGGTCGTTCGCCGACTGACCCGGCGCGATATCGAGGAGTTGTACAGCCTGCGCGCGGTGCTCGAGTCGTTCGCCATCCAGCGCATCGTCGCGTGCCCCAGCGCAGACGTGGTCGATCGCCTGACGAAATGCTTCGAGGACATGCTCTCGGCTGCCCGTGCCAACGAATTGAACCGCGTCAACCAGATCGACCGCGAGTTTCACGACACGTTGATCGAACTGGCAGACCACAACCTGCTGAGCCTCACGTGGAGCAGCGTATCGATGCGCGTGCGACAGGTGATGGCGCTGCGCAATCGCCAGAACGCCGACCTTACGCAGGTCGCGTACAACCATCAGCCGATCATCGAGGCGATTGCGGCAAAGAATGAAGAGGAGGCCATCCGCCTTATCCGAATCCATGTCGCATCCAGCGGAGACCTGCTGGCCGAGATGTGGGACGACGAGGGCGAAGACTAATGAGGGAGCGGGTGCTGGTTACCGGCGCAGGCGGCTTCGTCTGCCGGTACGTCGTAGAAGCGCTGGCGGTGACGGGGATGAGAGTCATCGCCGTCGATCAATCCTTCGACAGCGATCTGGCGCAGCGTTGGAAGAGCCTCCCGATCGAGCTGTTGTCGAACGACTGCCGGTCGCTTCCGCGAGTGCCGGTGGACTATGTCGTTCACGGCGCCGCGTTGACCGCGGGGCCCGAAGAAGCGAACCAGTCGCCAATCGAAAACTACCGTGCAAACCTCGATCCGGCGCTCGACGTGCTCCAATGGGCGGCGGCCGCTGGGGCCAAGCGAACAATCGTCGTTAGTTCGTCGGCGGTGTTCCGCGGCAGCCCGGAGTCGGTCTACACCGAAGAGACGCTGCCCGTTGCGACCGGTACCTACATGGCGGCCAAGCGCGCGATCGAACTGGTCGCGCAAACGCTGCGCACAGACTACGGACAGGACGTCGTGAGTATCCGCCTTGGCAGCGTCTACGGCCCGACCGAAATCGCGCGTGAGACCCGCCCGCGCGTTAGCCGCGTGATGCGACTGCTGCACGACGCGATGTCGCAGCGCGTTCTGCGCGTCCCATCCGATGGCGATCGCATGGATTGGACGTACGCGCCCGACATCGGGCAGGCGCTTGTCGCGCTTCTGGGCGCGCCATCCCTCAATCACGACTTGTATCACGTCACATCGGGCGAGGCGCTCACCGACCTTGAGATCGCGCGCGCTGTCGCGGCCGTGTTGCCGGGCGCGGACGTGGAACTCCTAGACCCGCAGGTTCCGCCGTATCGCGGCGCGATGACCGGCACCCGGCTTGCGCACGATACCGGTTTCAATGCGTGGACATCCTTCCGCGACGGACTTGCCTCAGTGGTCATGTGGCTTCAGCAAGAAAGCGAGCGTGTCCCATGACGCTGCGCGTGATTGTCGCCGGTCTCGGCGTGCGCGGCCTGCACTGGGCCGAAGTGCTGCACCGGTCGCCGCGGTGTGAGATCGCCGCATGGGTCGATCCGAACCCGGCGGCCATCGACCGTGCTTCCAGCAAGTACGGTCAGCGCCCCGCGTATTCGAGCGCCGAGGAAGCGATCGCCGCTGTGTCGGATGCCGATGCGCTGGTGCTCGCCAATCCGCCGGTGGGCCGCGAACGCCAAGTGCGTGCGGCGGTGGAACGCGGTATGCCGATGCTGATCGAGAAGCCGTTGGCGCTGAGTGTGTCTGAAGCCGCGATCCTCACCGAAATCGGCGAGCAGGCAGGCGTCCCGATCATGGTCGGGCTGAACTTTCGCTATCTCGGGGTTACGACCGCCGTGCGAAAGATCCTCGCCGACGGGCTGGTCGGCGCGCCTTCGTTCGCGCGCTTCACCTATGAACGCTGGCGTGACGGCAACCGTCCCGACTTGAACAAGTACCCGCTGACGATGGATCAGCCCATGCTGTGGGAACAATCGATCCATCATTTCGACCTGCTGCGCTTCGTCTATCAGGCGGAGCCTGTCAGCGTGATATGTCATACGTGGAATCCCCCGTGGAGCATGTATGCCAGCGACGCGAACGTCGCTGCGTTGTTCGACTTCGGCGGCGGACTGATCGTTAACTATCAAGGCACGTGGCAGAGCGGTTGGACCGAGCCGCGCTTCGAATGGCGTACGGACTGCACCAACGGCGTGCTTAGCCAGCAGCACCAGTTCGGCGACCTCTACTGTGCGCAGAAGTTCGATGCGGCGCTCACGCCGGTCGATCTTCCACCTCACGAGCAGTGGATCACGGAGACCTCCGGACTGCTCGATGCGTTCGTGGATACTGTGGTTGATCAGAAACCACTGGAATGCAGCGCCCGCGACCACCTTCATTCACTCGCAATGGTGGAGGCCTGCATCGTGTCCAGTCGGGAGCGCCGTCTGGTGACTCTCGACGAACAGCTTGCGTCAATCGGCCTTCGAACGAAAGGAGCATGACTATCGACCACATCGCAGCGAGATTCCGACATGCCACGCCACCTGATGTATTGAGTTAGGAGACAGACCCGATGTCACGCCGCCCATTCATTGCTTTGCTCCTTGGACTGGCGCTGCTGCTGACGGCCTTGCCGCTCGGCGCCCAGACCCCGGACGAAACCACCATCGTTATCGCCCAGACCGTGGATGTCGGCGCGCTTGAGCCAGCGCTCGTCAACTCCCGTGCTGAGTCGAACATCTTCAACCACATGTTCGCCACCGTCTACGAGATTTCGGAGCAGGGGACGCTCGAGCCGCATCTGGCCAACTCCTACTCGATCTCCGAGGATGGCACCGAGTGGACGTTTACGCTCAACGAAGGTCTGACCTGCCACGACGGCGAAGCGCTCACGGCAGAAGATGTCGCCTATTCGTTCAACCGTGCGAAGGACCCGGCCAACGCCTTCACTGGCAACACCTCGGGCTTCGTGTTCCCGTCGATCGGCTTCATTGAAGCACGCGCCGACAGCGAACTGGAAGTCACCATCGTGACCGATCGCCCGCAGTCGGAAGCCGTCCGCCTCGGCCTGATCTCCGAGGTGTACGTGCACTGCATGGATTACTACTCCAGCATCTCGTTGGAAGAAGCCGCCGAGAACCCGGTTGGCTCCGGCCCCTATCGGTTCGTCGAGTGGATCCGTGACGACTACGTGCTGATCGAGAAGGTCCCGGGCTACACGCTGCGCGATCCGTTCTTCGAGAAGATCTACTGGCGCGTCATCCCTGAAGCTTCGACCCGTACCGCTGAACTGATCGCCGGCAACGTCGACGTCATCGCCAACGTCCCGCCCGATCAGGTCGACGCCATCAATAACTCCGGCACCGCGACGGTCAAGGCCGTTCAGGGCACTCGCCGTATGTATGTCGGTTACCAGTTCGGTGAGGCGTTCGCCAACGAGCCCGGCGCCGAAGCCATCGCCAAGACCGAAGTCCGCGTTGCGCTGCAGTACGCGGTCGATGTCCCGACCATCTGCACCCAACTGCTCGGCACCGAGTGCGAGCGCGCGGCCAGCATGGTCAACCCGCCCAACGGCAACCCGGCCCTCGAGCCGTATCCGTATGATCCAGCCAAGGCCGAAGAACTGCTCGATGCTGCGGGCTACCCGCGTGGCGAGAACGGCGTGCGCTTCGAGATCACGCTGCAGGGTCCGCGTGGCCGTTACCTAAACGATGCCAACGTCGTGCTGGCGATCGGTCAGTACCTGTCGGATGTCGGCGTTCAGACTAACGTTGAAATCCTCGACTGGTCGTCGGAGTACGTGCCGCGGATCCGTGAGAAGAACGTCGGTCCGCTGTTCTTCCTCGGCACTGGCGGCGCCACGTGGGCCGCGCTGTATGACATGGCCGACCTGTCCGCGCCCGATGCCGGCACGAACTACACCAACTGGAACAACGCAGAGTGGTTCGAGCTTTGGGATCAGACCGCTGGCAAGTCGCCCGAAGAAGAGCGCGAGCTCATCAACCAGATGCTCGAGATCATGTACAACGATCCGCCGTGGCTGTTCCTGTACTTCCAGCCGGACTTCTACGGTGTGAGCAACCGCCTTGAGTGGACGCCGCGTCGCGACGAGCAGATCGGCGTGCTCAGCGCTACACTCCAGTAAGCTCTATCGGTACCGACTGGGTGCGCGGGCTCACGGGTCCGCGCACCCCGTTAGCGAACAGGTCTCATGGGAACATACATCACTCGACGCTTACTGCAATCGATCATCGTCATCCTCGGTGTGACACTCTTGGCGTTCTTTTCGCTGCACCTCGGGGGCGATCCGACTTATCTGTATGTGAGCGAACGCGCATCGGAGCAAGAGATCATCGAGACACGGCAGAAGCTCGGTTTCGATCGGCCGCTGCACGAACAGTATCTGTCGTTCGTCGTCGGCCTGGCACGGCTCGACCTCGGCGACTCGCTGCGCGCCCGGAAGCCGGCACTCGACCTGGTCTTCGAGCGACTCCCGGCAACGCTTGAGCTGACCCTGTTCGCCATGATCCTATCGACACTGATCGCCCTACCCATCGGCATTATCGCGGCGATGCGGCGCGGTAGCCCGCTCGATGGCGGCATCATGCTGGTGGCCATGTTCGGTCAATCCGTGCCCGGGTTTTGGCTCGGCCTGATGCTCATCTTGTCCGTCGGGCTTGGCCTGCGATGGTTGCCGATCTCCGGCCATGTGCCGGTGCTTCAACCGCTTTTCACCGGGGATTTCGCAGCGGCGATCGGCAATGTGCCGGAGGCGATCCGCCACTTGATCATGCCCGGGCTGACGATCGGCGTGTTCTCGCTCTCGCGCAATGCGCGCCTCGTGCGATCGTCGATGCTCGAGGTGCTCTCGCAGGACTACGTCACCACAGCGCGCTCGAAGGGTTTGGCAGAACGCGTTGTCATCACACGGCATGCCCTCCGCAACGCGTTGCTGCCGGTCGTGACGCTGCTCGGTCTCGAGTTTGGGTTCCTCTTGAGCGGCGTGGTCGTCACCGAGACGGTGTTTAGCTGGCCCGGCGTCGGACGGCTGGTGTTCAACGCCATCAACCAACGTGACATCCCGCTCGTACTGGCATCCGTCGTGTCGTTTTCATTCCTGTTCATCATCCTGAATCTGATTGTCGATGTCCTGTACGTTCAACTTGACCCGCGTATCCGGCTGAAGTGAGCCCCAGCATGACCCCCGCGAATCACCCTTCAGACCCGAAACCCGAGGTCATCACGCTAAAGACCCAAGAACCGCCGATTTGGAAGCGCATGCGTGACAGCATGTTCAAAGCCAAGTGGCCAGTTATCGCCTTGATCGTGCTGCTGACCATGACGTTCTTCGCGCTGTTCGGCCCGCAGATCGCGCCGAAGGATCCCAATCGCCAGAGCCTGATGGAGCGCCTGCTGCCGCCGCTGCACACCAACGACGCCGGCGGGGTCGACTATGCCCTCGGTACGGACGGACTGGGACGCGACCTGCTGTCTCGCGTCATCTACGGTGCGCGGGTATCGCTGGCTGTCGGGTTTGCCGCCATGTTGATCGGCGGAGTGCTCGGAACAATGCTCGGGATATTCGCCGGCTACTTCGGCGGCGTGATCGACGATTTCATCATGCGCGTGGCGGATATTCAACTCGCGTTTCCCTTCATATTGTTGGCGATTCTGGTGCTGGTCGTGCTCGGGCCCGGTGTCGGCAACCTCGTGATCGTGCTTGGCGTCGGGCAGTGGGTGACCTATGCCCGCATCGCCCGTGCGCAAACACTCTCCCAGCGCGAAAAAGAGTATGTCGAGGCAGCGCGCAGCATCGGCGCGCGCGACCGCGAAATCATCCTGCGCGCCATTCTGCCCAACATCATCGCGCCGCTGATCGTCATCGCATCGTTCAACGTCGCCAGCGTGATCCTGTCCGAAGCCTCGCTGTCATTCCTCGGCCTCGGCGTACCGCCGACTGTGCCGACGTGGGGCGGCATCCTTGCCGAAAGCCGCGACGGACTGATCGGGGGATACTGGTGGATCGCCGTGTTCCCGGGCATTGCGATCATGCTGACCGTGCTGTCGCTCAACATTCTGGGCGACTGGCTGCGTGACTTCCTCGATCCACGCCTGCGCAAACGCTAACGTACGCTATTCGGCCATACCACGAAACGGAAGAGTCCTCATGCCCAACACGTTTGTCGGAATTCAGATCGGCGCGATTAGCTTCATTGACGAAGGTGTCGAAGCCGTGCTCGACCTGCTGCAAGAGCGCGCCGGGGTCAACGGGTTGTTCATCTCGGCGCTGTCGTGGAGCCGGGGCAACGCCGGCCGTGCAGCGTACGGCTTCCCCGATCACGGCGTGCAGGAGCCTGATCATCTCAAGGGCGGCGCGTTCTGGAACCCGCACCCGGCCCACTACGATGTCTATGATCCCGACAACCTTATGGCGCCCGATCCGCTGTATGACGGCTTCGACACGCTCGCGGATGTCATCCCCGCCGCCAAGCAGCGCGGCATGAAGGTTTATACCTACTACTGCGAGACGTCGAGCTCGGGCATCCGTCACATCTGGCAACCCGGTTTCCATCAATTCCTCGACCGCGACCACTGGGGCCGGACGGCGACGCGTCCGTCGCTGCTTAACCCCGGCTATCGTGCCTTGTGGCGCAGTGTCATCGACGATTGGTTCACCAATCACGACCTCGATGGCATGCTGTGGGGCATCGAGCGCCACAGCCCGCTGATGGACATCTTCCGCGCGGACAGCAGCACGGGCTTCGACGAGTACTTCGTGGCTGAAGCGCGCGCGCGCGGGATCGACGTGCAGCGCGCCATCGACGGCTACCGCAAGATCGACGCCTTCCTGCAAGGCGTGCGCAAAGGCGATCGCCCGCGTGATGGTGTGTTCGTGACGCTGCTGCGCCATCTGCTGCACGCACCAGAAGTGCTGATGTGGGAGAAGATGTGGCTGGATGCGCATCAGGCGTTCTATCACGAAGTCGCCGGCATGATTCGCTTCTCCGACCCCAAGCACGAGGTTGGACTCGGCATCTGGCAGGTGATCAATACCTACAACCCGTACCTGCGCGCGCAGTACGACCAGTCCGACTACGGCCTCTACGCCGACTTCCTCAAGCCGGTGCTCTACAACACGCCGGCGGGCGCACGCTTCGCCAACTTTGCCGACTCGTGGCAAAAGGGTGTACTGGCCGACGCATCGCCGGATGGCGCGTACAACGCGCTGGCGACGGTGCTGGGCCTCGACGACTTCATCGCTCCGCGCGACGAGGCGCCGATGGCCGGCTTCAAGCCGGAGTACGTCAAGCGTTGGACGGAAAACCTGGTCGCCGATACCGGCGGCAAGTGCAAAGTCTATCCGGGGATTGGCGTCGGCGTCGGTGACGGCGGAACCAGCAAGCCGATTACGCCGGAAGAGGTGCATGCCGCAACCCACGCCGCATTCGACGGTGGTGCCGCCGGCGTCTTGATCTCGCGCAACTACTCGGAAGCCGAGTTGAACGGGCTGGATGCCGTTGGCCGCGTGCTGCGCGAACGCGGATTGTGGTAGAGGAGAGAGAACACATGACCATACGAGCAGCCGTTATCGGCGCCAGTTTTGCTAAAGCGGCGTATTTGCCGGCACTGAAGACGATCGACGATGTCGAGATTGTCGCCATCTCGAGCGCACGCTCGTCCAGTGCGCAGGATGCCGCCAGCGCGTTCGGAATTCCGCACGCGTATGACGATTGGAAGGCGATGATCGACCGTCATCCGGTGGACTTCGTCGCGATTGCCACCCCAACGATTTACCACGCGCCGATGACATTGGCGGCGCTTGAGGCCGGCGCGCATGTGCTGTGCGAGAAGCCGATGGCGATGAACGCCGACGAGTCACGCCAGATGCTCGAAAAGGCCGATGCACTCGGCCGCGTGCATGCGATCGGACACGAACTCCGTTTCAACCCGAATCGCCGCAAGATCCGTCAGCTCATCGCGGATGGTTACATCGGCGAAGTGCGCCACGCAAACCTCGTCAACATCAGTGCGGCGTGGGGCGACCCGGCCTCGCGGCCCGCTGGTGACTGGTGGTCGCTGGACGAAATGGGCGGTGGGCGGTTAGGCGCCAACGGATCGCACCAGTTCGACCTGATCCGCTATTGGCTCGGGGACATCGGCGCATTGACCGGCCAGATCGCGACGATGGTGCCCAATCGCGTCGACAAGTCGACCGGCGAGTCGTGGGTCGCCACCGCAGACGATCAGTGCAGCTTCACCGCGGAGATGCAGAGCGGGGCGCTGGTGACGTGCTTTATGAGCGGCGCGGCGCGGCACACCGTCGGCAATCAGACGCAGATCTTCGGCAGTGAGGGGACGATCAGGCTGTTTGACGCCGACGAAAAGCTGATGGTCGCGCGTGCTGGCGAGGACTTCGTCGACATGAGCGAGGCCGATCCGAACGCCGTGCTGCCGGGTGTCAATAAAGGCATCTGGAACGTGTCGGTCGTGGGCATGATGCATGAATTGTGCGCGGCGATCCGCGAGGGCCGCCAGCCCAACACGGCCGCCACGTTCGCCGACGGCCTTGCTACTCAGATCGCGATGGACGCGGTGCGCCAATCCACGCACGAGCGCCGCTGGATTTCCGTGAGCTAACGCAGTTTCGACACACCGACATCTTCACCCGACAGGACGCCGCTGCTATGGATTACATGAAGTACTTGTCCGACCGCGCCAAAGGACTTCACGGGTCGTTGGGCCGCCAAACGTCGGTGCCGATCCCCGGCCTGATTAACCTCGGCAGCGGCACGCCCGACTTTGTCCCGCCCGACTTCGTGTTTGACGCGATGGCGAAGGCATTGAACGAGCACAAAATTCAGTACACGGCGTGGACGGGCATCCCCGAGCTGCGCGCGGCCATCGCCGAGAAGCTCAAGACGGAGAACGGCTTCGAGGTTGACCCCAACAGCGAAATCGTCGTGACGTCGGGCGCGCAGGAAGCCTTGATGGCGACCCTGATGGCGCTGCTCGACCCGGGCGACGAGGTATTGACCCCGTCCCCCAATTACGACGAATACGCCCGCGACGCGCGCGTGCTCGGTGGAACGCTGGTGCCGGTGCCGACAACGCCAGAGTCGAACTTCACCATCGATGTGGCGGAGCTCGAGGCCGCTATCACGCCCAGGACGCGCGCGTTGATCGTCGTCACGCCCAACAACCCGACCGGCACCGTGCTCCCGCGTGAGACGCTGCTCGCGATCGCCGACCTCGCCAAGCGCCGCGACCTGCTCGTGATCTCGGACGAGATCTACGAATACTACGTCTTCGATGACAACGTGCACGTCAGCATGGCGTCGCTGCCCGGCATGAAGGAACGTACGATCACCATCAACAGCTTCTCCAAGAGCTTCGCCATGACCGGCATGCGCTTGGGCTACATCGCCGCACCCGCGCCGATTATCGAAGCCATACTGCCGTTCCACCACGCCATGATGATCTGCGCCAACGTCGTGACACAGTACGGCGGGCTTGCGGTGCTTACCCATCCGCGCGATTGGTTCAAAGACGTGCTCAACGAATACGCGCGCCGGCGCAGGTTGTGGATGGAGATGCTCGACTCGGTCGGCGTACCGTACAGCGCACCGCAGGGCGCCTACTACATCTTCGTCGACATCCGCATGACTGGCCTCACCAGCGCCGAATTCGTGGCGAAAGCGCGCGAGGAGGCGCGGTTGGTGTTCCAGCCCGGCACCATTGGCGGCGGGGCGGGTGAAGGATTCATCCGCGGGGCATTCACCAAAGGCTCTCCCGAATTCGAAGAGGGGCTGGAGCGTTTCCGCAATTTCGTCGCACCGATGATTCACACGGCACAACCCGATTAGGAGATCCGCGATGAGCGAGGCTGTTGAAGGCAAGGTCGCCGTCCTGACCGGGGCGGCGCTGGGGCTGGGCTATGAAATCGCGCATGCCTACGCGCGCGCCGGGCTGAAGATCGCGTTGATGGACGTGCTGGCTGACAAGCTGCATGCACTGGCCGATGATCTGCGCGCGCAAGGGGCTGACGTTTTGCCGATCGTTGTCGACCTCGCTGACGCGTCGTCCACACAAGCCGCCATCGATCAAGCACTGGCGCACTATGGCACACCGCGTGTACTGGTTCACAATGCTGCTCTGTTGGTCGAGCGTTCGATGCTGGACATCACCTATGCGCAGTGGCGCAAGGAGACCGACATCATCCTGCAGGCCGCGTTCATCCTGTCGAAGGCGGTGTGGCAGCCGATGATCGACGCAGGCGGCGGCAGCATTGTCTACCTGTCATCGGGGTCGGGCATCAAAGGGTTCGTCAAAGAGGTCGCGTACTGCCCCGGCAAGCACGGGCAGGAGGGCTTGATGAAGGTGCTGTCTATGGAGGGCGAACCGTTCAACATCGCCGTCAATACCGTCACGCCCGGTGCGCCGATCAATACGCCGATGTCGGCCTCGCACTATCCCGAGGAACTGCGTCAAAAGTGGGTTGATCCGGCGCTGTTGACACCGGCGTTCGTGCATTTGGCAGGCATCGATGCCCACGACGTTACCGGCCAGCGCCTTAACGCATGGGAGATCTCGCGCGAGATTACCGGCGACGCCTAGCCCTTTCGCGCAGTTTGGCCGCCAACCAGCCCGGCGCTCACGGCAAGGGTCTGTACTTCGCGGGTGATCGCCTGACGGGTGACGTCCTGCATCGCCATACTTAGCTCGTCCGTAAGCCGTTCGGCGTTGCGGGTTGCCGAGTCCATCAACTGGAAACGCGTGAGGTATTCGGCGGCAGCGGATTCAAGCAGTACGTTGTGTACCGTCAGCGCAGCAAGCTGCTGAAGCACCTGCGTATACAGCGCATACGGCGATGTCTCGACGATCGGGAGGTCGGCCATATCTTGCATCTCGCTGCTGTGAAGGTCGAGCGGGACCGGAACGATCTGCTGCATCGTCCGCTGCAGGCCGCCGGAACCCGTTGCCTTGCCGTACACCATGAAGGCGGCGTCGAACGCCCCCGCTTCGTAGTCCTCCAGAACAGGCCGGACAATCTCAATCGCATCCTCGGCCGTCGGCAGGCGTGACGCCGCGAGGCGCTGGACCTCGATGTCGACCTTGCGCCGTTTGGCAGCCCGGCCGATCTGTGCGCCCAGCCCGATCAACCGTGTGTCTATTCCTCCGGCCACGTAGTCGGCGTGCATGACGAGGGCATGGTCGAGGACATCGATGCTAAAACGCCCGCACAGTCCCCGTTCGGTTCCGACCGCGATCAGCAGCACGCCGGCGAGGGCCGGCCCGGGCGGGTAAGCGGACGGCGCCGCAATCAGCGGCCGCAAGCTGAGCAGTAGACGGTGCAGCTCGCCGCGGTAACCGTCGACGAGGCGCTGATGCCGCAGAGCAGTCTGCCAGCGACCCAGCGAGATCGTACGCAGCGCATTCAGAATCGGCCGTGCGCTGCGGATGTTGGCGAGCCGTGTCTGAAGGCGTTCGATGTCTTCCATCGTGCTGTACCTAAGCTAAGTTTCCAAATTCGCGCGATCGAATCTCGGCTTAACCATGGCGCAATGAGCAGGGTACATTGGCAGTTTCTCAGCACTCATCACTTCCAACGCCCCGTCTAGACCCGGTGTGAGGCGTCGATGTCCCACACGCACACGAACGCCCCGCCTATGCGATCGCTTCCGTCGGCCGGCAGTTCCCCGTCGCTATGACCGAGTTCGCGGCGGCGCGCGCGGATCGACTCGATGGCCGCGTCGACATCGCTTTCCGGCACGACCACGAACAACGTGGTCTGAGACTCGCGCAGCCGACCGCCCCGGCTTTCCATGAGCGTCGCGGTGTAGCCCGCTTGAATCAAGGCTTCGATCACGGCGTTACTCTCGTCGCGTGGTACGATCACCATCAGCATCTTGGTCATGAGTGGCTCCGATCCGATTCGCCGATCGTCTGAGTGACGTGGGCGATCGCTTCCTGCAGGTCGCTCTCCAAGTCGCTTGTCAACTCGCCATTCAAGTCGATCTCGCGCAGGACGTGGGCGTAACTCGCTTCCAGATGTCGAATCAGGGCATGCTCGAACTGCGGGATTCGATCGACCGGCAGCGCATCGAGTAAGCCGTTCGCCGCTGGATACAACGCGACGATCTGCTCCGACAGCGCTCGGGGTTGGTGCGCGGGCTGCGTCAGCACGGCGCGCAGACGGGTCCCGCGTTCGATTTGGCGGCGGGTCGCGTCGTCGACGTCGGTGCCGAAGCGTGTGAAGTGGGCGACTTCCTCGAACTGCGCAAGATCGAGCCTGAGCTGGCCGGCGACGCTACGCATGGCCCGCGTCTGCGCCGAGCCGCCCACCCGTGAAACCGACCGGCCCGCGTCGATCGCCGGTTTGATGCCGCGGTTGAACATGGCGCTGTCGAGCACGATCTGCCCATCCGTGATCGAAATGAGGTTGGTCGAGATGTACGACGACAGGTTGCCACGCTGAATCTCGATAATGGGCAGCGCGGTCAGCGACGCCCCGCCCGATGCGTCGTTCAGTTTGCATGCACGTTCGAGCAGCCGGGCGTGCTGATAGAAGATGTCGCCGGGGTAGGCTTCGCGCCCCGGAGGCCGCCTCAGCAGCAGGCTGAGTTCGCGGTAGGCATCGGCATGTTTGCTCAGGTCGTCGTAAATAATCAGCACGTCGCGGCCTGCGTGCATCAGGTACTCCGCCATGACACAGCCCGCATACGGCGCGAGATAGCGCAGCGCCGGCGGGTCGTCCGGGCTGGAGGCGACGACTGTGGTATAACGCAGCGCCCCAGTACGGCGCAGGATGTCGATCGTCTCGACAATCGACGACTTGCGCTGCCCGACCGCCACGTACACACAGGCGACGTCAGTCTCGCGCTGAGCCAGAATCGCGTCGATCGCCAAGGTCGTTTTGCCTGTCTTGCGATCGCCCACGATCAGCTCGCGCTGGCCGCGTCCAATGGGAATCAGCGCATCGATCAGTTTGCAGCCCGTATACAGCGGCTGGTTGATCGGCGCGCGGTCGACAATGCCCGGCGCACTGCGTTCTAGCAAACGGTGTTCGGCCGGGTCGATCGGCGCGCCCTCATCGAGCTGTGCGCCCAACGGGTTGACCACGCGGCCGAGCAGTGTCGTGCCGACCGGCACCCGCAGGCGTTCGCCGGCGGCGACCACCATGTCGCCGCCGCGGATGCCTTGTTCGGAGCCGAGCAAGATGACGTCCACCTCGCCGTGATCGAGGTTGAGCACCAATCCCTGAACGCCTGTCGGAAACGCCACGATTTCGTCGGTGCGAACCTGCCGCAAGCCGGAGACTGCCGCCACGCCGCTGCCTACACTGAGGACGGTGCCCACCTCACGCAGCACAACGCGTTTTGAGAACGTCGTCAGCCGATCGCGGATTGATCGAAGCAGCGCGGGCAGGTCCGGCTCGGCCGGAGGTGCCGACATGCGTTCCGCTGCCCGCTCGCGTGCTGCCTGAACGATCGCGGTCGTGTCGAACGGCGCTACGGCAGCGGCGCCTTGCGGTGTGGTATCCCGTGGCGATTCAGTCATGCGGGCACCGTCGATTCAGACTTGAGCAGAGTCTCAATCTCGCCGCGCAGGCCGTGCAGCTTGTGCGCCGTAGAATGATCGATCACGAGATCGCCCAGCCGAACGGTTGCGCCGAGGAGGAGATCCGGCTCGACCGCCACAGTCAGTTCGACATCTCGGTCGGCGAGCGCGCTGAACGTCCGGGTGAGCTGTGCCGTCTGCTCCGGTGTCAGCGGATATGCGGTTGCCACGTCGGCGACGGGTGTCCGTTGCCCTAGCGACCGGCGCAGGTTTTCGACCTGCTGCATCTCGGTCTGGCCCAGTTTCCAGACGCGATCGACCAGCGCTTGCAGCATCTGGTCGTGGATGTCGCGCTCGGCGGTCTCGCGAATAACGTGACCGCTCACGCTGAGAATCGTGTCGAGCAGGTCGTCGTGAAACTCATCGATCATCTGCCGCCGAATACCGCGCGCGTCAAGGTGCGCCTCCGCCAAGATGCGCTCAACCTCGGTTTCCGCCTCGGCCATCAGCCGCCCGCGTTCGGCGTGAATGCGGTTAAGAGCCTCGCTCATCATGCGATCGGCGTCTTCGTCGAGGCGTTTCGTCCGTGCTTCGAGGTCCTGACGCAGCGCTGCAGCGTCATCACGCTCGCGCTGCATCTGGCTGACCAGCGCGGCCCGTTCTTTCGCGTGTGCTTCGACACGCCGCATGACGGGACGGAACAGCACATAGTACAGCAGCGCTGTTAGCGCAAGGAAGTTCAGTACTTGAAAGGCGAGTGTCGCCAGATCGATCTCCAGCATGGCACGTGCCTCCTAGCTGAAGAACCGGTCCAGCAGCGGGTTCGCGAACAGCAGAATCAGCATGACCAGCAGGACGTAAATCGCGGTCGACTCGAGCAGAGCCATCGAGATCAGCAGGGTTGTGCGAATGTCCCGCGAAGACTCGGGCTGACGAGCAATGCTTTCGAGCGCTCGTGTCACCGCGCGACCTTCGACCAGCGCAGGGATGGCCGTGCCTAATACGATACCGAGGCCGGCAACGATGATAGTCACCACGGTGATTAGGGTTTTGGCTTCGATGTCAGCCATGAGTCATCTCCTTCTCGTTACCAGATTGAGTGGGGGCGGTCGCTTCAAGTCCAGCGCCGATATAAACGGCTGCCAGCGCTGTGAAGATGTACGCTTGCAGGATGCCGGTGAAGATGCTGAAACCGGCAACTGGTATGGGTACGAACAGCGGGGCCAGCACAAACACCACGGCTACGATCAGGTCGGTGCTGAGGATATTGCCGAACAGACGCAGCGTGAGTGACAGCGTGCGCGTCAACTGCCCGATGACCTCCAGTGGGAACACGAAGATCGGCGAGGCCATGCCCTTGATGTAGCCGATCACGCCGCTGCTGCGGATGCCGAAGTAGTGCACCGAAAAGAATACGATCAACGCCAGCGCCAGCGGCGTGTTGATGTCCCGCGTGGGGGACGTCACGATCGGGATGTTGCCGATCACGTTCGATCCGGCGATGAAGATCGCCAGCGAAGCGAGCAGCGGCAGATAGCGGCCTGCCGGTCGGCCCATAACGTCTGACACCAGATCGGCGAGGAAGTCCAGCAGCATTTCCAGCGCCGTCGGTCGAAGTCGTCCGAGCGCGAGCAGGATTACGGTGACGATCACGATCATGATCCACGTCGAGATCACCGTGTCGCGAACCGGAACCCCGGCGATTTCAAAGACGACTTGCGGGAAGACGCTGTCCATGATCGTCCTCGTTGTGATGGCGGAAGGCGGTCACGCCGACTGCGACCCATCGTGTCAGGATCACGGCGGCGAACGCGATCAGTGCTGCGGTGATGCTCTGCTGCAGGGCGGCAACCAACAGCGTGGCCGTCAGCAGCAGGCGCAGCAGCATGCCCGCAAACAGCAGAACGCTCGCGCGCTCTGCCATCTCCGGATGCAAGCCGTCGACCGTCCGGTGCATCGAGTACACGCTGAACAGGCCTACGAACATGCCTCCAATGAACCAAACCCACAGGCTCATCTCCGATCCTCCTTTTCTTTGCGCTGTCGTTCGCGATCGGCGCGGTCGATCCGCTGGATGACCCGCATCAGGTTGTAGTAGCCGACCGCGACGCCGAACACGAGCAGCCCGAGTGTGAAGATGTGGCCGGTCTCGAGGGCGCGGTCGAGCACGTACCCCAACAGCACCCCGGCGAAGATCGGTACGGCAAGATTCCAACCGAGCGACGTGGCCAGAATGGCCTCGCGCCAGAGCGTCCCCCAGAATGTGTCGTCAGGGCGCGGCCTCATGGCGAGAACTCCTCTCGCATCGCAGCCCGCGCCGGATCGCTCAGGCTGGCGCGCGCCAGTCGGGATAACGCTGTACTCTCGCTGGCGTCAAGGCGCGTTCCAAGCAGGATCACGACCTCCCCATCCCGAACCGACAGGATGCCGCCATTCACCGACAGGCTGTGCGTCCCAGCGTCGTCGTCCCATTCGATTCCATAGGCGGCCAGTTCGCCCAGCAGCGGTGCATGGCGTGGCAGAATAGCGATCGCGCCGTCGGTCAACATGCAGCGCACGACCCGCGCGTCTTCGACAGCGAGGACGACTTCGGTCAGCGCGCGTACGGTGAGCCGCAAGCGATCAGCCATGTGTCTTTCCCTCCCGCATCTGCTCCGCATTGGCGACGGCTTCGTCGATCCCGCCGACCATATAGAAGGCCTGTTCCGGCAGATCGTCGTGCTTGCCGTCGGCAATCTCGCGAAAACCGCGCAGCGTCTCGTTCAGCTCGACGTAGCGCCCGGGCCGGCCTGTGAACGCCTCCGACACGAAGAACGGCTGCGTCAGAAAGCGTTGAATCCGGCGGGCGCGTCCAACCGCGACCCGATCGTCATCGGTCAGCTCCTCCATGCCGAGAATAGCGATCACATCTTGCAGCTCCTCGTAGCGGGCAAGCAGCGCCAGAACGCGCGATGCGATCTCGTAGTGCTCGCGGCCGACCCCGTCAGGCGTCAGGATGGTGCTGTTGGAGCGCAGCGAGTCGATTGCCGGGTAGAAGCCGAGGTTCGCCTGCCGGCGCGACAGCACCGTCGAAGCGTCGAGGTGAGCGAAGGTGGCGACGACCGCCGGATCGGTGATGTCGTCAGCCGGCACATATACCGCCTGAACCGACGTCACGCTGCCGCGCGAGGTCGTCGTGATGCGTTCTTGCAGCGCGCCCATTTCGCTGTCCAGCGTGGGCTGGTATCCGACGGCGCTCGGCAGGTGACCGAGCAGTGCCGAGACCTCCGCGCCGGCCTGAATGTAGCGGAAAATGTTGTCGAGGAAGAACAGCACCGGGCGCTGTTCTGCGTCACGGAAATGTTCTGCGATCGTCAACGCCGTGAGAGGCACGCGCAGGCGCGCACCCGGTGGTTCATTCATCTGGCCGAACACCAGCACGGCGTGCTCCAGCACGCCGCTGCGACGCATTTCCAGCCACAGCTCGTTGCCTTCGCGGCTGCGTTCACCCACACCGGCGAAGACCACGATGCCGCCAAGGTGCTGGATGATGTGGTGCATCAGCTCGATCATCATCATGGTCTTGCCGACGCCTGCCCCGCCAAACAGCCCGATCTTGCCCCCGCGCGGGTACGGCGTGAGCAGGTCGATGGCCTTGATGCCGGTGACGACCGCCTGCCGGTTGCTGCGCTGTGACTTGATCGGCGGCGAAGGGGCGTGGATCGACCGGCGCGTCACACCGTCCGGCACGTCCCACCCGTCGATCGGTTCGCCGACCGCGTTGAACAAGTGGCCGAGAACGGCGCGGCCAATCGGCACTTGCAGCGGGTCTCCTGTGTCGATTACGGGGAGGTCGCGCTGCAGCCCATCGGTGCTGCTCATCGCGATGGCGCGTACCGTATACGGATCGACGTGCTCCTGAACCTCGGCAACCAGTTCAGTTCCGTCATCACGCGTGATGATGAGCGCGTTGTAGATGCTTGGAAGATCGCCTGACGCGAATTCGACATCGATGACAACGCCGAATACGCGGGCGATACGCCCGGTCCGGGTCATCGGTCTTCCTTTCGGCGCTGCGTCTATAACCCATCGCGTGCTGGGTAGCGAAGCGATGAGTATGACTCTATTGTACGACGACGCTGTCCCTGCCTGAAGTTGGTAACGTCACATTACACAGGGAACAAACCTCACGTTCGGCGGCATTCGCTTATCCTGCGAACTCCGGCTCGGGCTGACCGGGTACGTCGACGCGTAGCCGGAACAAGTCGCCTGCATACGGCTGATGCGTCGTGTCGTTTTCGCCCGGAGCGGCCGTCGTAACATACATTTCGGCCAGGTCCGGCCCACCGAGGATACAACTCGTCACGCGCGCCACTGGCACCGGCACAATGCGGTCGATCGAACCGTCCGGCGCGTAGCGCGTCAGGCGCCAGCCATCCCAATGCGCGCTCCACGTATATCCCGCACTGTCGATTGTCAGCCCGTCGGGCACGCCGAGCGATTCGGGCACGTCAGCGAACACGCGGCGGTCACTGATTGCCCCGGTGGCAAGGTCGTAGTCGTAGGCGTAGATTTTGCGGGGCGGCGAGTCGGTGAACAGCATCGTCTTGCGATCGGGAGTCCATCCGATCCCATTTGAGACACTGAACCCGCGGTCCATCTCGTGAGTCGACAGATCAGGATCAAGCCGGAGCAGCGGCGCGGCGTATTCGCCGTTGGTGACGCCGCCGATCCAGAATCGCCCGGCCGGATCGACGGCTCCGTCGTTGAAGCGCATTTCAGGCTTGTCGGTAGGAAACGGCTCTGCGACGGTGTCGACACGCGCCGACGATCCATCCCAGAACGCCAGTTTGCGACGCATCGCCAGCACGAACCCGCCTGACTTGCGAATCGCGATGCAGGTTACCCAATCGTCGAACACGTGGCTGCCATGCGCGCCGGTTTCTGGATGATAAGTGTGCACGGTACCGGCGAACGCGTCGACCCAATACAGCCGCTGGTCGCGCGCGCACCACAGCGGGCCTTCGCCCAAGTGACACTTGACCGACAGGACGTGCTCAACCGTTGTCATGCGTATTGGACCTCCTGTATTGATCGCGGTGCGTCGTTCTATCCCTTCACGCTGCCGGCCAGCAGGCCGCGGATAAAGTACCGGCCAAGCAGAATGTACACGACCAGCGTCGGTAGCGCGGCCAGCAGCGCGGCGGCCATCTGCACGTTCCACTGCACGATCTGACTACCGCTCAGGTTCTGCAGCGCCACAGTCACGGTCGGTGTGCCTTGCGCGACCGTAACGCCGAATAGGAATTCGTTCCAGATCTGCGTGAACTGCCAGATGATCACGACCACGAAGCCCGGCAGCGACAGCGGCAGCACAACATACCAGTACAGCCCGAAGAAGCCGCACCCGTCGATCGCACCGGCTTCGAGCATCTCGTTGGGGACTTCGGCGTAGTAATTGCGGAACACCAGCGTGGTGATCGGCAGGCCGTACACGACGTGGACGAGGATCAACCCCGGCAGGCTGTCGTACAGGCCGATCGAGCTGAGGAATTGCACCAGCGGGATCAGGATGGCCTGATACGGGATGAACATGCCGAACAGCATCAGCGGGAACAGGATATTCGCGCCCGGAAAGCGCCACTTGCTCAACACATAGCCGTTCAGCGACCCGAGCACCGACGAGATGATCGTTGCCGGGATGACGAGCAGAAAACTGTTGGTCAGGCCGGGGGCAAGCTCTTGCAGCGCGAGTCCGTAGCTCTCTAGCGAGAAGCTTTGCGGGAGCTGCCACATCGTCGAGATGCTGACCTCGGCCGGGTTCTTAAGGCCGGTCATCAGTACCATGTACACCGGCAAGAGGAAGACCGCGGCGAAAAGGATCAACAAGCCGTAAATGGCGTATCGACCGATGGGCACGCTGCGCCGGCGGAGGGCAGGACGGGTTATCGCGGTCATGCGTTTTTCTCCTGTGAGCGCAAGCTGGTGACCAAGTACGGAATGATGACGACCGCGACCATGATCAGCATCACCATGGCGATCGCTGCGCCGCGCCCGAACTGCTGCCCGCGGAACGTCTCGAAGAACATGTTGAGGCCGGGCATGTCGATATACAGGTTGTCACCGCCGCCCAGCACGTACACGAGGTCGAAGATCTTGAGGGAAATGTGGCCGAGGATGATCATGGCGCTCAGCGTAATCGGGGCCAGCAGCGGGAATACGATGTGGCGGTAGACACCGAGTTCGGTGCACCCGTCCACGCGGGCCGCCTCACGCAGTTCTTCGCTGATCCCGCGCAACCCGGCCAGATACATGGCCATTGTGTAGCCGACCATCTGCCAACCCGCGGCCAACACGACTGCGATCAGAGCGACGTTGAAGCCCTTCACCTCGCGGTTGGGGAAGCGCACCGCGCTCGCATCGCCAAATGTGATATACACCGAAATCAGGATAGCGCCGGCGGCGATCAATGCCGCCACCGTGCTGCGCGTTCGCGACCAGCGCAGCAGCGCCCAGATCAACACAATCGCCAGAACGACATAGAGGACGATGACCGGAAGGTCTTGCCAGTTGAACTGCAGCCATTGATCTTCGCTAATGAACCAACGGAAGGTGCCTTTCGGCAGGCCAATTGCCGTCGGCAGCACGTTGATACCAGCGTCCGGGTTGAACAGCCATTTCCAAACAACGCCGGTCACCACGAACGAGAGCGCCATCGGGAACAGGAAGATGGTGCGGAAGATGCCCTCGCCGCGTATCTTTTGGTCGAGCAGGATCGCCAACAGCATCCCGATCACGAGGCATACGGCGATAAACATGGCTGTGAAAAACACGGTGTTGACGACATCCGTCCGAAAGCGCGAGTCGAGGACGCCGGTAAACAAGTCGTTGTAGTTCTTAAGCCCGATGTTGTTGGCTGGCGCACCCATCAGCCGCTGCATTGCGCTGGAGTCGGTCAGCGAGGTGGCCAGCGTCGATCCGATGAACCCGTAAACAAAGATACCGAGCAATATCAACGAGGGTAACAGCATGAAGAACGCGATGAGACGGTCGCGCCGGCTCTGACCGATCACGGCAAGCTCCTTTCGATGGCATGTGGAAAGGACAGCGTCCTGCGAGCCAAGCGGACTCGCAGGACGCTGCGATTACTTCATCGGGCCAGCAGTGTCTGAACTACTGAACCATACCGGTCTGCAGCGCCAGCACTGCGGTGTTGGCAGAAGCCGTCGCCGAGTCGCGGTCGCCTTGGAAGCCAGCGATGATGCCCGCAAAGCCGTTGCTGAACGCCGGCGGAGCGACCAGACCGTGTGCCTGCGAGCCGACGATCGCGTTCGACGTCCAGTCCGCATACGCATCTTGGAAGTACGCGTTGTACAGTTCGGCATTGTCGATCTGTGCCGTGGTGTTGGCGGGCAGCGAACCCTTGACCGGGTTAAACAGGTCCTGCGCCTCAGCCGTGCCGAGGAAGCTCAACCACGCGCGCACAGCGCCGGGGTTGGTAACGTTCTTCGGCAGACCGAAGGTGTCCGACAACATCATGAAGACGCCATCGGTGCCGGGAGCCGCGGCCCACGAGAAACCGGTGCCCGGCTCGAGCGCCAGATCGACCAGGAACAAACCAGCCGCCCAGTCACCCATGATGTTGAAGGCTGCGGCGCCCTCGGCCACGCGCTGCGAGGCATCCTGCCAGCTCAACGCGTTCATGTCGTCGTTCGCGCAATCCAGAACCTTGCCGTAGGTGTCCCACACGGCGACGGCTTCGGGGCTGGTCCAACTGGTCGAACCGTTCCACAGGCCGTTGTAGGCTTCTTCACCCAGAACACCGAGCGCGACACTTTCCCACAGATGCGCCTGCGTCCAGTTCTCACCGACGGCCAGCGGGGTGACATCCTTGGCCAGCAGGGCCGGGCAGGTCACGTCCACGAACTCGTCCCACGACGCCGGTACGGTGACGCCCCACTCTTCGAGCTTGGCGGGGACGTACCACATCACGTTCGAACGGTGGATGTTGACCGGCACGACGTAGATGTTGCCCTCTTCGTCGGTGATCAGGTCAAGCAGACCTTCCGGATACTGCTCGAGCCAGCCGTTCTCCTCATAAATGTCGTTCAGCGGTTCCATCAGGCCCGCGGCGACCCACAGCGCGTTCAGTTCTTCACCGGCGTGCACCTGGAACGTGTCGGGCGGGTTGCCACCCAACATGCGCGAGGTGAGGACGGCGCGGGCATTCACACCCGAACCACCGGCGACTGCCGAGTTGATCACGTTGATCGACGGATACAGTTCACTAAAACGCGCGATAATGGCGTTCAGGCCGGCTTCTTCACCGCCGCCCGTCCACCACGAGAAAATCTCAAGATCGCCGCTCGGCGCATCTTGTGCCACGGCGAAGCCGAACGAGGCCATCACCACGGCGATTACGAGCAACAACGACACTCTGGTCTTCATCGAAGAACGCTCCTCTACTTGGACAACTGAGCCGAGGCGCAAGCCCTCGCTCGCGTCCCGTCCCTTCAAATGTAACGCCGCGAGGGAAGCAGAGTCAAGCACTTACCCGGCCAGTTGACAGTGAAGCGAGTCGAAACAGGCGACCCGTGACATTCGGCGGTATCGCCCCTATGACATCACTGGCTCGCCGGGCGGATCAACTCCACAAGCGGTCGTGCGAGCGCTCGCCGTCCCACGCCGTCGTGGGTTCGAAGTATCCACCCTCGCGCGACTCATCTATGTGCTCGCGCAGTGCCGCCTCGTTCACGTCGCTGAGACCAAGCCCCGGCGTCTCCGGAACGGCGGCGTACCCGTCCACGATCATCGGCTTGGCGACGCCGTCGATCAAGTCGTCCCACCATGGCAGGTCGACCGAGTGGTTTTCGAGCACGAGGAAGTTCTCGGTGGCGGCCGCGCAGTGGATATTGGCGAGGAACGACACCGGCGATCCGGCGAAGTGCATCGCCATTGCCACCCCGTGATCCTGCGCCATGTCGCCGATCTTCTTGGTTTCGAGCAGGCCGCCGGACGTCGCCAAGTCGGGATGGATGACCGAGACGGCGCGCGCCTCCAGCAGCGGCTTGAAACCCTCCTTGAGGTAGATGTCCTCACCGGTGCAGATCGGCGTGTTCACCGAGCGCGACAGCCGAACGTACTGGTCGGTGAACTGCCACGGAATCATGTCCTCGTACCATGCGAGGGAGAAGCGGTCGAGCGCCTGACCGACCCGAATGCACGACTCGAGGTTGAGGTGGCCGAAGTGGTCGACCGCCAGCGGCACCTCACTTCCGATCACCTCGCGCACCTGCCGGACGTACTCGGTCAGGACCTCGACGCCGTATTCCGACAACTGGATGCCGGTGAACGGGTGCATGATCTCGCTGGTGTCAAGCATGCCGGGCGGCGCGATCAACGTGCCCGGGATGTCGCGCAGCAGGCCGATTCCCACGTCCATTTTCAGGAACCGGAAGCCGCGCTCCATGCGCTCCTTCAGCCGTTGGCCCATCTGATAGCCGTCCGGCACCGATTCGGTATCGCAGTAGCACAACACGCGATCGCGAAAGCGTCCGCCGAGCAGCTGATACGCCGGGACACCGTACGCTTTGCCGGCGAGGTCGAACAACGCCATTTCGACCCCGCACACGCCGCCGCCCTGTCGGGCATGGTGCCCGAACTGCTTGATCTTGCGGAAGATGCGGTCGATGTCGCACGGGTTTTCGCCCATGATGCGGCTCTTGAGCATCAGCGCAAACGTCGGGCTGGCCCAATCGCGCACCTCGCCATACCCGCTGATCCCCTGATTGGTGTCGATGCGCAGGATCGTTGCGTCCATCGGCAGGCCGCGCAGGTTGCAAATGCGCATGTCGGTGATGCGCAGCGCGGACGGGCGCGATCCCGTGCGGACGTTGTCTTGAATCGTTCCGGAGTCGTTCACGCTTCGTGTCCCTTCTGTTCGGCTAACCGGCATTGACAAACGCAGCAGTGCTAACGATGTTCGGTGTATACGGCTTCGCGCAGACCTTTCAAGTAGCCGATTGCGAATAGTCGCCCAATCGACGAATACCCCGCGTTCTCGTTGGAGTCGCCGGCCATGGTCGGCACGTGGTCGGGACGGCACACGCCATCAAACCCGACATCGCGGTATGCGCGCATGCACGTGGCCATATCGGTCTGGCCATCGTCGTGGAAGGTCTCTACAAAGCGCTCGGGCGTACCGCGCACGTCCCGCATATGCACGAAGAAGATCTTGTCCTGCGCACCGAAATTGCGAATTACACGGGGTAGGTCGTCGGTCATCAGCGTGAAATTGCCCTGGCACAAAGTGATCCCGTTGACACCGCTGGGGACGAGGTCGAGCAAGCGCTGGAAGTTCTCGATGCTGCGCATGATGCGCCCGAGGCCGCGAATCGGGGACAGCGGGGGATCGTCCGGGTGCATCGCCAATTTAACGCCGGACTCTTCGGCCACCGGAATGACACGGCGCAGGAAGTACTCGAGCGTCTCCCAAAGCGTATCTTCGCCAACCTCGCCGTATTCGGTGAGGGGGGCGTCCTGCATCTGCGCATGATCGTAGCCGGTGACCATTGCGCCGCCCCGAGTGGGGATCGTGGTTGAGGTCCGCATCCAGTTCATCACCGGCATCCATTCGTAACACCAAACCGGGATGCCGAGCCTGCCCATATTCCGGATCAGGTCGCACGTGGCGTCGATCTCGTCGTCGCGCCCCGGCAGGCCGAGCTTCGCCTTGTCGAGCGGGGGCCGATTCTCGATCACCGAGAGCTCGAATCCAGCGTCGTTGTATGCCGATTTGAGCCGCGCCAGCGACGAATAGCTCCACGGCAGTTCGTCCTTCGGCACATCCAGACCCCTGCTCCAATCGAATGTCCCGACCGCGTGATCGACTCCGCATTGTTTGGCCATCGTCCATAACGGCGACGGCGTCGGCGGCAGGACCTCGGCGATGTGCATCATGGCGTCTTGCTCCCGGCCAACGAGTACTGCGGTTCAAACCCAATCAATGCTCGAGCGCGGTCGATGCTGACCAGTGCTTCCGATCCCGGTACAGCACGCTTCCATGTCGTCACGTCGGGAAAGAACATCTCGACCAGCGCGTGCGAGTCGTATCCCCAGTAGTTGTGCGAGTCGTTGACGAACAACGTATGGCTGCCATCGAATTCGGCGCGTAGGGCGCACTCGACCGCCAGCGCGGCATCGCGCACGTCCATCGACGCCCAGAAGTTGAACCGATCGTAGTGGACTGCCCGCAATACCGAGTCGTCAAGACTGTCTGAGTCAGTCGGAGCTGTTGGCTGCTCGGGATACTCCATGCGCCGCCCCCGACGAAACTCTATGCTCCTCTGTACGGCAGCGTCGATACGCGATCGGCACTCGGTGACCGGCATTGCGCGCAAGGAGTCGAGCGTGCGCCACGCGGCAGTGCGGCGGTGCCAATAGTTCGTGCTTTGGGTGTAGTCAGGCTGATAGACACCCGGCAACCGCAGGGCGACGCTGCGGAGGCCGTCGCGCCGCCAGAAGTACGCGCCAATGGCCTCCGCCTGCTGCTTAGCGAACGAATAGGGGTCGGTCGTGAACGGCGGATGATCCTCGTCGATCGGAAAGTACTGCGGGCGGATGTCGACAACGCTCCAAAACGCTCCGACCGCGTTGATCGAGCTGGCCTGCACGACGCGCTGCACGCCAGATTGGGCGGCCGCCTCGAACACGTTGAACGTACCGACGGTATTGATGCGGTACAGCTCGTGGCCGTAGCCGGAGTAGGGGCTCGGCAGCGCCGCGAGGTGTACGACGGCACCGCACCCGCGCATGTGTCCAAACACGTCGTCAAACCGGGTAATGTCGCAGGCGGAATGCTCGATGCCGGCAATCTGCGGGTCGTCCGCGATATCGATACTCGTTACGTCCCATCCGCTGTCGCGCAGATGGGCGACCACGATACGCCCGATCCGACCTGCTCCGCCAGTGACTAGAACCCGCATCAACGCCCCCGGCGCGCGATCAACGATACGTGTCGACGAGCGAGCGCACGCTCAGCCGTTGGCTCGCCTCGACCACCGACATGCCATCAGGCAGATCGAACTCGATGAACGCGGGCCGCCCGGCACGCAGGTGTACAAAGTTGTCGGAGAACTTTGCCCCCGGCAGTTCCAACCATACGAACATCGCCGGAACGTCGACGTTGATCATCGCTGCGGCGCGACCCTTGTCCAGCGGCGAGATGTCGACTTGAAATACCGGGCTGGGCAGCGAGAGGTGTTTGGGTCGGCTCATCGTAAGCAGGTTATTCGATACGACGGCGTTATCCACATGCAGTTCGAGCCACACCATGACCTCGCGCGCGGGACGGATGCCTCCGACCGTTTGAACCAGCGCGTTGCTGCGCGGCGCGATCTGAACCGGGTAGGTGTTCTCCTCAAGGATGCGTCCGTTCAGGTCGGTGACCGTGCAGACGACGGTGCCGCTCACCGCTTCGTTGAGGTCGCTGGTCACATAGATTTCGACCGTGGACCGTGTCACGTCTTCGACGCCTGAGACCAGCAGCGGCGCATAGAAGTGACGCGCGATGTAGTGCAGCGCCTTCCAATTGCCTTTCCAGTCCAACGACGCCCAGCTTGGCGCCGGCCACATATCGTTATGCTGCCAGTACAACGTGCCCATCGTCACCGGCATGTTGCGCCGCCAGTGCTCGACGGCATACTTCATCGCCAGCCCCTGCAGAATTTGACTGAGCCACAACGTTGATTCGAACGAGGTTGGAAGCCGGAACCAGTCGAGCAAGTAATGAATGATCGTGCTGTTGCCGATCGCACTGCGCTGGTGGTGTTCCATCACGTAGCTGGTGACGTTGCGATCGTCCGGCAGCGTGAACTCCTCCACGGTAGCAGGTTCGGGGAACGACTGGAAACCGAACTCGCTGACGAACCGGTCAAAGCGCGTGCGATACCACTCGTAGGGTTGCTTGCCGTGCCACACGTCCCACAAGTGGGTGTCACCGCAGGTCTGGTTGCGATGATCGGCGCGATCGCCAAGCGGGCTGTGCGGGCTGCCCGGCCAATAGGCGCGCTGGGGGTCAAGTTCGCGCACGAGTGACGGCAGCAGTTCGTCGAACAAGCGGCTGTAGTCCGCCCAACTCATCGACTCCTGCCAACCGGGGCTGTCCGGCATGCCTTGTTCGATCTCGTTATTGCCGCACCACAGCGCCATACACGGGTGATGGCGCAGCCGGCGAATGTTGTCCTTCGCTTCTTCCGTCACGTTCGCCATGAACTCGGCGTCGAAGCTGGGGTAAGTGCCGCACGAGAAGATGAAGTCCTGCCACACCGTGATCCCGTATCGATCGCAGGCGTCGAAGAACGGATCGTGTTCGTAGATGCCGCCGCCCCACGCGCGAAGCATGTTCATGTTGGCGTCCGCCGCGGCTCGAACGAGCCGGTCGTAGTCGTCCGCCTGCGGCTCCCACGGGTACGGGCTGGCCGGGATCCAGTTCGCGCCCTTGGCGAAGAACGGCACGCCGTTGCAGGCGAAGTAGAACGACTCGCCGATCTCGTCGGGGTGACGTTCGAGCGTCAGCGTGCGCAGGCCGACCGAGCGCGACCACGTGTCCAGCACGTCACCACTGCGAAGCTCGACTGTGACGTCGTATAGCGGTTGATCGCCCATGCCGTTCGGCCACCACAGGTGCGGATTGTCGATCTTCAGCTCGGCCGTCGCGGTTCCGCCGGCGCTCAGATCAACCACGGCCTCCCCAACGGGTTGACCGGCGAACGAAACGAGCACGCGGGCATCGAGTGGCGCCGATCCCGTTTGTTCAGCCTTGATGTTCACGGTGAGGTCGACCGCACTGGCACGGTGCTCTTGCAGTACCTGCACGTCGCTCAACCGTGCGGTGCTGAATGCGACCAGTTCGATGTCGCGCCAGATGCCGCTGGTGACCATCTTGGGGCCCCAGTCCCAGCCGAAGTTGCACGGCTCCTTGCGAATCCATGCGGCGCTGTTGATGCGCATCGGCTCGACCCAGCCCGCCATCATGCCTTTTTCCGCGTCCATCTTGCGCGCGAAGGGCATCGGCGCGTCGAAGTCGACCCGGATCACGTTCTCACCTGCGACCAGCACTGGCTTGATGTCGAATTCCCATGTGCGGAACATGTTGTCGGCGCGGCCGATCACAGTGTCGTTGATAGTCACGGTCGCCAGCGTGTCCAGCCCGTGACAGCGCAGCAGTACACGGTCGTGGTCGAGCACGTTCGGTTCAACAACGAATGAGCAGGTGTACGACCAGTCGGTCTCGCCGATCCACATCTGGCCCTTCTCGTTGTCCCGGTAGAACGGGTTGTCCAACTCGCCAGCCGCGATCAGGTCGGTATGTACACAGCCCGGCACGGTGGCAGGATAAGTCTGCGCCTCGCCACGCTTCGAAAGCGTCCATGCGCCGTTTAAGCTTCGCACTATCACGTAGGGTTCCTTTGGTTGCTGCGCGTATCCGAGGCGACGCGCCCCTATCAAGAGTACATCACGCCGGCCGTTCCGGCATCAGCCGCGAGCTAAGTTCGAGTGCCGGTCAGTCCACCAATTCCGCAGAGACGATCCAGCCCGGGCCTTTAACACGATAGAGCGCGTAATGCCGGTCGATCTCCAGTTCCCACAGCCGGTGATCGTCTTCGGTAATCGAACTTCCGACCTCGACATCGCCGAGCATCAGGTATTCGTGTTCGCCGTCGGATTGGCGGGTCAGCACACCATCGATTCGCTCGACCTGTGCATGTGGAAGTGACACTCCCGCACCCGACACGGCGTTGCGCATGCGCTGGCGCAGGCTTGAGGCAAATTCGCGCCGGCGCATCCGCCGGTGTAGCAGGCCGCGCGCTACCGTGAAGATGACCTGCGCAAGGATGAGGCTGAGCGTGATCCACGCGGTGATGACGAGGCACGTCGCTGCGCCAAGTTCGACACCAAGCGCCGGTACGATGACGAAATACATAATCAAACTGACGAACAGGAAACCGAGGCTGATCGTTGCGGCGGCGGCACCGGCTACGGCCCAGTCCTGCTCGGCGGACAGGCGGTGAATCTGCCGCCGAGAGAGGCGACCCTCACGGTTGGCCTGCAGGTCGTCCGGAGCGAAGCCAAACGCGCTCTCCAGTTCGGATTGGTCGACCATTCGTGCCCCCTAAATGCCACGATGACCTGTGCCGCGAGTGTAACATACAGGCGCCCCGGAGTCTCAAGAATCGGCCCGGAAATTAAAAGGCCCCCCATCGATTGTCGATAGGGGGCGTTTGCGTGTTCGATGCGCTAGCGCGTACTGGCGAGTTGGTCACCCGGGCAGACGTTCAGGTTCAGCCCGTTGTTGACATCCGCCGTCGTAGCGACGTTCGATGCGAGGATCACCGGCTCTTGGCGCAGGAAGTACGTCTGACGGCCAAACTCGGTGTTTACGGCGTGACCTTCGCGGCTGGCGTTCTCTTCGCTCGGTGACGACAGCGGGTAGATATCGCTGTTGTCCTCGAACGTCATCTGAGTCGCGTCGTCCTCGACAGCCACCGGGCCATCGTCGATCGGCGACGCCTTCACCTCGAACAGGTTCGGATCGCCGTCCACGTCGGAGGTGAAGATGATCGTGTCGTCGTCGCACAGCCAGTTGGGCGCGTAGTCGGCCACCGCATTGTCAGTGACATGGCGCGTCTTGCCGGTAGCGACTTCGTATACGTAGATGTCCAGATCGCCATCGACGTCTGACTGGTAAGCGATGTACCGGTCGCTCGGCGACCACACGGCGTTGGTTGCGTCGCCGTCGGTGAAGGCGACACGGCCGGTCCCGTCAAGGTTCATCATCTCGTACTTGCCATCGCCGTCGGTCGCAGTGTAGCTGCGGAACGTGATCTTGTTCGAGTTGTTGGCGAACTGCGGCTCGACATCGTTGGTCGTGCCGTCGCTAAGCTTGGTCACGATTCCGGTATCGAGGTTCATCACGTAGATTTGCCACAGGCGCACGCCGTCTTCGTTCGGGACATCGCTCTGGAATACGATGCGCGATCCGTCGAGCGACCAGTGCGCGTTGATCTCGTGGCCGATGCTGTCGGTGAGCTGGAACTCGTCGCCGCTGCGCATGTCGATGGCGTACAGATCCCAGTTGCCGTTACGGGTCGACTCGAACACCACGAAGTTGTTCGGGCCCCACACCGGGTCGACTTCGTTGGAAAGCGTGCTGTAGGTGATGCGCATGACGCTTTCCGGGCCGCCACCGCTGGTGGGCGCCAGATACAGTTCCCAGTTGCCGTCGCGGTCGCTCTGGAAGATGACCCACTTGTTGTCCGGCGACAGGCTGGGCGACGAGCTCTTGACGTCGTCGCTCAGGCCGTACGACAAGTTCTCACGCGCAGTCGTGCGCGTCACCTGATCGGCGCCGTCGAGGCGGAAGATCTCCCAGCCGCCCAGTTCGTCGGTGTGATACACCTTGAACTCCGGGCAGTTGTGGCCGCAGGTCGGGCCGGTGTCGAGCTGGCCGATGGTGGTGCTTTCGAGGTCGATCCGCGGGAACACGGTCGTTCCGTCGCACACCAAATCGGTGGTCGCTAGCGTTCCGAGATCATCCGAAACGAACGTGATTCCGCTGCTCAGGTCGGCGTCTGCCGGCGCATTGAGCGCGATCGCCTCGTTGACGGCCAGATTGAACGTCCCGCTGATCAGCACTGACTGATCGGCGCTCGCGAGGATGCTGTAGCTGATCAGGCCAGACGGCGTCGTCCCCACGTTGGTCACGACGAAGCCGGCGGGGCTGCCGCAGACACCCTCGATCGTGAGGTCGGCCGGTAGACCGATCTCGGTCTCGTCGCACGTGCCGGATGACTGCAGCGTCGCGAGGAATCCGCCTTCGGAGGACAGCGAGTAGGTGCCGAACGGATTCAGGCCGTTGAGCGTGATCCCTATCGACTCGCCCGCGTCGAGCTGGACGTCCTGCGTGAGCACGACCTCGCTATCCGCATTGACGACTGTCACCGTCTGCGGAAGCAGCATGTCGGTGCCGTTGTTGACGATCTGGAACGACGGCGTCTGCGCGCACACGTAGCTGGCGCTCAAGTCAGGGCTGACGCACTGCGTAAGCGCGTCGACTGCTGTGCCGAAGCCAAGCATGGCGAACGTGTAGCTGTCGTACGGGTTGAGGCCGGTCAAGTCGACGGCGACCGAGCCGCCCGACGGCAGAGACACCGAGCCGCTGGCGACCGTGACATTGCTGCTGTCGAGCACCGACCACGGCTCGCTCTGGAGCGCGTCGGCGCCGGTGTTGGTCACCGTGACCGCCACCGGGTATCCGCAGACGTTGGTCGCCGTGTATTCCGGATACTCGCAAGTGTAGTCGATCGTCAGCGAGTCGGCGTAGCCGTCAGACACCAGCGTATACGTCCCGTACGGGTCGTCGCTCACGGGCTGCGTGAAAGTGAACGACTCGCCGGTGTTGAGCATCAACGAACCGGAGTACACCACCTGCCCGTCACGCAGGATGTCGAAGTCCTGCGGCGACAGCATCGGCGAACCATTGTTGGTGATTGTGAAGTAACGCGGCGCCGCGCATGCCGATCCCGGCTCGAACTCCGGTTGGCCGCACGTATGCGGCTGGTTGAGCGTCGCGGCGAACCCGTTCGTCACGAACGTGTATTCGCCGTACGGGTTGAGTCCATTCGGCGCGGCCACGTCGACGCTTGCGCCTCCAGCAACCGTGAACGTTGCTGTACGCACGACCACCGCGCCTTGCAGGATCTGGTACGTCTGGCCGGTCAGCATGTCACCGCCGGTGTTCGTGATTGTGAAGACGCGCGGATCGCTGCATACACCTGCCACGGACAGATCCGGATTGGCGCAGTCGTGCGGCAGATTGATGGTGGCAGCAAACCCGCTGGTCACGAACGTGTATTCGGCATACGGGTCAACTGTCGTGGGAAGCGGCACCGTCAGCGGGAAGCCGGTCGCCGGCGAGAAGGATCCCGTCACGATCGGCGTACCGGAGCTGTCCTGAACCTCATACGGCTGCGGTTCGAGGATCGGCCCGCCGGTGCTGGTGATCGTGAACGCGCGCGGCCATGCGCAGACGGCCGATGCGGCGAGCACAGGCTGTGCACACGAGTCGGAGAAGTTGACCGTAGAGGCGAACCCGGTCGTCGAGAACGTGTACGTGTCGTACGGGTTCAGACCAGCGGGCACGTTGACAACGGTGCTGCTGCCGGACGGGATTGTGATGTTCCCGCTGGCGACAGTGCTGTTGCTGCCGTCGAGGATCGAGTACGCCTGCGCCTCAAGCATCGCGCCGCCGGTGTTGCTGACCGTGAACGAACGCGGCCACGCGCACGAGTACGTCGCGTTCAGCGCCGGGCGCTGGCACGCATGGGTCTGGCTGAAGGTGCCGACAACGCTGGCGCTGTTGAATGTGTACGTCGCGTACGGATCTTCGGCGTCCGGCACGACAAGCTCGATGAAGCTGTTGGCCGGGACTTGGAATGTACCGCTGCCCGAATACGACCCGCCCGTGATGGTGTACGGCTCGGGCCGAACCATCGGGTTGGCGCTGGTGTTGATGACGCGGAACACACTCTCAGCCACGCCGCCGGTCGTGCGGCAGAACGTGTCGAACGTCAGCGTCGGCAGCAGCGAGCACTGCTGTGACAGGTCGAACGTCCCCGTATAGCCGTTGCTGGCGAACGTGTACGTGTCGTACGGGTTGCTGCCGGGCGGTAGGGTCACGTCGACGGACGGCACACCGAGGCCAAGCTGGAAGGTGCTGTTGACGACCACACCGGAGGCAGCGCCCGTGATGGTAAAGCTCTGTGGGAACGGCATCGGGCCGTCGCTGGGGCGCGCGTTGGTGATCGTGAACACCGGCAAGTTGCCCGTGCAGACCACCGCTACGCTGATCTCGGGCGGGTAGAAGCAAAGCGTTGTCGCCGTGACCGCCGGGCGATCCGTCAGCCGGCCAGTGATGTTCCCGGAGACGTTGTTGACAGTAAAGTTAGCCGACTCGTTGGCGCCCAGCAGCACCGGTGCGATCAGCAGAACGTTGTTCGCCTCATCACGGATGATGATCTGGTCGGGGACGCTCATCGCCGCGCCGCTGTTGGTGACCGTGAAGGTTGCCGTCCGGTCTGCCGAGCACGAGGCCGACATGCTCAGGTTCGGCGTGCCGCCGAGGGGTGGAACGTAAGGTACTTCGCGGCAGTAGGTGCCAGTGGGCGTGCCGCCCGGACCGGCAAAGTCCATGCAGACGAGGTACTCGCCCGGTTGGCTGAACGACGTGTACTGATGGCAGATCTGGTTGTTGTTGTTCACCACGACGATGCTGCCGTCACCGAAATCCCATTCGGTCACGTCGACGCCCGGGTCGACCTGCGGCGTGAAGCAGAAGTAACCGCCGCCGTTGTCCTGGACCGTGAACGAGGCGTTCGCTTCGAAGATGCTGTAGGTGCGAACGGTGTTCTGCGCTGACCGGATGAACTGGCTGTTATAGACCGTCAAGAGCGGGCGGTAGGTCGTGTTTGGCGAACCGTAGGTGTAGCAGATCAGGTTCGGCGCGCCGCCCGGGCCGTATGTCAGGTCGATGGTGCCGTCGTCGTCGAAGTCCCACTCCCACAGCGTGATGTTCGTGCCGACGCTCAGGTCGGTGAAACAGGCATTGAGCGGAGCGACACCGAGATACGGGTTGACGCGGAAGGCCGCACGCAGGTCGTTGGCCAGCAGCAGTTCGAAGTCGAGCCGCGCGATCGTCAGGCCGAGCGGGCCAGTGCCGCGAACCTCTGCCGTGTACAGGCCGGCGGCCAACGTATAGCTCTGCGGGTTGCCGGTGTTGGGCCCGGCGATGAGGTTGCTGGTGCCCTGCTGGTAGATGCGCCACGTGTAGCCGCTGGTGATGTTCACGCCAGTGGCGGTGAACGTCTGCAGCGTGCCGCCGAAGTCCGAGCCGCTGCGGTTGATCAGAATACTCTGACGACCGTAGACGTTGAACGTACGGGTGAAGTTGTCTTCGAGGTCGAAGCCGCCATCGCCGAAGTTCGGCGTGTTGCCGTCAAGCCGGATGGTGTACGTGCCCGGCGTGTTGAAGCTGATACAGGCTGGCAAGTCCTGTGTCGTCGCAGACGTGATGCCGAGGCTGTTTTGGCCGGCTGAGCCGCTGATCGTCCACGTGTATTCGAGGGCTTCGGGGTTCGGTGCGCCGGCGCTGCCATTGGTGTCGTACGACGTGTTGGTGATGCAGACCGGTTCGTTGACCGGCAGGGCGGAGCGCGTCCAGCCGTTGCCGATCACGTCGTTGTACTGCACCTCGATCTGGCCGACGACGATGTTTCGCTGCAGGCCGCACGTGTAGGGCGTTACGAGCGGGTCGACGGCCGACACGTCAATGCGGATGATGTAATTGCCGAGTCCGTAGTTCGCGGTGAGCTGCGCCCATGTGAAGTTCAGTGATGGGGGCGGCGTAACGATGCCGTCCGCTGTGCTGTCGAAGAACCCGAGCGGTACGGTTGCGCCATTTGGTCCGATCAGCGTGTAGGTGTAACGGAGATTGATGCCGTTGCCATTGTCGACATCCAAGCGATACGGATAGACGTCAGACGTGCTAAAGACGGTCGGATCGTTGTAGATGCCGCTCTCGCCGGGGAATGCGTCGCAGTCGAAGGTGGTTTGTGGCAGTGTCACGTTGAGCGTACGGAAGTTCGTGCACGAGTCGCTCGGTACGCCATCAACCGACACGGTTTGCACGACACGATACTGCTGTCCTGGGATCAGGAACTCGTAGCTGATCGAGTTGCCGCTGACGACTCCCGGTGGATCGACCAACGTGAGACCCGGCATAAGATACAGCGCCATCGTACGCGTGACCGTACGCCCGAACACGTTGCCCGGGTTGCCAGCGGTGTAGATCTCCGTTTCGCCAACGACCGGTGTCAGGTCGCCGCTGATCGCCGCGCAGGTTAGCCGCGGCACGGTCGGCGTGACGTTCAGATTGCAGCTCACCGGGACCTGCGCGCCATCCGGGTTGGTGACGGTTGCGGTCAAGCTGACCGAGGAGTTGTAAGTGTAGGCCGGTGTAGACGCCCACAGGACGTTGGTGTCGTTGAGCGTCGGGTTGATGATCGTGCCGTTCGCGCCTGCCGCCCAGAACGGGTTGCTGACCGGACGGCCAGTTGTCGTGTAGACCACCGTGTAAGTCGCAAGGCCGCTGGACGAACCGACGTTGGGCAGCGGTGTTGCTGGCCCGCTGATCACGCAGACCGGGTCCGGGAACGGCACCGTCTGGAACGGAATTTCCTCGTAACACTCGCTCGTCTCGCCGCCGCCGTCATCGACAACCGCGTCATAACGCACAACCCAGTTGATCGGGCTTCCGATCGTCGCGATTTCATTGGTGAAGACGTACGGGATCGCACCGCTGCCGTTGGCAAACGGCGCGCCGTTGCGGGTGATCGTCCACGTGCGCGAGATGATCGGCCGGTTGGCCGGGTCGGTTAGCGTGCCGGTAAACGTATACTGATCGGCACTCGGGTAGAGCGGGTTCGGGATCGCCGGGTTGATATTGGCGACGCAGTTGATCGGCGGGAACGTCACGTTGACGGTCGTCGCCGTATTGCAAATGCTGCCGTCGTCCAGCGTAATCTCCAACGAGATCAGATAGCTGCCGGTGCCGTAGCCCGCCCAGTTGACGTTCAATGCGGGGTCGGTGACGGTGAGCGGAAGCCCTGCTGCCGGACCCGCAAGGATCCAGCGCTGTTCCGTCACTGTCCGCCCTTGCAGTTGGCTGGTTGTGTAAGTGTAGGCAGTCGGTCCCGTGCTTGGAACGACCTCGAGCGGGCCATTGATGACGCAACCCGCCTCAAGGTAGCTGACGACGAGAATCGCCTCGACAAACGACGTGCCGCCGGGGCCGGTCACTGTCAAGCGGATCGGGTTCGGCCCGAGCTGGGTAAACGAGATGCCGGTCGGGTTCTGCTCGTCGCTGTCCTCGACGCCATCGCCGTCGAAGTCCCAAGACCACGTGTCGATGACACCGGTACTGGCATCGACGAGGTCGATGAGCGTGCCGAGCGTGATCGAGTTGCCGGGGACGATGCTGAACGCGGCAACCGGCGCGCGTGTCACAGTGATGAACTGCGCATCTTCGGAGAAGCCAAAGCTGTTTTCGACACGCAGCCGAACCTCGACAACGCCCTCGGCCGGGTACTCCCAGCAGATGGTCGAATCAAGGCTTGTACTGTCAATCACGAGATCGCCGTCAAAGTCCCATGTCACAATCGTGTACGGGCCAACGCTTTCGTTGTTGAAGCAGACCTCGATGCCGCCGCCGGGCAGGTCGCGCCCGGTGAAGTAGTAGGTGAAGATAGCCGTTAGCGGCGCGACGTCAGGCTCGACAACCACCTGCTTGAACACGGTGCCGCCGCCGCCCGGGCCGCTGTAATCCATGCGGATCGTGAAGGTGGCCTCAGATGTATATGAATAGATGTGCGGGCCTTGGCCGGTCGCGTCGATGTCGAACGTCGGGGCCGTGTACTCGAAGTCCCACTCCCACGTTGTGATCGGGCCAGTGCCGAGGTCGACACCTTCGAATTCGACATCCAACTGACCTGCGGTCAGCGGGCCGGTCTGCGGTGAAAGAACGAAGTCGGCAGTCGGGGCAGGGGCGTTGATCGTTACGGTCTTGCCCGCGATGGCCTGGCTCGGTCCGACGGTCACCGTGAGGCGGAACTCGTACGATCCATACGCGGTTGCGTTGTAGCTGAAATCGCGGAGCGCGCTCGTGGCGACCGGTGTAACAAGGTCGGGAAGCTGGAAGACCTGCCACAGATATGTGGTGGTCGGTGCATCCGGTTGGCTCTGGTTAAAGGTCGAGATCGTCAGCGGACCATCCGCTTCGAGATGATGCTCAACGACATAATCCGGGAGCAGTTCGAACTGCGCGCTTGCCTGCGGGAGCACCGTGATGGTGCCGGTCAGGACGATGTTGGGCCCGGCGACGCTCGGCGTACAGGTCAGCGATACCGGGAAACTACCAGTGGTTGTGTACGTGTGGACGACATCGGCTGACGATGAGGTGCTGCTGTCACCGAAGGTCCAAGCCACGGACGCGATGTTGTACTGCTGGGTCGCGCGGAAACGGAACGAGAACGGATTATCGTCGCCGTTGTCCGTAATCTCCATGAGGCAGAACGTCTGATAGAGATGGGGGCGCTCGACATCGTCATCGGCCGGCTCGGTCGGATCCGGCGTGACAATCAGTACGGGGTCCTCGGTTGGTGCTTCCGTTGGCGCCTCGGTGGGCTGCTCGGGAGGGATTTCGGTCGGCTGCTGCGGCACATTGGTTGGCTGTTGTGGGACCTCAGTCGGCTCTTCCGGTACCGAAGTGGGTGGAACCGCGGTTGGTGCGGCGATCGTCGGTTGTGCCGTGGCGACGACCGTCGGCTGAGGAAGTTCGCCCGGACCTTCCGGCGTGGTGACGGGCCGGCCATTGCCCGGTTGGGAGTAGGTCGGGTTGGAGAAGGCGAAGACGGCAAGCGCGACCACGATCGGCGCTAGTCGTAACCACCACTGTCTCTGATTTCCAATGCGCATATAGACGTTCCTCAGCTCGCAGTACCATCAGACATAGACATGGCCGACATAACAAAGTCCGCGCATGTCGCGATAAAAACGACAGCGGTGCAAATTTCACCGCCATTGAAAACTATAGTACCCGGGTCATGCTTACACAATAACGGAATTGCAAAACGAATTGCATCCCGAACGCATAGTTCTTCCCGTAAACAGGAGAACGTGAACGAACCTTACTGTCTCAATGTTTGTACGAATATTGTTATGCTGCGGTTTGAATGTGTGCCTCTGGTCTCAAGTTTCGTTAATTTTGGATTGTCCGAATCCACGTAGCGACAACGCGGCGGCCTCACGACAGCCGACAAATCAAACAGGGGATGCGCCGAAGTGCATCCCCTGTTCAGTGTATTCTCGTGAGCCGAACGATGTCTACGAGAGACCAGTCGGGTAGTTCAGGATCGCGCGCATGTACTGCGCACGTTCGTATGCCGCCGGGTTTTCGGTGTGCATCTGGCTGAGTGCGCCGCGCATCTGATTGACCGACTCATACTCGTGCTGGGTCATGAACTCGCGCAGGCCCTGCTCGACCGTCTTCAGGAAGTCGATCCCGTTGCGCAGTAGGGCGGCTGCCATCATTGTGACCTTGGCGCCTGCCAGCAGCAGCTTGGCCGCGTCGCCGCCGCTGTGCACGCCGCTGGTGCCGGCGAAGTCGACTTCGACGCGCCCGTACATGATCGCGATCCAGCGCAGCGGAAGGCGCAGTGCCTCCGGCGTGCTGAGCGTCACGCCCGGCTTGACCTCCAGCAGCTCGAGATCGATATCGGGCTGATAGAAGCGGTTGAACATGACGAGACCCTTGGCTCCGGCTTCGGCAAAGCGTGCGGCCATGTTGACCGGGCTGCTGAAGAACGGGCTGAGCTTCACTGCGACCGGGATCGACAGCGTGCGGGCAACACTGCCCACGACCTCAAGGTCGGCCCGCTCGACCTCGTCGCCGGTGATCTGCGGCGAGGTCGGGATGCTGTAGAGGTTCATCTCGAGCGCGTCGGCGCCTGCCTGCTCCATCAGAGCGGCGGTACGCGTCCAACGGCCCGGCGTGGTGCCGTTCAGGCTGGCGATGATCGGGATGTTCACCGATTCTTTGGCCCGCCGGATCAGGTTCAGGTACCCGCGCGAGTCGGTGTGATATTCGCCCACCTCCGGGAAGTACGAGAGCGCTTCGGCGTGGCTGTCACTGTGATATGTCGTGTGGTGGAACAGCGCGAGTTGCTCCTGCCGGATTTGTTCCTCGAACAACGAGTACAGTACCACGGCGCCGGCACCGGCATCTTCCATACGCTTGATGTTGTCGAGCGACTCCGACAGCGGCGACGCCGACACCACCAGTGGGGATTTGAGCGGAAGTCCAAGATAACTGGTTTCCAGGTTCATCGTTTAGTGACCTCCATTGCTCGAGTTGGTGCCGTACGGACGATTGGCGAGGTATTCGTACATCGCCCAACGCGTGTTGACGTCATCCTGCGCGAGTTTGAACAGATCGGCAGCGCCTTCCGGATTGCTCAGTTCGAGCATCTTGAAGCGGTTTTCCATACGCAAGTAGTCCTTCAGGGCGATCTTGGGCGCACGGCTGTCGAGTGTCAGCGGGTTGTTGCCCTCTGCCGCGCGGTCGGGATGGTAGCGGTACAGCATCCACTGTCCGCTGTCGACGGCCGCTTTGTGATTCTTGAGGGCGGTCGTCATGTTGATACCGTGGGCAATGCAGTGGCTGTAGGCGATCACGATTGACGGACCGTCATAGGCTTCTGCCTCCATGATGGCGCGCAGAGCTTGGTCATCCTTCGCGCCGAAGGCGATGCGGGCGACGTATACGTTGCCATAGCTCATCGCGATCAGGCCGAGATCCTTCTTGGCTGCAGGCTTGCCGCCAGCCGCGAACTTGGCAACCGCCGCGCGTGGCGTCGACTTGCTCATCTGGCCGCCGGTGTTGCTGTAGACTTCCGTGTCGAGGACGAGGATGTTGACGTTGCGGCCGCTGGCGAGCACGTGATCGAGGCCGCCGAAGCCGATGTCATAGGCCCAGCCGTCACCGCCGACGATCCATACATCACGCTTGATGAGCGTATCCGCCAGCGCCAGCAAACGGGCTGCCTGCGGGTTGTCGATTGCGGACAGCCGCGCTTTGAGGGCCGCGACTCGCTCGCGCTGCTCATAGATGCCGGCCTCATCGCTCTGATTCGCGCCGAGCAGGTCGTTGGCCAGTGCCGAGCCGATATCCTCGGCCAACAGCGTCACCAGCTCGCGGGCTTCTTCGGCCTGCTTGTCGATGGCGACGCGGATACCGAGACCGAACTCGGCATTGTCCTCAAACAGCGAGTTGGACCACGCCGGGCCGCGCCCGTTGTGATCGGTCGTGTACGGGGTCGTGGGCAGGTTGCCACCGTAGATCGACGAGCAGCCTGTCGCGTTGGCGATCACCGAACGGTCGCCGTAAAGCTGCGTGATGAGCTTGACGTACGGCGTCTCGCCGCAGCCCGAGCACGCGCCGCTGAATTCGAACAGCGGGCGCTGCACCTGCTGCTGGCGGATGCTGCTGGACTTGATCATGCGCCGGTCAAGGTCTGGGATTTCCATGAAGAAGTCCCAGTTCTTGGCCTCGGTATCACGCAGCGGAGGCTGCGCTTCCATGTTGAGCGCCTTCTTGTTGAGCGCCGACTTGTTGCGCGCCGGGCACACGTCTACGCAGATCGCACAGCCGGTGCAGTCTTCAGGGGCGACCTGAATGGAGTAGGCCATGCCCTTCCATTCGGTGTCGCGCGCATCGGTCGACTTGAACGTCTCCGGCGCGCCGGCCAACACCGCCGGGTCGAACGCCTTGATGCGGATCACGGCATGTGGGCAGACCATCGCGCACTTGCCGCACTGGATGCAAATGTCCGGGTCCCAGACCGGGATTTCAGCGGCGAGGTTGCGCTTTTCGAACTGCGCCGTGCCGCTCGGATAGGTGCCGTCTACTGGCAGCGCGCTGACCGGCAGCAGATCGCCCTGCCGCATGATCATCTTGCCCAGCACGTCCTTGACGAACGTCGGCGCGGTCGCCGGTACCGGGCTGAGGAAGCCCGCAGTTGCGGTGACTTCGGCAGGAACCTTGACTTCGTGCAAGTGCGCCAGTGTGTCGTCGACTGCCTTGATGTTCATGGCGACGACCTCTTCACCCTTGCGGGCGTAGGTCTTCTCGATCGAGTGCTTGATCGCGTCGATTGCCTCGTCCTTCGGCAGCACGCCGCTGATGGCGAAGAAGCACACCTGCATGACCGTGTTGATGCGGCCGGTCATACCACTGGCCTTGGCTACGTCGTATGCGTCGATGACGTAGAACTTGAGGTTCTTGTCGATGATTGCGCGCTGGACAGGTTCGGGCAGGTTGCCCCAGACCTCATCCGCGCTCCAGAACGTGTTGAGCAGGAATACACCGCCGGGTACTGCGTCGGCGAGCATGTCGTACCGCTCAAGGAAGGTTTGCTGATGGCAGGCGACGAAGTTGGCCGTCGTTATCAGGTACGGCGAGCGGATCGGCTGTGGGCCGAAGCGCAGGTGCGAGACCGTCATCGAGCCGGACTTCTTCGAGTCGTACACGAAGTAGCCCTGCGCGTGGTTGTCGGTCTCCTCGCCAATGATCTTGATGGAGTTCTTGTTCGCGCCGACCGTGCCGTCCGCGCCGAGACCGTAGAAGATGGCCCGGACGACGTTCGCCGGTTCGACCGAGTAGGCCGGGTCGTAGTCGAGGCTGGTGTGCGATACGTCATCCACGATACCGACCGTGAAGTGGTTCTTGGGCTGTTCGGCGGACAGATTGTCGAAAACCGCCTTGACCATCGCCGGCGTGAACTCCTTCGAAGACAGTCCGTAGCGCCCGCCGACAATGCGCGGCGGAACGGCGAAGCGGTCGGTCTCGACCATGGCAGTCACGACATCGACGTACAGCGGTTCGCCCGCAGCGCCGGGTTCCTTGGTGCGGTCCAGCACGGCGATGCGCTTCACGCTCTGTGGCAGCGCGGCCATCATGCGAGCGGCGTCGAACGGCCGGAACAAGCGCACTTTCAGCACACCGACTTTTTCGCCGGTGGCGTTGAGCGCATCGACCGTCTCGTGCAGCGTCTCGCACCCTGAACCCATCGCCACGACAACGCGCTCGGCATCGGGCGCGCCGTAGTATTCATACGGCTTGTAGGCGCGGCCGGTCAGTTCGGCGAACTTCGCCATCACGTCTTCGACGATATCGAAGGCCGCGGTGTAATACGGATTGACCGTCTCGCGGGCCTGGAAGTACACATCGGGATTCTGCGCCGTGCCGCGTACCACCGGATGCTCCGGCGACAAAGCGCGGCGGCGGTGTTCGGCGATCAGTTTGTCGTCGATCAGCGCGCTCAGAATGTCGTCGGTCAATGGCCGAATCTTGGCGACTTCGTGCGAGGTGCGGAAGCCGTCGAAGAAGTGCAGGAACGGCACGCGCGAGCGCAGCGTTGCTGCCATCGCAATCAGTGCGAAGTCGTGCGCTTCCTGTACCGAGGCTGACGCCAGCAGCGCCCACCCCGTCATGCGTGCGGCCATGACATCGCTGTGATCGCCGAAGATCGAGAGTGCTTGTGCGGCCAGCGACCGGGCCGCCACGTGGAACACCGCCGGCGTCAGCTCGCCCGCGATCTTGTACATATTCGGCAGCATCAGCATCAAGCCTTGCGATGCCGTGAACGTGGTCGTTAACGAGCCTGCTTGCAGCGACCCGTGAACCGCACCCGCGGCCCCGGCCTCGCTCTGCATCTCGATCACGCGTGGAACGGTGCCCCACAGGTTCGGTTGACCCGCTGCTGACCACTCGTCCGACCACTCGCCCATTGCCGACGACGGTGTGATCGGGTAAATCGCGATCACTTCGCTCAGCTTATAGGCGACGCGTGCGACGGCTTCATTGCCGTCAAGGGTGATGTAGTCCGTCATTAGTGATCTCCTCTATTTCACCCGTATACTCAACGTTAGTTGCAACTCGCCGCGCGTCATGTTCCTCCTCGGTACAGCCGCGTCGCCGGCGAAACTCTTCTTGCCTACAGAACATCGCCGCATGCCGACGCGGCGAGCTGTCCAATCGCGATTGCGCCGTCGTTCGGCGGTAGAATGTGCGGCCACAGCACCTCGAACCCGGATGCCTTGAGCCGCGTCGATGTCCGCTCCAGCAGCAGCCGGTTCTGGAAACACCCGCCGCTCAGGATGACCGCTGGTTCGTCAGCCGCACGCGCCAACGCCACCGCCATTTCGGCGAGCGTGTTGTGGAACTTCGCGGCGGCTTCGCCTGCGGGCAGGGTGCGCGAGTCGGACATAATCCCCCGGACAATCGACTTCCACTCCATGATCCATCCTGAGGGCCGGTTACCGACAGTGAAGTACGTCACTTGGAACGGGTAATATTTGTCCGTGCTAACCGATCGGGCCGCGGATTCAAGCAACATCGCGGCTTGCCCTTCAAACGAACACGTCTGCGCCAAGCCGAGCAGAGAGGCGGCGGCATCGAACAGGCGCCCCATGCTGGTGCAGCGCGGGCTGTTCACGCTGCGCTCGATGGCGCGCAGCAGCACGCGTAGTTCGCTGTCGGTGAACTGCAGCAGGTCGGTTGGCGGCAAACCGTCAAAGGCGGCCCACAACGCGCCGAGCGCACTCCGGCGCGGTTCGCGGGCGGCAGCGTCCCCGCCGGGCAGCGGAAACGGCGCGAGCTGCGCGATGTGTTCCATCGGTTGACCCGGCACGACCCGAAATGCTTCACTGCCCCAGATCGTGCCGTCGAGGCCATAACCCGTGCCGTCCCATGCCAAACCCAGCGCCCGCCCCGAATAGCCGGTCTCGGCAAGGACGGCATACACGTGCGCGGCGTGGTGCTGGACCTGCTGCGTTGGCAGCCCATGGTTCCGCGCCATGTGCGACGTGGCGTAGTTGGGATGAAGGTCGCGGATGACGACCGCTGGCGGCGTGCGATGAAACGCGATCAAGTGGTCGATCGCCTTGGCAATCGATTGCTGGGTGCGGATGTCGTCGGCATCGCCGAGGTGCGGGCTGAGGCTGATCGTGCCGTCATGGCAAAGCGCCACTGTGACCTTCTGGTTTGGCCCGACCGCGAGCGTGCCGCTCACCGGGATGTGGGCCTTCATCGCTACGGCCTGCGAATAGCCGCGCGCGCGGCGCAGCATCAGTGTCTCGCCTGCGACGACGGTTACGACGCTGTCATCGACCGGCGTCGCGATGGGCCGGTTGTGCAGCAGCATCGCGTCAGCAATCGGCGCGAACTCGTCAAGCGCCTCGGCATCGTCGACAATCATCGGCGCGCCCGATACGTTGCCGCTGGTGCAGACCACCGGGAAGCCCAGATCCGCCATCATCAGATGATGGAGCGGGGTATACGGAAGCATAGCGCCGACGGTGTCCATCCCGGGTGCGATTTCGTCGGGCAGCGTTCCGCGCGAGTCGAGCAGCACGATCGGGGCTTGCGGCGATGTGAGCAGGTCGCGCGCTTCTGTCGATACGATGCACGCGGCTTCGATATCGGCGAGGGTCGCGAACATCACGGCCAGCGGCTTGTGCGGGCGATTCTTGCGGTCGCGCAGACGCTGGATCGCGTGTCCGCTGCGGGCATCACATACCAGTTGGTAGCCGCCGATCCCTTTGAGCGCGACGATCCCGCCTGCTCGCACGACGTCCTCGGCCCGCCGCAGCGCGTCGTCACCGCGGGCCACGTCCGCGCCGTCAATCACCAGCGTGAGCTGCGGGCCGCAGCGCGGGCAGGCGATCGGTTGAGCGTGGAAGCGCCGGTCTGACGGGTCGTGATATTCCGCGCCGCATTCCGGGCACAGCACAAACGCCGTCATCGTCGTGTTGGTGCGGTCGTAGGGCAGGCCAGTGACGATCGTCACGCGTGGCCCGCAGTGGGTGCAGTTCAGGAATGGATAACGGTAGCGCCGGTCATTCGGATCGTACAATTCGCGCAGACAGTCGTCGCAGGTGGCGAGGTCGGGCAGTACTTCCGCCGTCAGTGCACCCTCGACGCGGCTGTCGATGATGACGAACGCCGCTGCGCCGGTAGCAGGAAGCTCAACACGGGTTATGGCGTCGACGCGACCCGGCGCTGGCAGTTCGGCCGTCAGCCGCTGCTCGAACTGATCCAACAGATCCGCCGGGCCTTCAATCTCGACCGTCGCACCCTGCGGCGTGTTGGCGACCGTTCCGGTTAGTCCAAGCGACCGGGCGAGCGTATACACGAATGGACGGAAGCCGACCCCTTGCACGGCCCCGGTGACTATTAGGCGGCGGCGTGTGGACAACGTCAAACTGCGGCCGTGCCGCCGAGGGTGTGCAGGGCGGCGTCCACGATGGCTTCTGCTTGCGAAACGATGGCTGGCACTTGCGCGCGCAGCGCCGGCGACAATGACAGCCCAATCTCGAATGATTCGGCCCCAATCGAAAGCATCTGTGCGGAGGGCCGGCGTCCGTACAGCGCACCGGCGGAGCGCAGCAGCGACTCCGGCGAAACGTGATGCGTTAGCGCAGCGCGCGCATCACCTGCTGCAACAGGATCGACGCGGACCTGTCCGACCGGCAGGTCCGCGTTCGCGTCGACAAAGATCACGTGATCGGCACGGCTGATCGGCGCGGCAAGCTCGGGCATCAGTTGTGCCGTGGTGATAATCCGCACGTCCAGCGCGCTGTACCGTTCGTCCAGCGCTTGCGCAACGACATGCCCGATTGCGTCGTCGGTGCGCAGTGTGCTTCCGTAGCCGATCACGAGGATCATCGTGTGAGCACCTCCACGGTCTCGCCGCCCGGGGCGAGGAGTTCGACACGCATCGGCATTTGACCAACCGCATGCGTCGAACAGCTCAAGCACGGGTCGAACGCTCGAATGAGCGCTTCGACGCGGTTGAGCATGCCATCGTTGATGTTTCCGCCGCGAATATAGCGCTTGGCAACCTCGAAGACACCCCGGTCCATCGCGTAGTTGTTGTTGCCGGTCGCAATGATGAGGTTGGCGCGCGTGATCAACCCGTTCTCATCGATCTTGTAGTGATGCAGGAGCGTCCCGCGCGGCGCCTCACTGACGCCAACACCCCGCGACCGGTTCGGTTCCGCCACCGAGCGAATCCGCTTTTTCAGGATGCTCGGCTCGCGCAGCAGCATTTCGATCTTTTCCAGCCCGTACATGATCTCGATCAGGCGGGCGGTGTGGTAGTGGAACGAGCTCTGGGTATCCTGCTCGCGGAACAGGCCGAGGTATTCGTCGGCACGCGGCGTACCGCACCGGCCGACGATGTTCAGGCGCGCCAGCGGGCCGACCCGATAGACACCCTGCGGATAGCCCATTTGGCGGTAAAACGGAGTCTTGAGGAACGTCCACGGCTCGACCGCTTCCTGCAGGAAGCCGGCGTAATGGTCGGCGTTCAGGTTGTCGGCGACAACCTCGCCGGTGCCGCTGGTGATGCGTACGGGTCCGTGATAGAACTCCAGCGTGTCGTCGGCGTTCGTCAGGCCCATGAACAGCGTCTTGACGTTGGCGAATGTCGCGATCTCGTCCTCAAAGTACGGTAGAACGGTGCGATACCATTCCAGCGTGCGCCGTGCGATATCCAGTCCTTCGGGGATCATCGTAAGCATCGCATCGCGAGCATCCTCGCTCAGCGGCGCGCTGACTCCGCCCGGAACGACCCAGCTCGGGTGAATGCGCTTGCCGGCCATCAGTTCGATAATTGTCTGCCCGATCTGCCGCAGGCGCACACCATCGCGCGCCAGCACCGGGTCGACCTCCGCCACGCCGAACAGGCTGCGCTTGGCGGGGTCTTCATCCATGCCCAGCAGAAGGTCGGGCGATGACAGATAGAAGAAGCTGAGCGCGTGGCTCTGGATCATCTGCGCGAGGTTCAGGATCTGGCGCAGTTTAGTCGCCGTCTCAGGGATCTCGACCGCCAGTAGTTCGTCGCAGGCCTTCGCCGATGCGATGAGGTGGCTGACCGGGCAGATTCCGCAGATGCGAGCCATGATCGCTGGCATTTCATGGAACGGGCGGCCTTCGACGAACTTCTCGAAGCCGCGCACCTGCGTCACGTGAAAGTGCGCGTCCGCGACATCGCCAGCGTCGTTCAGCTGGATCGTGATTTTCGCATGCCCTTCGATGCGTGTTACCGGATCGATCACAATGCGCTGTGCCATTGTCATGTCCTCGTAGATGGCTAGGCGCCGAAGCGCGTCCGGTCGGAAAGGTCTGGCGTGCGTCCCTCAAGTAGTTCGGTCAGCGTGTACAGGATGGTCTTGGCCGACGGCGGGCATCCGGGGATGAACACATCGACCGGGACGACCGCGTGCACCGGTTTGACCACGTTCAGCAGTTTCGGCACGACCAGATTGGGCGCCTGAGCGGTGTGCAGATCAGGCTCGAGGTAGACGCGCCGCAGCACCGATTCGGCACCGACGCCGTTGCGCAGTGCCGGCACGTTGCCGGTTACCGCGCAGTCGCCGAACGAGACCAGCGTACGGGTATGCGCGCGAACCTTGCGAATCTTGGCGAGGTCGTCCTCGCTGCTGACCGCGCCTTCGATCAGCGTGATATCGACGCTGTCGGGAAAGTCCTTGCGGTCTACGAGCGGGCTGTAGACGAGGTCGATTCGGCTCGCGAGGTCAAGCAGCGCGCCGTCGATATCGAGAAACGACATGTGACATCCCGAGCATCCGTCGAGCCATACCGTTGCGATTTTTGTGCGGGTCATCGTCCGTCCTCCCGCGAAGCGGTCAGCGTCGCAAGGAAGCTTGCGCGCTTGGTCATCTCACCCACGGCCATGCCCTTCTCGAACAGCGCACCGGTCGGGCACACCTGAACGCACTTTCCACACGCTGTGCACGTTTCACTGTCTCCCCACGGCATATTGAGGTCGGTGATGACCGCCGAGTCGATACCACGGCTCATCAAGTCCCACGTGTGCGCACCCTCAATCTCGCCGCACACGCGCACACACCGCGTGCACAGCACGCAGCGGTTCGGATCGAGGGCGAAGCGTTCATGCGACGCATCGACGATACGCTTCGGGTAGAGATACGGTATGCGCATGTGGTCGACGCCCAACCGGATGGCGAGATTCTGCAGCTCGCAGCGTCCGTTGACGACGCATACCGAACACACGTGGTTACCTTCGGTGAACAGCAGTTCAATCGTCATGCGCCGGTACTTCTTCAGGCGCTCGCTGTTGGTCGTGACGACCATGCCTTCCGTGACGTAGGTCGTGCAGGCAGGAAGCAGTTTGCTGCTGCCTGCGACTTCGACCAAGCACAACCGGCAGGCGCCGACGGGAGTCAGGCCCTCCAGCGCGCACAGCCGCGGAATCTGTATGCCGTGCTCGATTGCGACTTCCAGTACGGTTTCGTCCTCGCGGCCGGTCGCGTCGATGTCGTCGATCTTCAGGGTGACAACGCGGGTCATTGGACGGCCTCCTTACGGCTCACCGGGCACACGTGCGCCGGACATGTCTTGTCGACGATATGCGCCATGTACTCGTCGCGGAAGAAGTGCAGCGTCGTGACGACTGCGTTGGGCGCGGCTTGTCCTAACCCGCACAAGCTCGTATTGGTGACCATGTCGCACAGCTCTTCGAGCATTTCCAGATCATCGAGCGTGGCCTCGCCTTCGCATATCTTCTCTAGCAGGCCATGCATCTGCGCCGTTCCGACGCGGCACGGGACGCACTTGCCGCACGACTCGGTCATGCAGAACTCGAGGAAGTACTTGGCGACATCGACCATGCATGAACTGTCGTCCATCACGATCATGCCGCCGGAGCCCATCATCGAGCCGACCTGCTTGAGCGATTCGTAGTCCACCGGCGTGTCGATGTGTGCGGCAGGGATGCACCCGCCGGACGGACCGCCCGTCTGCACCGCTTTGAACTTGCGACCGTCGGGGATGCCGCCACCGATGTCGTAGATGATCTCGCGCAAGGTGATGCCCATCGGGACTTCGATGAGCCCGGTCCGGGCGATGCGCCCTGACAGCGCAAAGACTTTCGTGCCTTTGCTGCGTTCAGTGCCAATTCCTGCGAACCACTCGGCGCCTTCACGCAGGATCGGGACGACATTGGCGTACGTTTCGACGTTGTTGATGAGCGTCGGGCATCCCCACAATCCGGACTCTGCCGGGTAGGGTGGGCGTGGGCGCGGCTGGCCGCGTCGGCCTTCGATCGAGGCCAGCAGGGCCGTCTCCTCGCCGCATACGAACGCGCCAGCGCCGAGCCGTACTTGCAGCGACAGGCTGAACGGCGTGCCGCTGATGTTGTGGCCGAGCAGACCGTGCTTCTCCGCCTGCTTGATGGCGTGCTTCAGCCGCTTGATCGCCAGCGGATATTCCGCGCGTACATAGAGGTAGCCTTGCGACGCGCCAACCGCGTAGGCGGCGATCATCATGCCTTCCAGCACGCGGTGCGGGTCGGCTTCCATAATACTGCGATCCATGAACGCGCCGGGGTCGCCCTCGTCGCCGTTGCAGACGACATATTTCTGAGCACCGAGCGCTTTTCCGACCGTTGACCACTTGAGGCCGGCGGGATATCCGGCACCACCGCGCCCGCGCAAGCCGCTGTTGCGGATCTGGTCGATTACTTCGGGGGGTGTCATCGACTGCAAGACATCGTTGAAGGTCGCGTAGCCGCCCACGGCCATGTACGACTCGATATCTTCCGGGTCGATCATGCCGGCGTTTTCGAGAACGATGAGCCGCTGCTTGCCGTTTTCGTCGGGCAATGCGCCGACTGCGTCACTTGCCATTGCTCATCCACTCCTTGACCCGGGATGCCGCCTCGTCAGGGGCGAGGTGGCCATCCATTACACCATCGTAAACGACCGCAGGCGCAAGCGCGCACGCGCCCAAGCAGCGAGCGACCAGCAGCGAGACTTTCTTGTCCGGCGTGGTTTCACCTTTACGAATGCCCGCGGCATTCTCGATGGCCTTGAGCACGTCCGGCCCACCCTTGATGTAGCACGCCGTGCCCATACAAACGACGCACGTGTGTTCGCCCTGCGGCTTGAGCGTAAACAGGTTGTAGAACGTGGCGACGCCGTATACCCGGCTCAGGGGTAAACGCAGGCTGCGCCCGACATATCGCAGCGCATCGTCATCCAAGTAACCGAATGCCTCCTGCGCGCTGTGGAGCGTCTCGATCAGGGCATCAGGCGCGAAACCGTGCTTACGCATCGTCGCCTGTACTATCCGCCAGCGTTTGTCGTCGCTGGGCGGTGTAATCGTGCTCGTTCGCATCGGGTCTACCTCCGCATCCGCGAACCGAATCGTTCTAAGTGTAGGATGTGACGTCCTTAACGCTCAGTGACAGGCGTCACGCCGGATTGTGCAATCCATCACAAACTTAGTAAAAGCGGGTAGCACGCCAATTTGCAGTTCTGACAAACGTCAGTTACGCGCATGACCTCTGACATTGGGAACTTCCGGCTTGCGGGCGTAACGTTGGGTGTAGCACCGTAAATGGAATGGAGGATAACCTCATGATGATTAAGGAGCCTGAGAAGTCGATCACGCCTACAAATGGGCAAAGCAAGGGTAAGAAGTGGGTCTTCCTCTTCGACCAGCTTGCCGAGATCCAGAAGCGGGCGACGACTTGGGATCAGGTCAAGTCGATTTTGGGCGGTAAGGGCGCGGGCCTGTTCGATATGACCCGTGCTGGTGTCCCGGTGCCCCCGGGCTTCACCGTTACCACCGAAGCGTGCAACGCCTACATGGCCGATGGCGGAACATTCCCCGAAGGCTTGTGGGATCAGGTTCTCGAAGCGCTGCGCAAGGTCGAAGAGAAGGCCGGCAAGCACTTCGCAGATCCCGCCAACCCGCTGCTGCTGTCAGTCCGTTCCGGCGCCAAGTTCTCGATGCCGGGCATGATGGACACCGTGCTCAACCTTGGCCTCAACGATAAGGTCGTCGAAGCGCTGGCAGAGGCAACGGGCGACGCCCGCTTTGCCTATGACGCGTACCGCCGCCTGATTCAAATGTTCGGCACTGTCGTGATGAACATGCCGGACGAGGCCTTTGAGGATATCCTGACCGAAACCAAGAAGACTGCGGGCGTCAAGCTCGACGTCGAACTGAATGCCGACCATTGGAAGAAGGTCGTCGCCGAGTTCAAGAGCGTGTATGAAAAAGAAGTCGGCAGCCCCTTCCCGACCGATCCGTACGCGCAGCTCAATGCAGCCGTCGAGGCCGTCTTCAAGAGCTGGAACGGCAAGCGCGCGATCGACTATCGTAACGCCGCTGGCATCCCGCACAATCTCGGCACTGCCGTCAACGTTCAGACGATGGTCTTCGGCAACCTCGGCGCGACCAGCGCGACCGGTGTAGCGTTCACGCGCAACCCGGCGACGGGCGAGAAGCTCCTGTTTGGCGACTATCTGATGAACGCGCAGGGCGAAGACGTGGTGGCCGGTATCCGTACCCCGCTGCCCATTGCACAGCTCGAGAAGGAAATGCCGGAAGCTTTCGCCGAGTTCATCGAGATCGTCGGCCGCCTTGAGAAGCACTATCGCGAGATGCAGGATGTCGAGTTCACGATCGAACGCGGCAAACTGTGGATGCTCCAAACCCGTGACGGCAAGCGCACGGCGCGCGCCGCAGTCAAGATCGCGGTCGATCTTGTCGCAGAAGGCATCATCAGCAAGCGCGATGCAGTGCTGCGGATTTCGCCGGAACAGGTCTCGCAGCTCCTGCACCCGCAGTTCGACCCCGATGCGTTGAACGAAGCAGTTCGCACCGGCCGCCGGATCGCCAAGGGCGTGAACGCGTCGCCGGGCGCGGCTGTCGGTATCGCCGCGTTTGACGCCGACATTGCCGAGAAGTGGGGCAAGTCGGGCAAGTCCGTGATCATGGTGCGGCCGGAGACCAAGCCGGATGACGTACACGGTATGCTGGCGTCCAAGGGTATTCTGACCAGCCGTGGCGGCGCGACCAGCCACGCGGCAGTGGTCGCCCGCCAGTTTGGCGTACCGTGCGTGTGCGGTGCGGAAGCGCTTGAAATCGATATTCCCGCCCGGCGGCTGTGGGTCGACGGCGTGATCGTCCACGAGGGCGACACCGTCTCGATCGACGGCACCACTGGCGAGGTCTATGTCGGTGAAATTCGCCGTGTCGAACCTGACTTCAACCGTGAATACACGCTGCACGAACTACTGGGCTGGGCGGACGAAGTCCGCAAGCTCAAGGTGTACGCCAATGCCGACTATCCCAAGGATGCACGGCGTGCCCGTGAATACGGCGCGCAGGGTGTCGGCCTGTGCCGTACCGAGCACATGTTCTTCCAGGACGAGCGTCTGCCGCTCATGCAGGCAGTCATCCTCGCCGAGACGGGCAGCGAAGAAGAGGCGGAGAACCTCGCCAAGCTGCAGCACTTCCAGCACGACGACTTCTACGGCATCTTCAAGGCGATGGACGGACAGCCCGTCATCATCCGCCTGCTGGATCCGCCGCTCCATGAGTTCATGCCTGACCACGAACAGCTTGCGCTGCGCGCTGCCGGCCTGCGGCTGGTGGGAGACCGGCCCAAGGAACTGCAGCGGGTCGAAGAGCTGATGACCGCGGTCGAGGGCCTGCGTGAATTCAACCCGATGCTCGGTCTGCGCGGTATCCGCCTCGGCATCCTGCGCCCGGCCATCACTGAAATGCAGATCCGCGCGCTGTTCGAAGCCGCCTGCGATCTGGTCGAGGAAGGCTACGCCGTCCACCCGGAGATCATGCTCGCGGTCACCAACCACGTCAACGAGGTCAGGCTCATCAAGGAGATGATCGACCGGATTGGCAAGGAAATCCTCGTCACGCGGTCCTGCAAGCTGGACTACAAGGTCGGAACGATGATCGAGCTGCCGCGTGCCGCCCTCACCGCCGACAAGATGGCTGAGGTCAGCGAGTTCTTCAGCTTCGGCACCAACGACCTGACGCAAACGACGTTCGGCATCAGCCGTGACGACGCCGAAGGCAAGTTCCTGCTGCACTACATCGAATTCGGCATCCTGCCCGAGAACCCGTTCCAGGTCATCGACCCCGACGGCGTCGGAGCGCTGATCCGCATCGCGGTGGAGAAGGGTCGCGCGACCCGGCCGGACCTCGAGGTCGGTATCTGCGGCGAACATGGCGGCGACCCGAAGAGCATCGCGTTCTGCAACAGCGTCGGCCTCGACTATGTGAGCTGCTCGCCGTTCCGCGTGCCGGTGGCACGCCTTGCGGCCGCACACGCAGCGCTCAAGTCGTAGCACGATACAGCACCACCCAGAATCACACCGGCCACCCTTTTTGGGTGGCCGGTTTCATTTTCGAAGCGAGGGATTCTAGCGGCTCGACGGATACTCCGGCATACGGACCCGCGGGAGTTTCTGATGCGTCGTCTGCCGCGAGGGATGACTGGCGTCGACTTCTGCATCGACCAGCGGCAGGCTAACGGTGAACGTCGACCCTTGCCCAGGCTGGCTGCGTACTTCGATCGCCCCGTTGTGCGATTCGGCGATCCAGCGCGACACCGACAGCCCCAGACCGAACCCGCCGGTGCCATCCTGCGTGCGCGACGGGTCGACCTGATAGAATCGGTCGAAGATGCGCTCCTGCTGCTCGGGGCTGATGCCGATGCCCGTGTCGGTGATCTCGATGCGCGCCATGCGGTCGACCCGCTGGATATTGAGCGACACCGTGCCGCCCTCCGGCGTGAACTTGATCGCGTTGCTGATCAAGTTGCCCATCAACTGCTGAAGTTGTTGTACGTCGCCGTAAATTCGCAGCGGCTCGATGTGCACGACCGACAGCTTGATCCCTTTGGCTTCCGCCAGTGGCCGTGCCGCGCGCACCGCATCGCTCACGACTTCGTCGGCGTCGAGCGGTGTCATGTGTACCGACACGCCGCCGTAATCTGCACGTGCCAGCATCAACAGGTCGTTGACGAGGCGCGACATACGCTCGGTGTCGGTGTAGATCGCAGTCAGCGATTCTTCGTCGGCCCCGATCTTCTTCATCAGATCGACGTTCAGCAGAATGCCGGTCAGCGGTGTACGTAGTTCGTGACTGATATCGGCGACGAACCGCTGCTGCACGCTGAACACGTGCTGCAGGCGCTCCATCATCTTGTTGAACACCGAGATCAGCCGGCCCAATTCATCATTCGGGCCGTTCCATGTAAGGCGAGTCGACAGGTCTGACGCGCCGACGATTCGCGCCGCTGCCGTCGTCAGTTCCTGCACCGGTTCGATCAGGCGGCGTGCCAACCAGCGGCTGAGGATCATCGACCCGGCCAGCGCGATCAGTGCGCAAATCAAGACCACAAGCAGCAGCGAACTCGTCGCGCTGTTCATGATCTCCAGCGAATGCGCGACCTGAATGCTGCCAATCGCATCGGACCCGAACCAAATCGGGCTGGTGTGTACGCGCCACCACGTGCCGTTGATGTTGACGGTTGAGAAGGTGTGCTCGTCCACACGCCCCAATGCCGAAGGATCGAGGGCGTTGGGCCAGTCTTCGAGGTTGGCCGAGGAATCGACCGGCGTATAGGTGCCGTTTTCCTTGACCCACACCTGTACTTCGGTGCCGGATGCGCGAACAAAATCCAGCTCAGGAAGCTGGACATGGTATCGAGACTGCATCAGTGGCAAGACCGCGAAGCGCGTATCGGCGTTGATCAAGTCGGCAGTGTCGACCAAACGCGAGTCGACATCGCGCACCATCGACCACCACATCAGCCCGACGACCGCGGCGCTCAGTAATGTGATCGTCAACGCGAGTAGGCTGGCGAACCCGAACGCCAGCCTCGTCTTCAAGGTCATGCGCGGTTGCTATTCCTCACGAAGCACGTACCCAACGCCGCGCACCGTGTGGATCAGGCGCGCTTCGTTGTTCGACTCCGTCTTCTGACGAAGGTAGCGGACGTAGACCTCGATGATGTTGCTCTCGCCACCGAAGTCATACCCCCACACGCGGTCGAAGATGACGTCGCGGGTGAGCACTTGACGCGGATTGCGCATGAACAGCTCGAGGAGTTCGTATTCCTTGGCGGTAAGGTCGATGGCGTGGTCGCCACGGTATGCCCGATGCGTGCCCGTATCGAGCGTGAGATCGGCAAAGCGCAGGATCTCCGGCCGGCTGGTCGGTGTCGCGCGACGGAACAACGCCCGGACACGGGCCATCAGTTCGTCAATGCTAAACGGCTTGACGAGGTAATCGTCCGCGCCGGTGTCGAGAGCCGACACGCGGTCACTGACGTCATCTTTGGCGGTCAACATCAGGATGGGCACGTCGCTAGCAGCGCGCAGGCGACGGCAAACCTCCAAGCCGTCCAGCCCTGGCAGCATCCAGTCGAGGATCACCAAATCAGGGGGATTGTCCCGGGCGATATTCAGGCCGGTTTGGCCGTCACGGGCGACATTCACGCGGTAACCTTCGTAGATCAAGCCGCGCTCGATAAACTGGGCTATGCGAGCCTCGTCCTCAATCACAAGGATGCGTTCGCCTGACATCATGGTTCATCCTTTTGGGGGAGCACCTTCAGATACGTTTCAGGTGCGCAGGGTAGCAAAGGCTTATGAGAACTCTACGCACTCAATATGAGAATCAACTGAATGGGACGAAGCGGATGCTTTCAGCACGTGCGGGCAGGGTGATTACGCTCTCTGCGGACAGAACCACACTGTAGACCGCCATGGTGCCCGCACCGCTGGCAAATCCGGCGAGAGTGAAGCCGTCCGGTGAAACGCGGGCGTCGTTCAAATATGGTACGACCGGAATGCTCACCGGTCCTTGCCCCGGTTGGATGTCGTATACGCGAAGCGGAGCCGGCAGGCCGTCGCTGCGGTTAACGATCACGCGGAACGCGCCGTTTGCAAGCTGCGCCGCGTCGCTGATCGTCCCATTCGGCGGCGCAAAGATTTGGACCGGTTCGGCCCGTCCCGGGTCGAGCACGTAAAGCCCGTCGCGCTGGCTGGGCGATACGGCGCCCAGCGCCAACAGCCGGCCATCGGGCAGCGGTCGCGCGACGCGGAAGCTCCCGAGACGTTGCACGTCGCCAGTTCCGATCGTATACAGCGCGAGATCGCCGTCGCTCAGCCGGGCGATCAGCGCGCCGCGCGCGTCGAAGAACATCGGCTCGCTGTAGCCTTCCAGCACACGCTGGGGCTCGCCTCCCGCCGCATCGACCAGATACACGCCGTCCGGCGCTGCATACGCGACTTGATCGGCGCTGGCGTTGAGGGCAGGATGCGTGATGCCGACCCCGGTGACCAACGGTGTTGCGATGTCGGGATTGGGGGTGAACAGCCACAGCGTCTCGCCGCTGACATACGCGACCGTGCTGCCGTCCGCGGCGATGTCGAAGCTCTCGATGCTCGAATCGTGCGCGGTAATCGGCTGAGCGGCGCTGCCGTCCTTGGTCAGCCGCCAAACCTGCCTGATGCCGGTGCCGTCGTCTCCCAAGAATGCGATGTCGGCGGTGAGCGGCATGTTGGGCACGCTCGGAAGGCGCAGCGCTCCCCACGCGACGGCAGCGACCTCTGTCAGCGGCAGGTTGAAGCCCTGCGCGCTGACCGGATCGACGACGGCGAGGACGCCGCCGCTGAGCGCAATCATGACCCGACCACCCGGCGCCCACTGCACGTTTGCCAGCTCGACGCTCTCTTCGCCGATTTGCTCGACCTCGACGCCGCGCGTCGTGGCGACGATCTGGTGCAAGTAGCCGGCAGTCTCCGTAATGCGCGTATCGTTCTGAGCACGTCCGAACACGGCCACCGTGCCGTCTTGCCGGCGCTGTGGAAGCGCGAACCGGCGTGTCGAGTCGGCAAGCTGGGTCTGCTGGTTGGCGTTCGATACGTCGAGGAGGAATAGTCCACCATCGGCCGGGGCGAACATCAACAGGTTGCCACTGACCCATGCGGTTCCGCGCGACGAGGGCAGGGCCGCGTGCAGAACGAGCGGCTCGGCGCTGTTCTGCTGCCGGCGATAGACCCACCAGATGTCGTCCTCCGCTTCGGCCGCCAAGTATTGACCGTCCGGCGACCAGTTCAAGCTGATCAGCGGGGTAATCGTGATGTCGCCAAACGTGCCGTCCAGCACGGCGACGCGCAGGCCGAACTCGGTGGTGTACGCGACGGCATCCCCTTGCGGCGACCACGCCACGCTCTGACCGCGCCCACGGTATGGCGGATAGCTCGCGCCGGTCGTGTCGAGCGGGCGCTGCTCACCGGTGCGCATGTTGTGCAGCCCGACTGCGCCGTCGGTACGGTATGCCATCCAAACGCCGTCCGGCGATAGGCCGAAGTCGAGAGTCAGGGCGCCGGGCGGGGTGACGTCCGAGGCGCCCGCCGCGCCAAGCCCAATGCGCTGAATCGTGCCGTCGCGCTTCAGCGTATACAGCTCCGCCGGCAGGTTCAGTCCATCCTCCTGAGCCGTTGCAGGGGCCGCCAGCATCAGCACGGCGATAAGCAGTAGGGCCAGTCGGCGCATGCGCGCTTCTCCCAACGTGTTGTTTCGGTACGCATGCTTATAGTAATCTCAGCGGGCAGGGCGTGCAACGACACTATTGTCCCGCCTCTAAAGGGAAGTCGACCGCCCGCACCTTTTTCGCGCAAAGGATTAATCCCGATGGCGCAATCTCCGATCATGCCCGGCGCCGAACCGATCTTCGCACGCGGCGGCCCGCTGGGCATCTTGCTGATGCACGGTTTCAGCGCGTCGCCTCACGAAGTGCTGTGGTGGGCGCAGCACTTGGCCGCTGACGGGCACACGGTGTATGCGCCGCGGTTAGCGGGTCACGGGACGAACCCGCGCAATATGGCACGCATGCACTGGCAGGATTGGACTGCGTCCGCGGCAGACGCGTATCACATGCTGGCGCAGCAGTGCGAGCGCGTGGTCGTCGGCGGTCTGTCGATGGGGGCGGCGTTGTCGCTCATCACGGCGGACTCGTTCGAGGTTGCGGGCGTGATGGCACTTGCGGCGCCGCTGGTGCCGTTTCCGAACCTGACGCCGCGCAAGATGCGAATCGCGAAGTTGTTTCAACCCTTCACCGATCAGACTGACCGCGGGCCGTTCGCGGATCGTGTGCTCGAACAGCAACAAGAGCGCGGCGAACGCCCATTGGGGCGCGTGCGTTACGGGCTGTGGTCGTCGGCCGCGGTCGAACAGCTCACGTTCGTGATGGCGAATGCGCGGGAAAGCCTGCCACACATCATGGCGCCGGTGCTGGCGGTGTACTCGAAGGGCGACGAAACAGTGAGACCACATCACCTCGACGCGCTGAAGACGGGACTGACGCGGAGCACCCGCGTCGAAACGCACCTGCTGGAGACGAGCGGCCACATCCTGACTCAGGATATCGAGAAAGAGACGGTCTTCGCACTATCGAGCGCGTTTGTCGCCAGTCTGTAAGAGACTATTTGAGAAGCGATTTCAGGTTGGGACGCTGTCCCAATCCCTGCTTCATGATTAGGGGGTCAAGGGGTGTAAGCCCCTTGTGGAGGTGTGGAGGCAACGCCTCCACATCCTTCTCGATTGGCTTGTAAGGGCTATCCGAGGCGCAGTGCCTGCTGCTGGACTTCTTCCATCGCGTGGATGGTGTCCTGCAAGCTGCTGACTTCTTCTTGAATTTCGAGCCGCATGCGCTGCATTCTGCCGCTGTCGACCTCGGACGTGCCGAGGCGGGACATTTGTGCGTAGATTGTGCCGAGCGATGCCAGCGCGCTCTCGAGCTGAATCTCGGCCCGTTTAGAGTTGTTGACCGCGGCCTGCAGGTTGGTGAGCTGCTGCTCGAGCTGGGCACGCTGCTTTTCCAGTTCGGAGACAACCAGATCGGCGCCGTTGCGCTTTTCAACCTCAATGCGCTGTGAGACCTTCGAGATGCGCGTCGGCACTTCCTTGACATCACGAGCGATCAACTGATTCTCGGCGAACTCGTCGAGATGCAGGCCGAGGTTGACCATGTGCCCGATCCACGCGTTGACGTCGTCGACCGTCTGCAGCAGGTTAGTCTTTAGCGACCCTTTAGCCTTCTTTGCAAGGTCGAGCATCTGCGTGCGGTATTCGAGCGCCTTCTGTATGTGCTGGCGGGCGACACGATTCTTCACACGGTCGAGCTGGAGTTTTTGCTCGAACATGCGGTTGACCGCCTCTTGCGCCGCTTCCGGATCGGTCACCGACGCGGCGAGGAACCCGAGCGCCGCCAGACCGCCACCAACCAGCCAATACCAGCTCTGCCAGTCAAACAAGGGCACACTGATGTTGTCGCCTACGAAGACGTACAGCGCGATGGTGAACGCGACCGTAAACAAAAACTGCGGGCTGCGCAGCGCGTTCGCCAGTATCGCGCCGATCGCACGACGGCGTAATTCGGACTGTTGTTCGGCCATGGTACGCAAGGCTCCGAGACGATTGAACAGGCGGGCAGCGACCGGGTATGTAAGCCGCTGCCCCCTGACGATGAACTAGCCCTGATTGCCCAGCAGGCGGGCGCGCCGCTCGGCCAACTGGCGTTCCAGTTCCGAGCTGCGCACGGCGTCGTCGATCTGGTCGGCGACGTTGCGCGTGGCTTGTTCGAGCCGCGCGTCTTCCTTGTCCAGCCGCGCCTTGATCTGTTCGCTCATGCTGCTGATCTCGGCGTCGCCGACGGTCGCGATCTGATCCAGCGACTTCATCGTCTTGGCGGCGATGCGCTTGCTTTCCATCAACTGCATCAGACCAAGCAGGTGTTCGCGCTCCTGCTTGATCGACACGAGGCGCGACTGCAGCTTCGAGCGCATTCCGAGCATCAGCTCGTACTGCTTGTTCTGCTCTTCCCACTGCTGATAGTATTCCTGCGCCAGCGACTTCTTGGTGTTGAGCTGGCTCTGCGCGGCGATCGCCAGATCGTCCTTGCCGGCCAATACCAGTGCGTCGATGTCGCGATCCAGCTTGTCGGCCGCGGCGGTAAACTCTTCGTACTTGCGGCGGAGCGTCTTGACCGTGCCGCCGACGTTGGCGGTCGATTCCTCAAGCTCCTCAAGGTTGCGTTCGACCTGACGGATGTACTCGTCGAGGACCTGCGGCGAGTTGGCCTGAAGGGCACGGTCGACGAGCCCGTGCAAGCTCGCGCTGATCAGCGTGTTGATTTTCTCAAACAAACTGGCCATGTAGGGATTGACCTTTCGATAGCGCTGACTCGGGTTGATTCGAAGCTAGCGTCAGTATAACACAGCGTGCCGCGCTGCGCGCTAAGTGTCGCCCCAATTGCTGAGTCACCGCGCTATAATGGCGTGGCGACTTTGGAGGCACAAATGATCGATCTTGACCGCGAGGCGCACGTTACCTACGAGCGCTTGGCGCCGCGCCTGCGTACCGTGTTGTCCGACGACGATTTCATCCACTTCGACCGGCGGCTTCAACAGCATTTTCCGACCGTGTTCAAGCTGCTCTCCAAGATCTACGGGACCCACTACGACTTCTTCTATCACCTCGAACAAATCCTATATACGGCGGCAGAGGCGTTTAAGTCGCGGTCTGCGGCGCTACGCGCGCGGGACGAGGAACGGCTGCACGACCCGCACTGGTTCCAATCGCACACCATGATCGGCGGCGTGCTATATGTCGATCTGTTCAATGACACGCTCAACGGCGTCAAAGAAGAGATTCCGTATTTGCGCGAGCTTGGCTTGACATACGTCCATCTGATGCCGCTGTTTTTGTGCCCGGAGGAGAACAGCGACGGCGGCTATGCGATCAGCAGCTTCCGCGACGTCAATCCGGCGCTGGGTACGATGGACGATCTGCGCGACCTGATCGACGCCTTGCGCGCCGAGGACATCAGCGTCGTGCTGGACTTTGTGTTCAACCACACGTCCGATGAACACACGTGGGCCAAACGCGCGCTGGCAGGCGAAGAGCGCTACCAGAATTTCTACAATATGTTCCCCGACCGCAGCCTGCCGGATCAGTATCAGCCGATGCTGCGCGACATTTTCCCGGCTCAAGCCCCCGGTGCGTTCACGTACGTCGAGTCGATCGACCGCTGGGTGTGGACGACGTTTAACACCTTCCAGTGGGATCTCAATTACCGCAATCCCGAGGTCTTTACGGCGATGCTCGGCGAGATGCTGTACCTCGCCAATCAGGGTGTGGAGGTGCTGCGACTCGATGCCGTCGCGTTCATCTGGAAGCAGTTGGGCACCACCTGCGAGAACCTGCCGCAAGTGCATACGCTCATTCAGGCGTACAACGCGCTCGCGCAAATCGTCGCTCCCGCCCTGATCTTCAAGAGCGAGGCAATCGTGCACCCGGACGACGTCGCCAGCTACGTCAGCCCGGGCGAGGCGCAGATCAGCTACAACCCGACCATGATGGCGCTGCTTTGGGAGGCGCTGGCGACGCGCGAAGTCAAGCTGCTGCGTCACGCCATGGAGCGGCGCTTCGCCCTGCCGGACGGCACGGCGTGGGTCAACTACGTGCGTGTGCACGACGACATCGGCTGGTCGTTTGCCGACGAAGACGCGCGCGATCTGTGGATCAACGGGTTCGATCACCGCCAGTTCCTGAACCGGTTCTACACCGGTCAGCACGACGGATCGTTCGCCGTCGGCCTGTCGTTCAACTTCAACCCGGTAACACTCGATATGCGGATTTGCGGCACGGCCGCGTCGCTGGCAGGCCTCGAAGCGGGCATGCGGCGGCAAAGCCCGGAATGGATCGACGCTGGCGTTAAGCGCGTGCTGATGCTGCACGGAATCATATTGGCTGCGGGCGGAATCCCGCTGCTGTACAGCGGCGACGAGATCGCGCAGCTCAACGATTACGGCTTCCGCGACCGGCCCGGCCAAGCGGGCGACGAGCGCTGGGTCCACCGGCCCAAATTCGACTGGGCGCGCCTTGAAGAAGCCCGCAGCGACCCGGCCAGCCCGCAGGGCAGGGTGTTTCACGGTCTGCTGCGGATGATCGCTATCCGCAAAGCCAATCCCGCGTTCGGGCCGGGCGCGACGACCTTCTTCGACAGCGGCAGCGCGCACGTCCTCGGTTTCGTGCGCAGCGAAAAGATCGTCGTGCTGGCGAACTTCAGCGATTATCCCCAGATCGTAACGTGGGAGGCGCTGTCACGCGCGTGGCAGGTGCCGCCGCAGGTTGTCGATTTGATCACCGACGAACCCGTGCTGACCAACCTTTCGCTGGTCATGCCCGGACATGGCATTGTTTGGCTCGCACACGCTTAGGAGCGTATCATGACGTTTGATGTGTTGGCGGTTCGCCGTCAGTTTCCCTCGCTGCACCGCCCATCAGAGCACGGTCGCACGCCGGTCTACTTCGATAACCCCGCCGGCACGCAAGTCGTCCAAGACGTGATTGACCGCGTCAGCGACTACTTCCTGACTTCAAACGCGAACAGCGGCGGCACGTTCGAGACGAGCCGGCGCACCGACGCGATGGTCGACGCCGTGCGCGCGCAGGTGGCGAAATTCCTCGGCGCGCCCAACCCGCACGAGATCGCTTTCGGTCCCAACATGACGACGCTCAACTTTTCGCTGAGCCGCGCCATTGCCCGCACGTTGAAGCCCGGCGACGAGATCATCCTCACGCGCATGGATCACGACGCGAACGTGTCGCCGTGGCTCCGCATCGCCGAGGATCATGGGCTGGTCGTGCGCTGGGTCGACTTGAACGTCGAAGACTGCACGCTCAATCTGGACAGCTTTGAGGCGGCGCTGACCGACCGCACCAAGGTCGTGTGTATCGTTCACGCCAGCAACGCCGCCGGCACCATCAATCCGGTCGCGCGCATCGTCGCAATGGCCAAGGCGGCCGGCGCGCTCACCGTGGTAGACGCCGTGCAGTCCGCGCCGCACATCCCGATTGACGTACAGGCGCTGGGGTGTGACTTCTTGATGTGCTCGTCGTACAAGTTCTTCGGTCCGCACCTCGGAATCCTGTGGGGACACTACGACCTATTGGCTGAACTCCCGGTGTATAAAGTTCGTCCGTCGCACGACGAGCCGCCGCACAGGTGGGAAACCGGCACCGGATGTTACGAACTCATCGCCGGGTTGGGCGGCGTGATGGACTACCTCGACCGCATGAACGGCGGACGCGGCCCGTCACCGGCGCCGTTCGTGGCCTACGAGCGCGAGCTGGCCGCCGCGCTGATTACGATGCTGGAACGCATTCCGGGCGTCCGGATCTACGGAATCACCGCCGCGGAGCGCGCCGCCGAGCGTGTCCCGACGGTGATCTTCGAGAAGGCAGGATATACCCCCAAGCAGGTGGCCGCGCATCTCGCCGCGCAGGACATCTACGTGTGGCACGGCAACTACTACGCTGTCGAGATCATGGATCGGCTCGGTAAGCCGGACGGGCTTGTCCGTGTCGGCTTGGCTCACTACAACACGACCGAGGAGATCGACCGGTTGGGCGTCGCGCTGCGGGCGCTGCCCTGATTACCACGGCAGACTGCGGCCGTTCCAGCGTTTGTAACTGCCGTTGTCGGCACGCGTCAGCCGTTCGATCACGCGCAGCAGCCCGAGCACCGATTCCTCGCGTTCAAGCGGCGCGTTGCGTCCGCCCATGTCCGTCTTGACCCAGCCGGGATCGATCGTCACGCAGACGATTCCCTGCCGGCCGAGGTCGGCGGCTAGCCCGCGCGTGCTCATGTTGAGGGCGGCCTTGCTCGCGCAGTAGGCATAGCTGCCGCCGTAGTTGCGTTGAGCGATGGAGCCCATCTCCGACGAGATGTTGATGATCCGCCCGAGGCTGCTGGCCTGCAGCAGGTCGACGAACGCTTGAGCAATCAAGAGCGGCGCGACCGTGTTGACGTGCAGCGTATGCAGCATGACGTCCGGGTCGATTCGGCCGAGGCGCTGCTTGTCGTCGTCCGGATCGATGCCCGCGTTGTTGATCAGGACATCGAGTACGTTGGTGTGCGAGCGCACGAATTCTTTAGTCGCGGCGATCTGTGCCGGGTCGGTGACCTCGAGCGGGATAGGGTGCACCGTTCCGCGTGCATTGGATGCCACTGCTTGCAGTTCTGCCGCTGCTTCCGGGTTGCGGCAGGCGGCATACACGGTGACTTTGGGCCGTTCGCTGAGCTGCCGGACAATCTCAAGCCCGATCCCGCGGCTGGTCCCCGTAACAAAGACGTGATTCATCCCGCGCTCCTATATCTTCGTCCACACAGCATCAGCATGTGATGCAGCGAGGATCAGTGTCATCAACTGCTGCATTCCCGATTCGACCGGGCCAATCTCGGCGAATTCGTCCAGCCGGTGGGCGTTGCCGCCGCGCGTTATTCCGACCGTCACGGCGGGACATCCGGCCGCCAACGGAATGTTTCCGTCCGTGCTGCCGGTTTCGAGGATGGCCTTTATGCCGACGGTTTCGAGCGCGTCGACGGCCATGCGAACCAGCGGGTGATCGGGCGGAATGCTTCCAGCCGGCCGTTCGCCGACCACTTCGACATCCAGCCCCACGTCGTTTGATTCAAACGACCGGATGATCTGCCGCACTTCGCGCTCAAGTGCTTGCAGCGAGGCCGTGTCCTCGGACCGCAAGTCCAGCCACATCGAGGCGCTGGCAGCGATCGTGTTGATCGACACGCCGCCGTCGATCAGACCGATGTTATAAGTGGTGCGCGGGTGCTGCGCGGGGCGGATTTCCGCGATGCGCGCGCCGAGCTGCATCAAGACGTGGATCGCACTGGGCCGCCCGAAATGCAGCCAACTGTGTCCGCCCGGCGCGCGTACGGTGATATGCAGCCGTTTGACGGCGATTCCGGCGTGGTAGATGTGGCCGAACGCCAAGCCTTCGATATTGATGACCGCGCCGACGCGATCCTTGAGGCGCTCGAACGCTGCACGAATGCCGCGCAGGTTGCCCAATCCCTCCTCGCACGTCGTCGCGACGAACCACAGGTCGCGGTCGGGCGTGATGGCGCTGTCTTGCAGCACGGCGATCGCGCCCAGCATACCGGCGACGCCCATACAGTTGTCGCCGATCCCGGGCCCGTATAGGGTAGTTGCGTCCCGGCCGTGCGTAAGTTCGACGTCCGGCCCGAACACGGTATCGGTATGCGCGATGATCATCAGGGCGGGCTTATGGGAGTCGAGGCCGGGCATACGCGCGTATACGTTGAAGGTGTCGTCGGTCGTCACGTCTTCGAGGCCGGCCTGCCGGAACTGGCGCTCGACATAAGCGGCGCGCTGCTGTTCGTGAAAGGTCGGTGCTGCAATCTGCTGGATCGTTGCCGCCAGATCGACCACTCGCGCCGCGTGTTGGGCGAGTTTATGGACATCCAACATGCGGTTAGCTTGCTCGATTAGGATTTTCATACGTGCCGTGTCCGTGAGGATAGCTTATAATCTGTCTTGTTCATCCCCGCCTTTGACGGTCCCAGCCCTCGCGCGGCGCAGCCTGTGCAGCCGTATTGAAGTCTCCGGGAATGAAAGTCGGAAGACGCTCGCATTATGACTCGGCGGGACCGGTTTGCGTACTAATGGAGCTAGACAGATGGAGTCTCGACCTTCGGTCCTGCTGATTGGCCGCCTGACGTCAAAAGGCGCGCAGTGGATCGAGGCGTTGGAGAAGCGCTACGCGATAACGATTGTCAGCAGCGGGAAGAGCGCGCTCGACGTACTGCCGTCGCTGGCTCCGAGAGTGGTGGTGTGGGACTCGGTTAGCCTGCGCACGCACGGTGACCGATCGCTCAAGCAGATTCGTGACGCGTTGCCTGCGGTCAAGCTGATCCGCGTGGTCCTAGCGGGCAACAAGACCGTCAGCACTGTGATCGACGGTACGATCAACGCACCCATTACGGCCCGCAAACTCACCAACCATATCGAGAAGCTTGTCAACCTGCCTGCCGATGAGGTGGTGTCCGCCGGCGTGTTCAGTATGCAGGTGCAGCGCCGCGTGCTGACCGTGAACGGACACGAACTGCTGCTGAACCCCAAGCTTGCCGCCCTGCTCGAGATGTTCATCCGGCACGCCAACCAGACGGTCGAACGTGCGACACTCATGAACGTGGTGTGGCAGACCAACTACATCGGCGATACGCGTACGCTGGACGTGCACATTAGCAAAGTACGCGAACTGCTGAAGGGGGTAGGCGCCGCACAGCATTTGCGGACGGTACGGGGCGTGGGATATCGGCTGGAAGTCAATACCGGCGAACCGGCAGCCCCGTGATGCCCGGGGGCGAAGTCATGCGCAAAACAAAACGGCCGACGTAAAACGTCGGCCGTTGTTGTTGGGTATCGCAGTGCGCTAGCTCTGCGCAGCGGCGAGCTGCTTCATCAAGCGGCTCTTGCGGCGGGCTGCGTTGCGCGGGTGGATCACGCCGCGGCTGGCGGCCATGTCCAAATCGCGAACGGCTGCCTTCACGGCTTCGACCGCGTCGGTCGTTTCAGGGGCCGCCTTGATGGCCGCGCGCGCCTTCTTGACGAACGTCCGCGCACGGGTGCGATAGGTCCGGTTGTACTCCCGGCGCTTCGCCGTTTGGCGGATGCGCTTGAGGGCAGACTTATGATTCGCCATCGGTGATTCCGTATCCTTCGAAAACTGGCTGTTCTATCGTGACGCAGCAGAGTATCACATCGCGCGCCGTTTGTCTATGCCGTGACTTTCACGAAAATCAGCGCAGCGGCGATGACGTTGGCAAGTACCAAACCAGCGAAGATCAGGCGCACCAGCACGGGAGCCTTGCGCGGCGCGCCCGGCAGCGAACCGGTGCGAATCCTGCGCGGGATCGCGTTGAACAGCGTGCCGGCATCGGCATCGTCGGGCACGTTAGCCATCGGGTCCGGTTTGGGCGGCTTGGCGGGCTTCGCCTTCGGCTTCTTGCCCTCCTCGGGCGACTGAGGCATCTCGACACCGCCGAACAGGTTTTCGAGGTCTTCTTCAAGTGGGCTGGAGGGCCGCGCGGTCTGCGTCGCGACCGGCGCAACCATCGGCAGATCGGGCGCGGAAGCGCTAAACGGCGCGTTCGCCGGGTCGATATACGAGTCCCCGAACGGGTCGGCGAAGGCGTCGCCCATCACGTCGTCGAACTCGTCGAGCGACACGTTAAACGGGTTGGTCGACGGGGTAGAAATCGCCGACTGGCGCATTTCGTCCAATTCCGCCAGCCAATCATCTCCGCTGGGCAAGTCGAAACCGGCAAACGCGTTCGGGTTGGATGGCTTTGGTTCGGTCTTGGGGCGGGCGGCGAGCTTGGCATCGAGCATTTCGAGGCCTTGGCGCGCGTTCTCGTTGCCGGGGTTGATGAACAGCACGTTTTGCAGGCACGTACGCTGGTCGTCTTCAGTTTCGACCACGCCGCTGAGCCAAAGCCACGCCTGTTCGTTGTACGGATCTAGATCGGTTGCGCGCTGCAGCAGCTCGCGCGCTTCGTCCCGATTGTTGGACTTCAGCGCGCGGACGGCATCTTTGACCATCGCATTTACGTTGTTTGTCGCCATAACACACTCTCGACACGCGTTACACGTGCGATCCGATTTGCCCCAAAAACACTATAACACAAGCACAAATGCACCGCCGCAATCCTTAGGTCACGCCTTGGTGTACCACGGCAGATACAGGTACTTGACGCGGTCGCCGGTCGTCTCGCTGGTGAGCGTATCGAGGCGCACAGGCTGGGCGTGGTTGTTGTCGGTGATCCATACGCCGCCCGCGCTGTCGACGTATTCCACCAGCGCCACGTGCCCGTAGCGGTCGTCGGCATACGGGTGATCGGTCTCCAAGACGAGGATCGAGCCGGCAAGCGGCGTATCCGACGTTCGGATTCCGAACCGGCTAAGTTCTGCTGCGCGCTCATCCCACAAATGCGCGTTCGCCGCCAGTTCGCCGGGGATTGGCACCCGGCTTGCGACATAGTTGACGCAGTCGCGGGTGTTGGCCAGCACATACGACTCGCTCTGGCCCCCTTCCAGCGATCGGATTACGGCTGGGTCGGCGGCGTCGGGCGGCGTGACGGCCAGCAGGCGCTGCGTCGTGCCCTCGATCCGATGCTCTAGCACGGTCGCCTGACCCGAGGCTTCCTCCGCATCGCGGGTCGCTGCCTCCACCGTCGCATCGAGTCCGCGCACGCGCGGATCGTTGAGGGCGGCCGCTTCCGGCGTCCCGTAGGCGACGAGTCGGTTCAGCAGCGCCCCGCGTTCTTCCAGCGCGGCCGTGCGGGCGGCTTCGGCCTCGGCGACCTGTGCGCGGCGGTCGGCGAGCTCGGCTTGATCGGCCAGCAGTTGATCATATAGCGGGCGGTTGGCACGCGAGACGTAGTTACCCAGTGTATAGGCCGGCGGCGCGGCCGTCGCCTCTGGCGGTCGCATGCTGATGCGTGCGCTGCCGCCCAGCCGATCCCACAAGATACCGAGCGGCGGACCATGCCAGCGTCCAGCCGATTCGATATCGTCGGCCGCACGGGCAAGCTGCGACGCCAGTCCGGCAACCGACTCGATCAGCGCGTCGAGCCTGCCGCTGTGCGCCAGCATCGCAAATGCGCTCGAACCCGACGGGTCGACCTGTGCGACCAAGCCATCGACTTCGGTATGAACGCGCTCTGCGGCGAGGCGCAGCGAATCGGCGCTGCGGGACATGTCGCTCGCGGCGGTGCGCAGGTCTTGAAGACGGGCGGACACGAGATCGTTCATGCGCACAGCATACCACGCCTAGTCGAGCGGAACACGGAGCGTTTGTGTGCCGCCAGCGCCGTTCGGTGCAGTGACGAGCAAACCGTCGATCGGCACGATCGCGGGTGCCTCGAACACTAACCAGCCCCGAGTCGTGACCCCCAGCGCGACCGCCGAAAGCACCGATTCGTTTTGGACGCGGACATCTGCGCGCGGGGGGATTACGCTTTGATCGCCCAACCCTAGCGCGAGTTCGGCCTCCGGCGGCGACTGGCAGATCGCAAGGCGGCACTCGAACGCCAACTCCACGGCGACGAAGCGCGCGCCCGGCACCGGCGTCAACACGCGCCCGGACGAGTCGAGGATGCGCTGCGAATCGTCCTCGACCGCGGTCACCTGAAGGATGCCGCCCTCGTAGCGCACGGTGTACAGGTCGGACGTCAGCGGACGGCTGAGATCGGGCAGCAGGGTCGGAGTGGGTGCGGGTGCGGCCTCGGTCGGGACGTCCGCGACAATAACATTGGTGCTGCGCAGATTGTTGACGTAGACGAGGATCAGCACACCAAACAGGATGACGACCGCCGCGACGACCTGCCAGCGGCGCACGATGGGCCGGGGCGGCGGCAGTTCGTCGCGTTCGAGGTCGAGCACGGTCTGGGCGAGTGCAGCGTACGGATCTTCCACCGGCACGCTAACGACCAGACTCTCAAGCCGGCGCAGGCGTTCCTCCTGATCGGCTTGGGCGTGGGCGTCTAGCCACAGCGCCATCGACGCATATTCGGCCGCGCCACCGCCTTCGGCCCGGTAATCTTGCAGCAGGCGGCGCACTTCCGCGTAGTCGCCGGTGAACAGCGCGATGTTGGCGCGAACCAGCGTGGGGTGCATGTCAGCCATTAGGCGTCCCCCGCAGCAGGTCGTCGATCAATCCGGCAGTGTCGATTTCGAGCGATTGCGGCGAGGGCGCCGGACTGGATGGCACACCGTTCTGCGATGCTGTGCGCTCAACGGCAGTGCCCCACCGCGCTGCGATGTGACCGGCGAGCGAATCGGCATCCTCGACCCACGCGATTTGAACAACCGTCAATCGGTTCTGCTGGACGAACACGGCGCGTCCGGGAAGCGTGAGATCGCCCGCATCGCCCGGCGGGCGCGCGCCGAGTACCGCCAGACCCTCGCGCCCTCCGAACGCAAAGCCGCTGCGCCGCATCAGCAGATGGCGAATCAACGGATCGCCGGCGCGGTCGAGATACCCGCCGACCCACACATAGGTGTCCTTGCGCAGCCGGATCGTGTCGCGCAGGGTGCGCAGCAGCGCGCCACCCTCCGAATTCAGGACGTCGGCGGCGAGGTCGTAGTCGTCGATGACCACCGCCGCGGGCCGGACGTCGGCGTTCAACATGGTGACCGCTTCTTCGAGCGCGGTCGGATCGGACGCGTACCAGACGTGCGGCAAGGCACTCAACGCACGCAGACTGCGCCCGCTGAAATCAACCACGACGATATCGAGAGCGTCGGGCGGGCGGACAGACGCGGCTTGCAGCGTGGCCGCCAGCAGCAGGTTGGTCTTGCCGCTGCGCCCCGGGCCGGCCGCCACGAAATTCGGCCCGTCGGCCGCCCAGTCGAGCACGAACGGAGACTGCGCGTCGTCATCCGCCACGCCCAACAGCGTGACGAGCCGATCGAGCGGTTCGCTCAACGTCAGCGGCAGCCGTACAGGCAGAGTGCGTACCGGCGGCGGTCCGCGGCGATCGGGCGGAAGCGCCGTCGCGGCGCGGCTCATATCGGCCGCGGTCTCGCGCAGTGCGAACGCCGGATTCTCGACCGGGAACTCGCTTGGCAGGCACACTTGAATGACCAACGGCGTAACGCCGGATATGACCCCTCGTCCGGGCGGCAGTGCAGCCGAGAGGCGCGGCGCTTCGGGTCCGACCGCTTGCACCCAGTCGGTCGGGTGCGCCGGGCGCAGCGCCAGCCGGTCGGGGAACAACGCCCGCAGTCGTTCCGGCAGCGCGCCGATGCTGGTCGCCGTCATCACACAGCCGAACCTCGTCGAGCGCCCGCCGCTGAGCAGACGTTCGAGATCTGCGAAGTGCACATCGTAATACCGGTCGCGGAAGGCTTCGAAGCCGTCGATCATGAGCAGGGTCGCGGGGTGGTCTCGCCCCGAACCCAGCGCAGCCGTCGCCGTTTGCAGCCGGCGGAACAGGCGCTGTACCCGCTCGGGCTCGTCGCCGCGCACGGTCGATACGTGGGGCAGCGAGTCCAGCACGTCCAGCGCGCCGGACATGCTCAAAACATAGACGTGCAGGCGATCCGGCCCGTGGCTGAGCGCCAAGCTCAGCGCCGCCGTCCACAGTGCGGTGGTCTTGCCGCTGGCGGGTGCGCCGGTGACGAGCAGGCGGTCACTCGGGTGGATGATCCGCGCCTGCTGGCTTCGCGCGGTCACGTCGTCCGTCAAGCCGATCGGTGCGCCAGCCAAATTGCCGTCCGGCCACGTCCGCCCGTTCCACGTTGCGATACCGGACAGGGTGTAGGCCGTGCGAAGGGGGATGCGGTCGCCCAACGGCGGCAGCAGCAGTGGCGCCATGAACGGGATTTCGTTGATTTGCGCATAGTCGAGCACGGCCTCGACGACGCCGTGCGCCACGGTATGAAACGCCTCGCTCTCCGGCTCGTCCATGGGCTGTGTGTCGTCCAGCAGGTCGATAACGCTGCCGCCTTCCGTGATCATTTCCAGCGTCATGTCTTCCGCGTCGGTGCGCTCCACCGGCGCATCGGCGCCGCTGAACGCCGTCTGGAACTGCCGGAACACGCCGCGCTCGCCCACCTGCAGATAAGCCCGGCCCGGCCAGTCGGCGGGGAGATACGCCGCGTCAGGCCGGCGGATCACCGCGCGGCTTGCCTCGATACTCTGCACCCGGAAGCACACGCGAAACTGTAGGTTCGCCGCCATCTCTTCGGTGACGACCTCTGCCGGCGACTGCGTGCCGAGGATCAAGTGCAGCCCGAGGCTGCGGCCAAGCTGCGCGACGCGCACCAATTCGGCGAGAAAGTCGGGAAAGTCGCGAGCAAGCTGCGCGAACTCGTCCACGATGACGAACACGTGCGGCAGCATGCGATACGACGGCGACGCCATCTGGGCCGCGGTGGTCGTATACGTGCGGTGGTACTGCGTGATATCACGCACGCCCAGTTCGCGCATGACCGCCTGCCGGTTCACGATTTCGGCCTTGAGGGCTTCAAGCACACGCTCGACCATCGCGCCGTCGAGGTTGGTCACCAGCCCGACCGTGTGCGGAAGCCGCGCGAAGTGGCCGAACGTACTTCCGCCTTTGAAGTCGATCAGCAGCAGCGTGACGAGGCGCGGGTCGTGTTCGATCACCAGCCCGCAGATCAACGTCTGCAACAGCTCGGACTTGCCCGACCCGGTCGTGCCGGCGACCATGCCGTGCGGGCCGTGCTGGCCTTCCGCCACGTCGAGGTCCACGACGCTGGTGCCGCCTTCGCGACCGATGCGCACGGGGCGGGGCAGGACTCCTCCGCGCACCGGCGCGCGCCACCGAACGCCGATCAGCGGCTGAAGGTCAGCGGGCAGCGACGCGCCGTACAGTTCTAGGAAATCGACGATGCGCGGCAGGCGGCCCTCGTCCGGCGCGTTGACCGGAACCGCCGCCATCGCGCGGGCGGCCCGCCCGGCATCTGCACCGCTGATGCCTTCTACCAAGCCGGAAATCTCTCGTCCGTTAACGAGGTACGCGGCGCGGAAGCGCCCGTCGGCAGTGACCGTGATCTGTGTGGCGCAGTCGCCCGGAAGCCCCTGCCCGGGTGGCGCGATTACCAATGCGGACGCGCCGAGCGCCGGGCCATCCAGCAGGATGCTGCGCAGTGCATCGACGCGGTTGGAGTCGTCCATGTCGATTACCAGCAGCAGGTGCGGCGTGCGCGTCACCGCCTCTCGCCGTTCGTTCAGCGACTGCATCAGTACTGCGCTCAGCGACCGGGCATTGTCGGGGCCAAACGCCAGCAGATCGGCGGTGCCGCCTTGCTGCGTGGTGCTGGCATGCGGCAGCCACTCCATCCATCGCCAGTCCTCGGCGGTGGCGTTCGGCGCGATGAGGTGGATGCGAAGCTCCGAAGGCGCATGCAGCAAGGCGAGCTGAATGACGGCGGATCGCACGACGGTCATCGCTTGCGCCCGCGGGCCGGCAATGCCCGCGCTGCCGTCCAACAGGCGCACAGCGGCAGGCGCGTTCGGCAGCATCCGGTACTGTTCGGCCAGCGCAAGCGCGTGAGTCAGCAGGGGATGGGCGCGGTCGGGGTCGGGGGCGGAAATCCGGACAGGCGACGGCAGCGATGCGGTGCCGACGCGGAAGGCTGCAAAGTCGGTGTCACCCGGCCGCCTAAGCACCAGCCTCCCGGCCCGATCTGACGCGGCATCAACCAGCACGTACGCCGGTGGAAAGGCGGCTTGCGAGATCGCGCGCTGTGCATCATGGGCTGCCTGCAAGCGCGCGCGCTTGTAATTGAGGCTGCGCAGGTAGCCGATCCGAAGCTCCTCACGGCGGCGATCGTACGAGCGGCGGCGGACGCGGCTGGCGTATACAGCGACCAGCACCGACAGCCCGGCCAGCGCGATCAACGGCAGGGCAGACTCAAGCCCGCCGCCCCCGCCAAATGCCCGCACGGTATAGAACAGCGCCAGCGTGCCGATCGCGGCCAGCGGAAGCACAGCCAGCAGCAGGCTCTGGTCGGGCGGGTCGGGATATGCAGGTGGAGCAGGAATTTCAACCGCGAGGTCGGGCAGCGGTGGAAGCGGCGCACGGGTCAAGCGAGGGGCTGGCGGCATTTCGGAAGCGGGAACGCTAGAACGACTCGTCGGCCAACTGGATGCGACGCGCCTGATCCTCAAGCTCGGCGGCGAAGCTTTCCAGAATGTGCACCCACTGCTCCATTTCCGGCAGCGTCTCGTTCCACACGGTGAAGAACCGTTCGGCGCGGCGACCCATCCACTGCAAGCTCTCGACGGTCGACTTCAGCGTGCGAATCTCGGCGCGGATGGTGTCGGCTTCCTGCCGGATGCGACCGGCACGGTGAACCAGTTCGGTGTAGGGGACACGAACCCAATCGCTCATAGTCGGCCTCCGGGCTGGCTGGCGCGCGACGCGATCTCGATGTCATCGGCCGAAGCATGCAGGCGATCACGGAACGCCGCCAGCTGCTCGAACGTCTCGCGCAGTTTAGGCGTTAGGCGGTAAAACTCGGCGCGGAACGCCTCGGCGCCGACGCTCATGAAACGATCCGGCCCCAGCGCGCGAATCTCGGTTTCAATCGCGTCGATGCTGCGCTGTACCTGACCGGCAGCACTGCCCAGTTGTTCTGCGGCGTCGCGCATTTGTTGGATGCGCGCGGTCAATTCTCCCGAGTTCATGGCGGTCATCCTCGTCCGTGGTGTCTATGAGCATACCACGTTCGCCCCCATCCCTGTCGAAATTGACTCGTGCGATCAGGCGGGCCGAGTCAATACGAGGATGGCGATCACAGCCGCGATTATGAGCACGGCGATCAGCCACACGGGAATCGATCGTGTGCGGCCCGCACCGACGTTAGTGTCGTAGAGCGCGCCGACCTCCTGCGCCGTGTGCGTGGCTCCGAATGTATCGGGCTGTGCGTCCGGTGCGTTGGACTCCAGCGATTCGGGAATGCATGCGCTGATCGCCAGCATCCAGTCGGCCAACGTCGTGCCGACTGCGCCAAAGTTGGTAAACGCGGCGGTGAAGAGGTCGTCCAGCCCGACCAGATCGGCGGCGCGCAGGTTGGGCGGAAGTTCGCGGGTCGGCACGCGCGACAGCCGTCGCCAATCGCCCGCCACAAGCCGGTCGCCAGCGCGCTTGCGCAAGTCGAGCGGGTCGATCTGACGATCCTTGGCCCGCAAGATCGGGTGCGCGCCAAACAAAATCTCGTAGGCGGTAATGGCGAAGCCGTAGTTGTCGCGCTCCGGCCCCAGCGGGATCTCTGGCGGCGGCAGGTACGCGGCGGTGCCCGCGTCTGGCTCAGGGGGATTGGGCGCGCCGGCAGAGCGCGCCACGCCGAAATCGATCAGAACTGGCGGGTCGGCAGTGGTGACGTGGGCCGGCTTCAGGTCTCCGTGGATTACCCCTTGCGCATGCAGAACGTCGAGCGTTTCGGCGATGGCGCGCAGGTCGGCGAGCCGTTTGCCAAGCGGGATATCCCACAACCGTGCAGCGCGCAGAAGATCGCCGTACGTCTCCGATGGTTCGGGTGTCATCACCAGAATGCCGGCATCGGCATTCCACTCGAGCACGCGTGGGATACTCGGATGATTGAGTTTGGCGAGCACAAACGCCTCGCGAGCAAGGCTGACGCGCGCTGGATCGGAGTCGGCAAAGGAGGCTTTGAGCGTGGCGTTCGTGCCATGCCGCCGCACCGCCCAAACCTGCCCCGCAGCCCCTTGTCCAACCTCGCGCACGGCAATCCAGTCGCCGAACGTGGCGCGGGTAGGCTTGCTCATACGCGGGTGTTCTGAACCGGTTCTTCCGTCGGGGCAGGGCGCTTGTCGCCGGGCAGCTCGAACCGGATCACGATATGCTGCCCGAACTGAATCTCGTCGCCATTGTAGATGCGGAAGCGTTGGCCGGGCGGGAGCGGCTGCAGCTTACCACCAGCCCGCAAGCCGGTCCCGTAGCTGCTGTTCAAATCGGTGAGCGTGTATTCGCGGCGCGAATCGACCCCGTCGAACTGTGCGTGGCGGCGCGAAATGCTGCGCTCGTCAAGCGCAACGTGGATGTTGTTCTCGGGGTGATAATAGCGCCCCATGATGAAGCTGCTGCTTGGAAGCGGAATCTCGTCGACATTGGCAAGCCCGCTCACGATCACGAGCTTCCCGCCGGTCACCGGGGCGGGCTGCTGCTTGGCGTCGATACCGGCCGGCCGGGTTGGCATCACCGGCGACGTGGGCTGCCGCACCGGTTGACTGCCGCGCTTCGGCACTAGCAAAGCGAGGTAGTAGAGCAGTTGCAGGAGCGCGATCGCCCCAAGCGCCGCTGCCCCAACCCACAGCACGTATGGAATTCCCCACTGCGTCGGAAGCATTAACGACTCCTTGCAATCGCGACCCGTATTCTAGCGTCCGCTTTCGCCGCATGCGAATTTAGTCCTAGAGCGTTATAGTTGCGCGAGTGTGCTGAACCCCGGGGAAGCCGTGAACGCACTCAGCAATCTACTCTACGCCTTTCAGCGGATTCTGCTTGCGCCGACCCAGTTGTTCCGCGGCATTGGTCACGGATTGCGCATGCTTAACCCCCTGCCGGTAATCAGGCAGCAGGGTGGTCTTGTGCGGGGAATCGGCAACCAATTCATGTCGCCGTTCCGCGTGCTCGGTCAGCGGTTAGGCATCGTCAAACCGGAGAAACGCGATGTCGGCGGCGACCTGCGGGATCTGTTCGTCACCGATGCCGAGCGCGCACGCCGGCGGCCGGTCGCGCAGATCGCTCAGGTCTCGCAGATTCACTTCATCGCCGGTGACGAGCGTTACATCAGCCACATCGGCAGCGGCGCTGCGCGGCCCAACTCGACCGTCGCGCTGCCACTCGATCAACACACCGTAACGCTTGAATTGAGTCCGGTCTCGACCAATGGCGCACGCGGCCCGGTTGCACTGACCGGCGTCCGCGGAGGGCCGGTGCCCAAGGTCAACAACGCCGTGCCCAAGCTGCCGTATGCGCTGCGCACTGGCGATACGCTGTCTGCGGGTGCCACCTCGTATCAGGTCGAGCTGCTGATGTTCGACCGGACGCCGGTGGTCACGCGGGTCGATGCGTCGTACGCCACCAGCACCGGCCCGATGCGCGAAAACAACGAAGACGCAATTGCCGTCGCGCAGCACCCGAGCGCGTATCTGTTTGCCGTTGCCGACGGGGTTGGCGCGGGGCAGGATGGCGACGAAGTCAGTGCCTTCGCGTGCAAGTATCTGCTCACGGCGTTTCATCAGAACGTGCCGTACACGCTGCCGTGGCCGGACGTGTTGACCGCCGCCTTCAACCATATCAACGCAGAAGTGCGAGCGTGGGTGCGCCGGTCGCCAAACCCGGCAGGGACAACCCTGACGGCCGTCGTCCTCAAGGACTGGACGGCGTACATCGCGCACGCTGGAGACAGCCGACTGTACCTGTGCCGCGGCGGCATCCTGACCCAGTTGACGCAGGACCACATGCAGCGGCGGCCCGTCGAACTGCCCACACAGCAAGCAGTCGAGCAGTTCGATCCACCACCCCTGCGCGATGTGCTCACCCGCGCGATCGGCAAAGGCGACGCGATCAACCCGCAGATGCTGACCGTCCCGTTTGTGCCGGGTGACAAGCTGCTGTTGTGCAGCGACGGCCTGACCGACGCACTCGGGCTGGACGAGATTGCCGAAGCCGTTCGCGGGACCACCGCTTATGCCGCTGAACTGCTCGTCAAGCGCGCAAATCAGAAGGATGCGAAGGACAACGTAACGGCCATCGTTGTCGAGGGCTTGGTCGACGCATACGTCGATGACATCTGGGAAGCACAGGGAAGCGATCGCGTGTTTGCTGGATACAGCCGGAACTGGTCGCTAAAATTGCGTAAGCCGGGCGACCCCGTTACCGAGGTCGGGCCGACCGGCGCGAGCTGTCTCAACATCTTGGTAGTTATTCTCATTGTCGCGGCTGCGATCTGGATCTTGAACCGGTGAGAGGCTTCTATATGCAATTCGTCCGTGCCGCAGCGGTGCTGCTGATCCTTGCCCTGCTGCTTATTGGCCCGGCCGCTGCGCAGCAGGCCGAACAGCCCGCTGTCGTGTTTGCGTATGCGTGCAGCTTCGAACGCTCCGAGAATCAGGTCGTGGCGCGGGCCGCCCTTCAAACGGAGGCAGGCCGGCCGATGGTGCAGGATGTGACACTGCTTCAGGTCCAGCAGCGCGGACAGACTGCGCCCTTGAGCAGCGATGACGTGATCGTGGAACCGCAGGCCGAACGTCCGCCGCTGCGGCTTGTGATCGTGCTCGACATTACCGACACCGTCCCGTTGGTCGAACTGACTGCCGTCCTGTCTGAAAGCCTGCTGGCCGAACTGCTGCCTGAGGACGAGGTTGCGCTCATTACGTTCGGCGATACGGTCGCACCGGTGACGCCGTTTACGGCGGACAAAGAGCAGTTCGCCGAGGACTTCTTGACTGGCCTGCGCGTCACGCCCGGCGATAACCGGCTGTTTGACGCCGTTGCCTCGGCGCTGGATGCGTTCCCGTTCGCGCCGGAAACCCGGCGCGCCGTGCTGGTCATCACCGACAGCGGGCGGCGTGTCCTCGAACAGACGCCCAGCGCGGCGATCATCGCGCAGGCCCGCCGCGACAAGACCCAGATCTTCAACGTGGCGTTCGTGTCGCGCGATCGGCCCGACATCGAAGAACTAACGACGATCAGCGCAGAGACCGGCGGCTACACGTGGTTTTATGGCGAGACTAACAATACACGGGCGTCGATCGCGTTGGCTGTCAGCGGCTACCTGGGCCAGTTTGTGCGTGCGCTCGACAGCGAAGTCGTGGTGCGGGTCAGTGCGCAGAACCTGATCCCGGACAGCGCCAGCCGTGCGACATTGGAGATCAGCGCGCTGCGCGACGATGCCAGCCCGGTCTCCGACCAGGTCGCATGCCCGATTCAGGTCTTGCAGCACGAGATCGCTTTCATCACCGATCCCGGCGGCGCGCCGGTGACCGGCCGCATCGACATCGGTGTCAACGCCCGCTCCGACCTCGGCCGCGACCGCACCCGCATCATTTTCCGAGTCAACGACGAGGTCGTGCAGACATCGAACGCCTCGGTATACACGTTCGATGCCACCAGCCTGCAGCCCGGCTTTTACACCATCGAAGCCGAACTGTGGGACAGCGCAAACAACACGCTGGCACGGACGCCGACTGCACTGCGCCTGTACGTGCAGCAGCCTTTGCAGTTCACCGTTGATTCCGACATGCAAGTTGAAGGCGGTGGGCTAGCGGGTCGTGTGTCCGGGCCGACGACCCTGATCGTCAGCGGAAGTTCCGACATCGCGCTGCCGGATGTCGAGTTCCGTGCGGCGCCGGTAGGAGAGCCGGATCGAAGCCAGATTCTCGGCACCGCCCCGTTCATCGACGGGACAGCATCGCTTCGGATCGCCGACCTCGCCGCCGAGCTGCGCCGCTTGTTCCCGGAAGCGGCAGGCGGTGGCAACTACGAACTGAGCGCCCGCGTTCCAAGTCCTTCGGCAGGCAGTCCGGCGCTGGCGGGCAGCAATCCGCTTCCACTCGAACTCCAGCCGGCCGTGATCCCCACGCCAGTGCCGACGCCGGTCGCGCCGCGCCCGCCCGACTGGCGAGTGACGATCGGCATTCCGTTGATCGTCCTGCTGGTTGCGCTGCTGGTCAACCTGCTGCTGCTGCGCGCCATTCGGCGGCGGCGGATTCAGCGGGTCATCCTCTACCCGGACAACACCGACCTCGGCCCGCAGTTGATGACCCTGACCGTTTTGCGCGACGGCGTTCGCCAAGCGCATCCGCTGACCAAGAAGACGGTGACGATTGGGCGCGGCTCGTCCAACGACATCAACGTCAGCGATGACGCCAACGTGTCGCGCCAACACGGCGCGATCTTGTGGCGCAAGGGCGATTGGTGGTATTCGAACCGCAAGGCGAATGCGCTGACGCGGATCGACGGTAAGGCTCGGCGCGGGTTCTACCTGCATCGGCTGGACGGTGTGACCGAGTTCCAGATCGGCGACGTGGTGATGATTTTCCACAGCAGTGCGCAGCAGGACATCGCCGACTTCATCAAGACCGATTTGTAGCCGTGCTTTTCAAGTTCCCGTCGGTCATCATCGTCAGCGCAGAGCAAGCGCGGGCGAATGTTGCTGCGGCGTTGAGCGCCGGCGAAATCGGACGGGTGATACGCGCGCACGTCCTCGAACTCGCGACTCCGCTGGCGATGGCGGATCGCGTCGGCGCCTGCGGCCTGACGCCGGGCGACCGTATTGGCATCCTTGTCAAGGAACCGCGCCCCGGCCCGTTTCCTACAGCGGTGATGACCGGCGGCCGCGAAGTACATATCACGATCGGCTCGACCTCGATTCACAGTCAAGGCAAACCGTCACTGATCGCCGGGGTCCCCGATCCGGCTTCGCAGATCGTGCCGGATGTCGACCTGCGGCTGGGCGCTCTTGGAAGCCGGGTCGCGCTGCTGCCCGATCAGTGCGCAGCCTTCATGTTCGACAATCGGTCGGGGCAGTGGTTCTTGGTGCCGACCGGTGGCGCGCGCGTGTTGCTTGACGATTACAGCATCGGGCAAGAGCCGCTGCCGTTGAGTGGTCAGCACACCGTCCGCTTCTTTACACCGCTCGATGACGTGGCGACGCAGCACGCGGTCGCCCAGCTCCAAGTGGCGATCGAGCGGCCGGCGGACGGCGGGACACCTCGCTTTGCACCGGGCCCGGTCGAGGTGCGCGTGCGGTTCGGTGTCGAAATCGGTCCCTATACTCTGCGCGCATCCGACAACGTGCGGGTCGGTCAGCTTGCCGATGGCCTCGCGCGGCAGGCTGAGATTGTGCTTGAAGAGTCTGCGCAAGTCATGCGGCTGCGCCTCGCCAAGCCGGAACTGAAGGCTGGCGAACTTCTGCCGGGCGAGGCCCTGTACGCTCCGCGCGGCTGACCGTTGGAGTCCATAGGACTATTGGGTGAGACACGTTACAGTCCTGATGTATTGAGATTGCGTTGGTTGCGCCGGATTCACGTTGTGCTAAACTGAGAACATCGGGTGCGGTACCGACCGCACATTTCAAACGCGCACACATTGACACTGTAAGTTACGGGGGCACTCGTTGGCGACCACCGAAACACGAGATGGCCGAGGGTCATCTGTTTCGTCAACAGGCAATCTCGCTTCACTGAATCGGGCGCTTCAGCATATCGAGGCGCTGCTGCGCACAGCCGTGGCACGCGCCGACTCTTCGGAACATGACCCGACCGATGCCCTGCGAGGTCTCGTCGTCACACCGGACGAGGTCGCCCGTTACCTCGAACATCCCGGGATGTCGGGGTTGTGGGCCGGCACCGATGCACATTTTGATGAACTTGCCCCGAACGTATTCGACGATCCAATCAGCGAAATCGCTCGCCTGAGCAGCACGCTCGATTTGCCCGTTGTCGATCAATACTTGCTGCTGATCGCGCTGGCGCCGGAGCTTGACCGGCGCTATGAGCGCATCTACGCCTATTTGCAGGACGATGTCTCGCTGCGCCGTCCGTCTATCAATCTCGCAATGAACTTGCTGGGGCGCGACCCGCACGAGCGTTTCTTGGTGTGGGTGCGGCTGATGGCCGAAAATCCGCTGCGGTACTGGGGACTGATCGAGCTGAATTCCGACCCAGCCCGCGCCAATGCCGCGTCGCTCATGCACCTGATGCGTGTCGAACCGCGCGTCGTATCCTATGTGATGGGCAGTGTGCTAGTAGACGAGCGCGTCCGCCGGATCGTGCACGTCGTTGACGACGCCGCGCCCCCGCCCGAACTTCAGGTCGGCCCGATTGCGGATGCGCTGCATGAGTGCCCAATGGTTTACTTCGGTGGGCTGCGCGAGCTTGGGCAGGTCGAAACGGCTTTCGCCTTGTGCCAGTCGGTGTCACTGCCTCTGCTGTCTATCGACGCCGGCTTGGCCACGCAGAGCGACCTGTCTGAAGACGTATTGGCGCGTGTCATTGTACGGGAAGGGCTGCTGCACGGCGCGGCGCTCTTTGTCGATCATTGGGATGCGCTGCTCGAGATGGAGTTCCGGCCGCTGTTGGCCGCGCTGTGGGACCGACTGAGCACCTATCCGCTGCCGGTGTTCATCGGCGGCGAGCGTGACTGGGAACCGCCTGAGCCGCTTCAGAACCGCCGTATGCTGCGTCTCGCATTCGAGCTTCCTGCGTTTCCGTATCGTGAAGCGCTGTGGATGAACGTCGCCAAGCAGATCGGTGCGCAGGCGGACGGTGAGGATGTCTCGGTACTGGCCGGCAAGTTCCGCTTCGGCGCGGCGCGCATCCGGCGCGCAGCGCAGACCGCCGCCGACATTGCCGCGTCGCGCGGCGCCGTACCTGACATCGATGACCTGTACGCGGGTGCGCAGGCCCATGCAACGTTGTCGTTGGGCCATCTGGCATCACGCATTACGCCGAAGACAGGCTGGGACGATCTGATCCTTCCGCCCGATCCGCTGGAGCAGCTTCGCGAGCTGTGCGACCGGATGCGGTTCGGCTACGTCGTACGCGATCAATGGGGTTTCGGATCGCGGTCGGTGCGCGGCATATCGGCGTTGTTCGCCGGTGAAAGCGGTACCGGCAAGACGCTCGCCGCCGAGGTCGTCGCGCACGAGCTCGGGCTTGTCCTGTACAAGATCGACCTGTCCGCCGTTGTCAGCAAGTACATCGGCGAGACCGAGAAGAACCTGAACTTGATCTTCAACGAAGCTCAGAGCGGCAACGCCATCCTGTTCTTCGACGAGGCAGACGCCTTGTTCGGCAAACGCAGCGAGGTCAAGGATGCGCGCGACCGGTATGCCAATATCGAGGTCGCGTACCTGCTGCAGCGTGTCGAAGCCTATGACGGCGTCGTCATTCTGGCGACAAACTTCCGGCAGAATATCGACGACGCGTTTACGCGCCGGCTCGACTTTCTGGTGGATTTCCCGTTCCCGACGCCGGAGTACCGCCAGCGCATCTGGGCCGCGCACTTTCCGCCCAACGCGCCGATTGGCGGCGATGTGAGGCTTCCCGAAATTGCAGAGGAATACCGGCTTGCGGGAGGAAGTATTCGCAATGCGGCCCTGGCTGCGGCATACTTGGCGGCTGCCGACGGTCAAGTCATTACGGCGCAGCACATCCGTAATGCCGTTCGGCGCGAAAATCAGAAGATGGGCCGGCTGCTCGATGCGTAAAGGGGAACGCTAATGCTGGACGATCTCGATAAGACGCTTGAGAACCTTCTGCGAGGCCGCGGTGGGATCGGCACCGATATCGAGATTGCATTCGATCAGCCGAACCGCGAGTGGTCTTCGCGCTTGAGCCGGCCGACCCTCAACCTCTACACCTTCGACATCCGCGAAAACCTCAAGCTGCGCTCGGTCGAGCGCGAAGTCTCGCGCAATGGGCATACCGCCACCATCACGCGGCCGGCGCGTCGTATGGATGTGTCGTATCTCGTCACGGCATGGGCACGCAAAATTGAGGACGAGCACCGTCTTCTGTGGCGCGGGCTTTCGGTCTTGAAGAGATTGCCGGTTATCCCTGTTGCTCAGACCGAGGGCGCATTGCGCTATTCCCGTTTGGATCTCCCGCTGTGGGTTGCGGAAACCAATCCCAACCACTCGGTGAATCTGGTGGACCTGTGGAGCGTACTGGACAACCAGATGCGCCTCGGGTTCACGCTGGTGATCACGCTCGAGCTGGATCTGGCGTTCGTAGAAGAAGCGCCGCTGGTACTCGATGCTACGATCCGTACAGGCCGCACGGAGGACGCGAGGACGAAGGCGTTCGACTCCGCGAGCGGCGAGATCAGAATTCCCAAGCGGCGCAAGAATGCGGAGGAGGGTGAATCGGACGAGAATTGACGCGATAACTTTCACCGCATGTTTTGCACGACTTCGTTAGAGGGAGCAAGGAGCCCAACCCATGCCAAGTTACTTATCTCCCGGCGTATACATGGAAGAGGTCGACCGCGGCTCGAAGCCGATCGAATCGGTCGGCACCGCAGTGGCTGCCTTCATCGGGTATACCGAAAAGGCGACCGACATCAGAAACGGGCAGCAGGTCTCCGTGCTCGGCAAGCCGACACTCGTGACCAACTGGAGCCAGTACGTCCAGAAATTCGGCGGATTCATCAAGGGCGCGTACCTGCCTGACTCCGTCTACGGATACTTTGCCAACGGTGGAAGCATCGCGTACATCGTCAGCCTCAAGACGCTGGGTGAAGCCGATCCCGAGAGCTCGACCGCGGCCAAGGCCACCGTCAACAGCGATGACGCCAAGCCGGCTAAATTGCTGGAATTGGCGGCCAAGAAGTCCGGCCCGAGCGGCAACAATATCGAGGTCGACATCAAGACGACCAAGCCCGAAGGCGACGACAAGAAGGCTGGCCCCGCCACGTTCACGCTGACCATCAAGGAAAACGGATCGGTCAAAGAAACGTTCCCCGACTTGACCACGGGCAAGGGCGACAACAACGTCCAGACCGTGCTCGAGACTAAGTCGCAACTGCTGACCGCGACCGTCGTCGGCAAGGCCGAGTTGGCCCCCGCGTCGGGTTCGTTCTCGCTTGCCGGTGGCGCCGTCGAAGAGAAGGCGATCACGCTCAAGGACTATCAGGGCAGCACGATCGAGCGTACCGGCTTCGGCGGCCTGGAAGCCTTCGATGACGTGACGATGCTGTGCGCGCCCGATCTGATGACCGCGTTTGAAGCGGGCGAGATCGACAAGAAGGGCGTTCAGGCCGTTCAGCAGGCGATGATCGACTACTGCGAACTGGTGCGCTACTGCTTCGCCATCCTCGATCCGCTGCCGAACTTGATGCCGCAGGAAGTCAAGGAATGGCGCCTGGAGGTCAACTACGACTCCACCCGAGCCGCCCTGTACTATCCGTGGATCGAGACCGCCGACCTGACCGACGGCGCAGGCCGCACCCGCCTTGTGCCGCCCAGCGGCCACATGGCCGGCGTATACGCCCGTGTCGACGGCACTCGTGGTGTCCATAAGGCACCCGCCAACGAGACCATCCGTACGGTGCTCGGCCTCGGCGTTCAGGTGACCAAGGGCGAGCAGGATCTGCTCAATCCGATCGGCGTCAACTGCATCCGTTCGTTCCCGGGCCGCGGCATCCGCATCTGGGGCGCGCGCACACTCAGCAGCGATGCGTCGTGGCGCTATATCAACGTTCGCCGCCTCTTCAACATGATCGAAGAGAGCATCGAGCGCGGCACCCAGTGGGTCGTGTTCGAGCCGAACGATGCGATGCTGTGGGGGCGTGTCACACGCGACATCACCGCGTTCTTGACGATGGTCTGGCGTACGGGCGCGCTGTTCGGCGCGACCCCGGACAAGGCCTTCTACGTGAAGTGCGACGCGGAAACCAACCCCAAGGAAGCCCGCGATCTTGGCCAGTTGGTCGCCGAGATTGGCATCTCACCGACCAAGCCTGCCGAATTCGTGATCTTCCGCATCAGCCAGTGGTCTGGCGACTAAGTGCAACCGCTAATCTACCGTACGTTGGAGGTGTAACATGGCAGATGATGCAGTCAACAGCGATCCCCTCGGTTCATTCCATTTCTCGCTAGAGGTGGGGCCCGTTACAGGCTACTTCACCGAGGTCAGCGGCCTCGGCTCGGAGAGCGAAGTCATCGATCACAAGATTATGGCCGAAGGCGCCAAGTCGACGATCATCCGCAAGATCCCCGGTCGCCTGAAGTGGGGCGACATCACGCTCAAGCGCGGCATCACGTCGAACATGGACATGTGGACGTGGCGCAAGCAGGTCGAGGATGGCGACGTGGCGAGTGCCCGTACGAACGGCACGATCACGATGTACAACCAGGCACTCGAACCGAAGGCCAGCTGGACCTTCACCGCGGGCTGGCCGTCGAAGATCACTGGCCCGTCGATCAAGTCCGACGCTAATGAACTGGGCGTCGAGGAGATCACGATCGTCCATGAGGGCATCAAGCGCGTCACATAAACGCGCCTGCTGCGATGTGAGGATACATGCTGCAAACGGAGTTCGCGTTCCAACTGCCCAAAGGCTATCAGGACGAGGCGGGGCAGGTGCACCGCGATGGCGCGATGCGACTTGCCACTGCGATGGACGAAATCACTCCGTTGCGCGATCCACGCGTTCGTGACAACGAAGCCTACCTGGTGGTGATCCTGCTCTCGCAGGTCATCACCAGGTTGGGCCCGTACAACCGTGTGACGCCAGCGATGGTCGAGCGTTTCTTCGCAGCGGACGTCACGTACCTGCAAGATCTGTATCGTCAGATCAACGATGTCGACGGCCATTTGATTGAGGCGGTCTGCCCCAGCTGTGGCCATGAGTTTGACGTGGAGATCCCCCTACTGGGGGAATAGTGCGCTACCCCGTAGAACGCTTGCGGGACGAGGTAGCGGTATTGGCGATGCATCTGGGTTGGTCCCATGACGACGCGCTCAAGCTCACTCATCAGGAGCGGCAGGCGTGGGTCGCGACCGTCGCACGGATGCAGGGCCGCAAGTAAACCGCGAGCGTAATGACACGGTTGTTGAAGTATGCCGTCATCACGCAAGAAGCTGTCGCCGGAAGAGTACCAGGCGCTAGTTCAAAAGATCGCGGAGCGCCTCTGGAGAAAAATGCGCCGCGAGCTGGTGAACCAGCATGACCGGCGGCCGCGTACGACGGAGAGACGTTGATGTTACCGGATTTGCTCGAAGTCCATGCCTCGCATAAGTTTGTCGTCACGATCGACGGCATCGACCCGCTCACGTTCACGGAGTGTCGCTTGCCGAACCTCGCCGTCAAGATGGACCCGGTCAACGAAGGCGGGCAAAACCTGTACGTTCATCAGCTTCCGGGGCGCGTCGAGGCCGGTACGCTTTCGCTCAAGGAAGCGCTGACCACGGATATGCAGCTCCTGAAGTGGTATGCGCAGGTGATGGCAGGTCAGGTCGTTGCGGCGTATCGCAACGTCACGGTGGCACTGGTCGCCGTCGACAATACGCCCATCATGGAATTTGCATTTCTACGTGCCCTGCCAAGCAAGTGGTCGGGGATATCGTTCAAGGCGGCAACAGCCGAGCTTGTGATTCAAGAGCTCGAACTGGTGTATCACGGTTTCACAGCGCGCAGCACCGCGCAGGGGTGGTTGCAGACCACGTAGGGGAGACGTCTTGTTTGGGGCGTCTTGATTGAGGAAGGGAAATGGCAGTCTTAGGGCGGCGGCGCAGCACAAGAGGAACGATGGGAACGCGGATGCGCGATTTCTCTCGTTCCGTCATGCGTCACTACAGCCCGCCGTCGACCGAAACGACGTCGCGCCCGGCGTCCGTCCCAGCGCCGCGCTGGTCGGCCGGCCTGCAAGACCCGGTTCCGAGCGCGCTTCCACCAGCAGTTCAACGTACGACTGCCGAATCTACGCCTGAGGCGACAGGCTTCGGTCAACCGCCGCTGCTCCCGATCGACCCGATTGGGACTGCCCCGCCCGCCGCGCCATCAGTTCCGGAATACGTGCCGCGCGAGGTATTTGTCGCCCAGCCGCGATCCGCTGCACCGATTCAGCGCGCCGAAGGCGACGACACCGCTACCGAAACGCTGCCGTCGCACGATCTCCCGACCGAATATCAGGGGCAGGCCATCCCGGTCGACTCCCGACCGGTCGATCCGGCGATCAAGAGACACATGCAGCTCACCCGGCAGCGTGAAGCCAAAGTCGTGCAAAACCGGGAACAGCGTCTCGACAGGCTCCTCTCCGAAGTGCCGGAACCGCCGGCGCCCGAAGAGACAGCGACTCATTCGGGACGGCGTATTCGTCCGCGCGGGCACATTGGCGTGGAATATGTGCAGACCAAGGCGTTGGCAGACAAGCGTGAGCCGACCGACCATGCGCCGTCGTCCACACCCGAACCGACGCCGCGCGAGCCGGAACCACGACCCGAGTCCGTGCAGCGCAGCGAATCGACCGACGACGATGAGGTGTCCACATCGGCACCGTCTGATGCCGGCACCAACCCGGACGCAATACAACGCGCCATAGAGGCCGCCGAAGCCCCTAGTGCGCACGAACCGCCCACATCCGATGCGGCAGGGCCGGCTGAAACCAACTCGCCGGATGCGTCACCGTCCGAGCAGTCTGCGGCCAGCCCGTCCATTCAGCGTGCGGTTTCAGTCGATGAAGCGCTTGCATTCGATGACGAACCGGGGCAAGCCGAGCCGGACCGTTCGTCCACCGAGGCCGCGCCCGCGCCCATCCAGCGTGCGGCGGATGCCGCTCCACCTGTACCGTTTGGCGAACCGGAACTCCCTGTGGCGCCGGAACTCTCGTCAGCGGCAGCGGACGAGGTCAACGCGACTCCACCCGAACCGCGTGATGCGGAACCAATTGCCTCAACGGGTGAAACCGCACCGCCGGTGTCACCGTCTATTCAGCGCGCACCGGCTCAACCACCGACTGCGGCGCTTCCATTTGATTCACCTGAGACAGCGCCCGATCGGCAGGCAGCCGCGCAACCATCCGACTCCGCACCGTCGATCCAGCGCCGTGACGAAGCGGGTACCCCGCCGACGCCAGCGGGACAAATCGTACACAGGTCGGCCTCATCTGAATCGTCGCGCCCTACGGTACAGCGTACGCCTAACCAAGCCGAGCCCGGTGCTCCGGCACCCGGTGAGCCGGCGGCGAGTGCGAAGCCCGCGCCCGCGCAGCCACAGGCAGTGCAGCGTGCACCAGATGCCGTTCCGCTCGTGACCGCGGCGACGTCCACGGATGCAGCGCCTCCCCCGGCCCATGTTCCGTCGGCCACGCCACCGAGTGTGCAGCGGACACCAGATGCGCCGGTCAATCTGCCATTTGACGACACTTCGTCACGTGCCGCGCCTATGACGCCGACGCCGGACGCGCCGATGCCTATTCAGCGCAGCGACGTCGAGGACGGGATATCAAAGCCGGAACATTCACAACCGGTCGTTGACCCTGCGCCAAGCGCTCCCGAGACGGCCGCGGCCTCCGTTCAGCGCGCACCCGATCTGCCCTCGTCGCTGCCCTTTGATGACCCGGAATCGACGCCGGAAACACAACCCAGCGCGGCCGCCGTGTCAGAGCCATCTCCGATACAGCGTGCCGTCGAGGACAGCACCGCCACCGGGGCAGTACCGCCGCGCGCCGTCGCGACCCATGCGCCGGATCGTTCGCCTGCCGTGCAGCGTACGGCGGATCAGCCGGCAGCACTGCCGGTCGACACGCCACCGTCCGCACCCGATTCGCGTGACCCGGAGCACGGTTCCACTCCGTCCATTCAACGGACGAAGAATGAGGACATGGAGGCGGTCAGCGCGACTGCGGCGGTCGAAGATGCGCCCCCAAGCGCCAGCGTACCACCCGCGCCCGTGGGCCAGCGTGCTCCGGACGCGCCGGCAGCACTGCCGTTCGATGCGGCGGATGTCTCGCCAGATGCGCCGTCAGGCGCACCGCCAGCGATCCAGCGTGTATCCGACGCTGATGCTCCAGTGGACGCCGGCGCGGAAGCGACTGTGCAGCGCACCCCCGACTCGTCGCATGTGCTGACGCCTGACATTTCTCCGGCCGTTTCGCAAGCCCGCCCAGCTGAACAGCAGTCGGTGCCTGACGCGCGGCGCGCGCCTGATACGGCGCCGTCGCTGCCATTCGATACGCCTGCGCCTTCGTCCGGCCCGGAGGCCCCTTCAGAACCAGAGCCGATACAGCATGCCGTCGAGGACAGCAGCGCAACCGAGCCCGATACGGCGCCGTCGCTGCCGTTCGACAAGCCTGACATTTCGTCCAACGCGGAAGCTCCCGCCGCTGTGCAGCGCGTGGCTGACGACCGTTCATCGCCAGCAGCGCAGAGTGACACGCCGGCGGTCCCCGCCAGCCCAAGCACAGCGCCCGACACCGTCCTTCAACGGACGCCGGAGCCTGCTCAAGCGCTGCCGTTCGACGCGCCGCGGGGATCGGATCAATCGACAGCATCTGCGCCCGATTCACCACTGGTGCAGCGCGACACCGCCGACAGCCAGCCCGGCGATGGGACGCTAGCAGATGCGGCGACCGAGTCGGTCTCGGCTGAAGCGACCGCACCGGCCGCGCCTGACGTAACACAGTCGCCGCTTCCGTTCGACGAACCTATGACATCCGCTGCGCCATCAGGCACACCAGATCCAATTGCGTCAGTGTCAACGGTTCAGCGCCTGCCCGACGCGCACGAGACATCGAAGCCCGAACAGGCTGCATCAGTGGCGGAGACTCCCCACGCGGTCGTGCAGCGTGCTGTAGACACGCCGGCGGTTCTGCCGTTTGAGGCCCCGGTCACTACGCCCGAAAGCCCAGCGCCTGTACCGGTTCAGCGTGACATGGACGACGACGGTGTGTCCGAGGCGCCGGCCGACGGTCTTACTGCCGCGGCGAGCGCGCCTGAGCAGCCACGGTCGGCCGTGCAGCGCGAACCGGATGTTTCAGCGCCGCTTCCGTTTGACGAACCTTTGGCGTCACGCACGCCGTCCAGCGCACCGACGCAATCGGCGTCGGCGCCACCGGTTCAGCGCGTGACTGACGTGCACGAGACATCGAGGCCCGCACCGGTCGCATCGGCCGCGGAGACGCCACCCGTGGCGGTAGAGCGCACGCCGGACACGGCGAGTGTGCTGCCGTTTGACGATCTGCCCACCCCGGCCGAGCCACCCACATCACAAGGCGCAGCCGGAACGGTACAGCGCCGAAAGGACTCGGTCGACGGACAGGTGTTCGCGGTGTCCAGCCCGCGCCCGGCGATTGACCGGCCCGATGCGCATCCGATCGGCCGGCCCAGACGTATCGCCCGCTCAACGACGGATGGGGCGCGGCGCGTTCAGCCCAGTGTTGAACCTTCCGAGCCGGTATCGCCGGAGTCGTTGCCGTTCGACCCGATCGAGCGTCCACGTCCGCCCGAGCCTCACGTGCAGCGCATGCCGGACGTGCCTTCACCGGCGAATCCGTATGCCGGAATGGACTTGCGACAGGCGATGATCGCGGCCGGTATGATTGCGCCTTCACCGCAGGTGTCCGCGGACCAGCCACCGGCGCAAGGTGCGAGTATCCAGCGTTCGGTGGCAGAGGCACCTGAACAGCCCGACGGAAACATCGGGGCCGGCACTGACGACACCACAAACGACATCGACCTCGATGTCGACCAGCTTGCCGAGGACGTGATGTATGTCCTCCGCAGGCGGCTCAGGAACGAATTCGACCGGCTGACCGGTTCGAGCAGGTAGGAGAGAAAGACGAGATGCCTACGACACGCGGCAACGTTGAAGCGGCCAAGATCACAAACCTCATTACCGAGGAGGTTGTCTACTTCCAGTTCAACCCGACCGACTTCACAATCAGCAAGTCGAACACGTGGACACCGCGCGTCGTGGCCGGTCTGAACCTCCCGTTGGTCTCCTTCAGTCAGGGCGGCCCGCAGACGATTTCGTTGAACCTTCAGTTCGACAACGCGATGGGGTGGCGGCTGCCGCCGACCGGCTCTGTCGACCCGGCTCCGACCGAGATCGTCGACGTGCGCAGTTTCACCCAACCGCTGTGGACGATGGCGCTCATTGACACGACCAACGTCGACTCGGCCGGAAAGGGATCGCCGCCGCCGGTAGCGTTCGAATGGGGCGATCTGTATTTCAAGGCGATCATCACACAGATCACCGAGAAGTTTCAGTTGTTCAGCCCTGAGGGCATCCCGATTCGCAGCTTGGTGACCATCAGCCTACAGCAGTACATCGACGAGACTGACGTTCCGCCACAGGTGGCTGCGGCGATGGCGGCCGAACAGAGCCAGACGACCCAGTTCACCGAGGGCGAACGGCTCGACAACGTCGCTGCGCAGAATGGCGGTTCCTCGTCAGACTACCGGACCGTTGCCGAGAACAACAACATCGACGACCCCAACAACGTGCCGGCAGGCACCACCCTGCGGGTATAGCCCTATGGTCTTGATTGACAGCTTCAACATCCTCATCGGCGGCACCGCCATGCCCGAGGCCAAAATGGACTTCGTCCGTCGAGTCGAGGTCGAATTGACGACGGACATGCCGGCCGCCTGTACGATCACGATGTATGCGGGGAAAGAAGATACGACGTTCGTCCCCTATGCGCTCGGCGATGCTCTGACGGTCCAGATGGGGCCGCGGGATGGCCAGCTTACGGATGTCTTCAAAGGCGAAATCGTCGGCTACGAGCACGTGTTTAACCCGGACATGACGATCGATATTGTCATGATTGCGCACGACAAACTGCACCGGCTCAATCGCGGCCGAATCCAGCAGTCGTTTCTCAACGTGACCGACTCGGATGTCATTACGCAGATCGTCCAGACGGCGGGATTAGCGGTTAACGTCACCGCAACCAGCACGGTTCACCCATCAATCGTCGCCAACAACGTCACCCCCCTGGAGTTCATCCAGTTTCTCGCGGCGCGCAACGGGTATACCGTGCGCTGGGACGTGACAGCCGACCAACTGAAAATTGAGATACCGGGCCAAGCGGCGGTATCGCTCGCGTATGGGTCGACGCTCGAGGAGTTTCGGCCGCGATTCACCGCTGCGCGCGGTGTGGGTACGGTAAAGGCGTTTGGCTGGGATCCTAAAGCAAAAGCGGTGTTCGCTGGAACACAAAAGACGGCCAAGACCGCCGGCGATCTGCCGACCGCAGCGGTTATGGGAAAAATCAACACGGCGATCGGCCAGTTCGGAACAACGATCGAACAGGTGACAGTTCTGGGCGCACCTGCGCTTGCGGTCGTCAACAAAGCGGCCGAAGCGCGCTTTGACGACTTGCGGCGACAGGCCTTTGAAGCCGAAGGGTTGTGTCGCGGCAACCCGGCGATCCTGCCCGGCAAGAAGTTGACGTTATCCGAACTCAAGGAATACAACGGCGACTATTACCCGACCGTCGTTCGGCACGTATTCTACGAAGGAATCTACGATACCCGGTTCTACATCGAAGGGCGTACGCCAAACGCCATCACACGCCTGATGCAGGCCAACACGCACTCCGACAGGTTATGGTACGGCGTCTATCCTGCCGTGGTGACCAACATCAACGACAGTGAAACCAACCTCGGACGTGTCAAGGTCAAGCTTCCGTGGTTCAGTGAATCAATCGAGACCGACTGGGCCCGAATTGCGATGGCCGGTGCCACGACCGCCGGGGGGCTGATGTTCAACCCCCAGGTGAACGATGAGGTCCTCGTTGCGTTTGAAGACGGGCAGTTCGACCGGCCGTTCGTCATCGGCGGATTGTGGAACACGACCAACACCCCGCCGGTCGCTGCTGTGGCGGATCTCGTTGCGGATGGCAAGACGCGCCTTCGCGGTCTGTATATGCCCGACGGCGCGAAGATTGAGTTTGTTTCGGCTGACAAAGCGAGTACAAAGAAGGGCTATTACCTCACCGACGCGGCGGGCAATAATATCAACGTCAATGCGACCGACAAATTCATGGAGATCAAGACGGTCGCCGGCTTTTTCCTGAAGTTGGACGACCAGAACAAGATAGCGGAGTTGAAAACCGCTGGCGGACTGTCCGTCAAGATGGAGGACAACGCTAAGAAGGTCACGCTGACGGCGTCCTCAGCGACGGTAACGATGGACGGAAACGGCAACAAGATTTCATTGAGCGCGGCGAACATCGAGATCAGCGGCAGCGGTAGCGTGACGATTTCCGGCGGCTCAGTCAAGATCAACTGACAGGGGAGGAACGATGGCAAACAGCTATGTCGGACGTCGCATCGGGTTCCCGATCCATTTGGGCGACCGCAATCAGCTTGCGACGGTTACGGACGATACGGCAATCCGGCAGGCGATCTACGTCATCGTGAACACCGTGCCCGGCGAGCGTGTCATGCGCCCAGAATTCGGCTGCCAGATCCACCGCTGCATCTTCAGCCCTGCCAACAACGAGACGGCGTCCATTGCGCAGCGCTACGTGCGCGAGGCGCTCACCCGTTGGGAACCGCGCATCGAGCTCAAAGCCGTCGACGTGACGCCGGGGAACTACGACTACGGCGAACTGCTCGTGGAAGTCTCGTATGTTATAAAGGGGGCGAACGACCCGCGCAGCCTCGTTTTCCCTTATTACCTGATCCCACAATAGAGGGTACGCACCTATGGGTTTCACCACACCTCGCCTTGACGACCGCGCGTTTGACGACATTGTCAACGAAGCCCGCGCGCGTATCCCGCTGTATACGCCGGAGTGGACCGACCACAACCTGAGCGATCCGGGCATTACGCTGATCGAGTTGTTCGCATGGATGACTGATGTCGTGCTGTACCGGCTCAACCGCGTGCCGGACCGGCATTACGTCAAGTTCATGGAACTGCTCGGCATGCGCCTTGAGCAGGCCGAACCCGCGCGCACGATGGTCACGTTTTGGCTGTCTGCACCACAGGCTACTACGATGACCGTGCCGGTGAATACCGAGGTGTCGACTATTCGCACCGAGGTTGACCGCGCGATCGTGTTTGCGACCGACGCCGCGCTGGCGATCGACGTACCGCAAGTCGGGTTCATCATGACCAGCGCCGGTGGCGACGAGCGGCGCGCCTTCCAGATGTACGGTGCGCGCAGTGTGACAACAGGCAGCGAGCCGTTCCCGGCCTTCGCATCCGAACCACCTTCGCAGAATGATGCGTTCTACATCGGCTTCACCAACCCGCTTAACCACCACATCATCGGCGTGAACATCGAGGTCGACACGGCGGAAGGCGCCGGCATCGACCCGAACCGTCCGCCGTATGTTTGGGAAGTCCTTAGCACGGGCATCGAACAACGGTGGGAGCCGGTCGAAGTCGAGTTCGACCGCACCATGGGCCTCAATGTCAGCGGGCAGGTGCGCATCTACCTGCCGGAGATGGTGCGTTCGGCGCGCAACGAGCAGACCGCATATTGGCTGCGCTGCCGCCTCGACATGACCGACACCGACAGCCGTTACAACGTCAGCCCGCGCATCAACCAGCTCACCGTGCAAAGTTGGGGAGGCTCGGTCAGCGCGACCAACGTTACGATCGTGAAAAATGAAGTGATCGGGCGTTCGGACGGCTCGCCGGGGCAGACATTCTTCCTCGTCAATAAGCCAGTGCTCGCCCGTTCGTCGTCGGAGCACCTGCTCGTGCGCCGCGAGGATGGTCTCGAAGAACGCTGGCAGGAAGTCGCGGACTTTTCAAACTCGCAGCCGAACGATCGGCATTACGCCATCGACAGCGATACCGGGGAGGTGCGGCTCGGGCCTGCACTGCCGCTGCGTGACGGCACCGTGCAGCGCTTCGGCGCCCTGCCGGCAAAAGGCGCGATGTTGATCATGACCGGTTACCGTCATGGTGGCGGATTGGTCGGCAACGTCGGCGCCAACACGCTCGTGCAGCTCCGTACCAGCATCCCGTACATCAGCCGGGTGACGAACCGCATCGGCGCGTCGGGGGGCTGGACGCGGAAAACCTCGAGACCGCCAAGCTGCGGGTGCCGCACTTCTTGCGCTCGCTTGGCCGTGCCGTGACCGCAGCCGACTTCGAGTATCTGTCCGTACAAGCTGCCCCCGGCCAGATCGGGCGCGTGTATGCGCTCCGGCCGCCGCTGACCGCGCCCGGCGAGGTCAAGCTGCTGGTGATTCCCAGCGTGCCGCGGCTCGGCGGGTTCCTCGTGCCGGAAAGCCTCGAACTGCAAGACGACCTGCGCGAACAGATCATCAGCTATCTCGATGATCGCCGTTTGATTTCGACGGTGCTGGATGTTCAGCAGCCCTACTACCAATGGGTGCAAACCGAAATCCGCATCCGCGTGACACCGGGCGAGAATGTCGAGCGCGTGCGGTTGGCGGTCGAGGCCAAGCTGTTCGAATTCGTCAATCCGCTGATCGGTGGGCCGGATGGCAAGGGCTGGCCGTTCGGGCGCGATATGTTCCCTGCCGATGTCATGGCGGTTGTCCTGACGGTGCCCGGCGTGAGCTTCGTGCGGTCGGTGCGGTTGTTCCCGGTCACCTATGACGATCGCCGTCAGTTCACGTTGGCGACCGAGGCCACCGAAATCCGGCTCCCGCCGCAGGGTGTCGTTGCCAGCTATCAGCACCTAATCATCAACGAGTAATCCGCATGGCAGACGAGATCCGCGCACTCTTTAGCCTGACCGGCCCCGAAGTCGACACTGACGAAATCGTCGTCGGCCGGCAGGGCCTGCGTGTCGGCCGCGGCTCCGACAATAACCTCGTGCTCAACCATCGTGAGATCAGTCGCCAGCACATGCGCATTGTGTGGCGTGAGGACGATACGTATCTGGTCGAGGACTTGAACAGCAGTAATGGCGTGTTCTTCAACGAGACGCGCATTCCTGCTCGTGTCGCGCAGGAAATCTCGGTCGGCGACTCGATTCGTGCGGGGCCGTTCGTGCTCAAACTCGAGCGGCTCATCCTGACACAGCGTGCGCCCGTTCCGCGCGCCAGCGAGCCTTCCGGGCCATTGCCGCCTATCGGAGCGTTGGATTTCGTGGTAGGGCACCCGATGGGCGTCCCGCGTGACAAGTCGACTTGGCTCAAGTACCTTCCTGCGATCTACAGCGACGACGAGTTTCTCGGCCGATTCTTGTTGATCTTCGAGTCGATTATGGCGCCCATCACGTGGACGATCGACGCGATGGACCTGTATTGGACGCCGGAGACTGCGCCGGCGGAGTGGCTGCAGTGGATCGGGAGCTGGTTCGATCTGTTGATCGTGCCGGAGCTGCCGCTTGAACGGCAGCGCGAAATTGTGCGGCAGATTGGCTGGCTGTTCCTGCGCCGTGGCACAAAAGCAGGGCTGGAACGGCTTCTTGAGTTATACTTCGGCGTAACACCGGAAATCATCGAAGATGCCCCGTGCCATTTCATCGTTCGGCTGCCGCTGCCGCAGAACGGATCGCCGGCTCTCGGCGCCGACCTGGCAGACCGGCTTATCGACGCGCAGCGCCCTGCGTTCGCGTCGTATCGTCTGGAAGTAGAGTAGGGAGATCACGTTATGTCTGACCTCAACCACGACAGCGAGCTGATCCGAAAGCGGCATCACGCACAGAAGGCCGAACCGGAAAACACCCCGCAGGCGGATACCAACCCGGTTGCCCGCTTGCAGCGCATGATTGGCAACCGTGCGGTTGCCCGCATGATGCTTCCCGGTGGCGGTACGGTCCAAGCCAAGATGAACGTCACGGCGGCCGATGACGCACAGGAGCAAGAGGCCGACGCGATGGCCGATCAGGCGATGCGCTCGATCAACGATGCGTCTGCCCAGCCTGCGAGCGTCCAGCGTGAAGGCGAAGAAGACGAGATGATGGCCAAGCGTATCCAGCGCGAGGGCGAAGAAGACGAGATGATGGCCAAGCGTATCCAGCGCCAAGGCCCCGAAGACGAAGAATTGCAGATGAAGCGCATCCAGCGTGAAGGCGAAGAAGAAGAACTTCAGGCCAAGCGCATCCAACGTGAAGGCGACGAAGAGGAACTTCAGGCCAAGCGCGCCCAGCGCAGCGAAGTCGATATGGCGGGGGCGTTCTCGGTCGGCGACGAGTTCGAGTCGCAGTTGAACAGCGCGCGCAGCGGCGGTTCCAGCATCGATGATTCGACGCGGGGCAAGATGGAGGGGGCGTTTGGCGCCGACTTCAGTGGGGTGCGTGTGCATACCGGCTCGCAGTCGGACGCGCTGAACCGTTCGATCGGGGCGCGCGCCTTCACGACAGGCAGCGATATTTTCTTCAAGTCCGGGGAATACAACCCCGGTTCCAGCGACGGGCAGCGCCTCCTTGCGCATGAGCTTACACACACCGTCCATCAGGGCGCCGTGCGTACCAAGCGCGAGGAGAAGCGCGATTAGCGACGAACGATAGAAATGGGCGGCAATGCCTGACGGGATGATCGGTAAGACCATCGAGCATTACCGCATCGACTTCATGCTAGGTCAGGGCGGGATGGCGGCGGTGTATCGCGCGACCGACCTGCGCCTGCAGCGGCAAGTTGCGATCAAACTCATGCACCCCCATTTGGCGGTGCAGCAGAGTTTTCAGCGCCGCTTTCTACAGGAAGCGCGCGCGGCGGCCAAGCTCGATCATCCCAACATCATTCGGGTGTTGTCGTTCAACAACCTGAATAACGATCTGTTCCTTGTCATGGAACTGATCACCGGCGGCAATCTGCGCCACTACATCAAACGCCTGTACGAAGACGGCCGGACGCTCGAATACCCGGAAGCCATCGAACTCGTTTATCAGGTCACAGACGGCCTTGCCTACGCGCACACGCAGGGCATGATCCACCGCGACATCAAGCCCGACAACGTGCTGCTCAAGCCCGATGCGGCCGGTGCGCGACTGAACTACCGTCCAATCCTGACCGACTTCGGCCTCGCCAAGCTGACGGCCAGCACCGAGTCGGCGGTTACCGAGCAGCAGCCGATCGGCACCTACCCCTACATGTCGCCTGAGCAGTGCTTGGCCGAGGAGGTCGATCAGCGCAGCGACATCTACTCCATCGGCATCGTGCTGTATGAGCTTACCGTCGGACGGCTGCCGTACAACCCGAAGTCTATTGCCGAGGCGGTGCGCTACCACACGCGCGAACCACTGCCGCTGCCAAGCGCGCTGCGCGCCGGGTTTCCGTCCGATCTCGAGGCGGTGATCGTCAAGGCGCTGCAAAAAGAGCCTAACAAGCGTTACCAGACCGCCGCCGAGTTCGCGGCGGATTTGCAGTCCATGCTGCGCCCGATCGTTCAGACTCCGGCGCCGGTTGCCGTACTCGCGGCGCCCGAACCCGACCCGACCGACGGCGTCATCATCACCGACCTGACGACGGCCACGATGGCACGGCCCCTGCCTGAGCGCATTCCGCCGGACTTGCCAGTGCCAAGTACCGACGCCGATGTGCGCATGATGGATCGGCTGGTGTTCTTCAGCCCAGCCCAGCCCAGCCGAATCGTGGCTTTCACCGATCGTGATTTCGTGCGCATCGGCCGGGGCAGCGATCAGGACATTGTACTGTTGGGCGAAAAGGTCTCGCGCGAGCATGTCACCGTTGAGCGCAAGCCCAACGGCCGCTACACGCTCACCGCCATGCACACCACCAACGGCACCTATTTCGGGTCGAATAAGCTCGAACCGGAGATTCCGGTACTGCTCAAGCCGGGCGACATCGTGCGCATTGGCGATTACTGGATGCAGCTTGAACTGCGATCGGTGATCGAAGCCGCCGACGACGAGCCGCCGGTCCCGCGTGATTTGACGGCGCTGAAATATATCGAAGGCATCGACGAGCACGAGCCGACCCCGCCGCCGGCCCCGCCGGTCGAGGAGGCCACCCCGCTTCCGGCGCCTGATCCTGCGCCTGCGCCGCCGGCCCCAGCAGCGCCGATGATGGGCGACCGAACGCTGGCTGTCCCGATGCCGATTGGCGAGGACGCGCCGACCCCGCCGCCGGACGAGCAGGTTACGCCGCCGCCCGCGCCAATTGAACCCGGCGGGGGAACGACGCTTAAGGTGCAGATGCCGCCCGAACCGCCAGCAGCGGCGGTGGCGCCACCTGCGACACCAGCGCCACCGGCACCTGCTAAGCCGGAACCCGCTGCGGCCGTGCCGCAGGCGCCTGCGGCGCCCAAGGCCAGCGCCGCCGATTCGATTCCGACCGACCTTCCGCCAGCCACGCTGGCGCTCGAGCCGCCGCACTTTACGCCGCCGCAGGCCGCGCCGGATCAGGTCGGCTTCGACCGCCTGATCTTCTTCAGCGAAAGCCGACCGACGGTGACCGCGTCGCTCAAGAAGGACCGCATGGTCATCGGGCGTGGCAGCGCTGCCGACATCGTGCTGGACGACCCGGCGATCTCGCGCCGCCACGCGCGGGTAGAGCGGTTGGGTGACGGTCGCGTCGTGGTCATCGACACCAAGTCCCGCAACGGCGTGTTGGATGGCGGTGTGCGTATCCCGGTCGATGAGCCGCTTCGCCTTGAAGCGGAGAAACCGCTGCGCATCGGCACCTACTGGTTGATGTTCGAGGCGCGCCGGCGTATCCCCATCAACCTGCTGACCGGCGTGCCGACCGTTGGCGCGGCCGAGGCCGAAGACCCCGATCGCACTGTCCAGATGGTCAAGCCGCTGGACGAGGAACTGCCACACTATTCGCCGCCGCCGCTGTCGGTTGACATGCAGGCGTCCGACCGGCTCGTGTTTTTCAGCGAAGATCACCCGATTCAGATCATCAAGCTGGACGAGGAAATCTTCACCATTGGCCGTGGCGAAACACAATCTGTGCAGCTCGACGGCAAGCGCGTGAGCCGCGAGCACCTCTTGCTCGAGCTCAAGCCGGACGGCAACCTGTACGTCACCGACAAAGACTCGACCAACGGGACGTGGGTCGGCGACACGCTGCTGGTGCCCAATACGCAGGTGCTGTGGGAAAAGACCGAACTGCTGCGGATTGGCAATTACTGGGTCAAGTTCGAGCAAGGCAATCGCATCTTCGACCCGCTGAGTATCGGCAGCGAGCGCGATCAGCGGCGGCTTGTCGGCACGCGAATCAAGAATTACCGCATTGACCGATTCGTCGGTCAGAACAACCTCGCGGCAGTGTACAAAGCCACCGAGCTCCCGCTGGACCGCGTCGTCGCGCTCAAGATCATGCACCCGAACCTCGCGGCCGATGATGCCCGCAAGCAGCGCTTCCTGCAAGAAGCCCGCATGCTCAGCCGCCTCGACCATCCGAACATCGTGCGCGTGCTGTCGTATGACAACGTCGACAACGAGCTGTTCATGGTGCAGGAGTTCGTCGCAGGCAACAGCATGCGGCGATACATCGGCGAGACGCGCCAGTCCAACAAGCAGATCGCCGTGCGCGATGCCGTGCAGATGGTGATGCAGATTGCCGATGGGCTGCATTATGCGCATCAGCAGGGCATGATTCATCGTTCGATGAAGCCCGAAAACCTCGTGCTGCGCCAATCGGCGGTGATCGGCCCGATCGTCAACTACACGCCGGTCATGACCGACTTCAGCGTGGCGCAGTACAGCGACAGCGGCGATATCTTCATCACCGATAAGCCGGAAATGGAGTACGCCTATCTGTCGCCGGAGGTGTGCCTCGGCGAGCGCGTCGACATCCGCACCAACATCTACGAGTTGGGCGTGATCCTGTACGAACTGCTGGTCGGTCAGCCGCCGTTCCAGCCCCGTTCGATCGCCGAAGCGATCCGCATGCACACGCATGAGCGCATTCGCATGCCGAGCGACACGCGCGCAGACGTACATGACGACCTCGAAAAAGTCCTGCTGCGGATGTTGGACAAGAACCCCAACAATCGCTATCAGACCGCGATCGACGTGGCACGCGCCTTGCAGCGCACGTCGACGGTGGCAGTCGACGACGGCGCGGCCAGCGCCGCCGACCCGAGCGTGGTGGTAGACGACTTGATGACGGCGTTGATGCCGAAGCCGATCCCCGACTCGATGCCGCGGCCGACGCGCGTCCCGAGTTTTGGCGGCGCTCGCGTCGATCAGCTCGTGTTCTACAGCGAGGAGTCGCCGACGCGTGTCGTACCATTCGACAAGCCGGTGCTGACGGTCGGTCGCGGCAGCGATCAGGATATCGTGCTGAACGGCGACAAGGTCAGCCGCAGGCATGTGCGCATCGAGCGCGGACTTGGCGACGTCTACCGGGTAATCGACCTCGGCAGCAAGAACGGGACGTTTCTGGGCGACTACAAGCTCGTCCGAGGCGTGGCCGAGACGTGGGATCGCGCCGAGTCGCTGCGGATCGGGAACTTCTGGGTGCGCGTCGAATCGCCGTTGAAGCCCGAGGAGTCCAACGGTCGCGGGCCGGGTCCGTACGACACGCGCACCAATGTCGAGGAAGAACCTGCGCCGATTCAAGTGATCGTCAAGCCGCTTGAACCGGAGAAGATCGGCGTCGTGGTCGGTTCGGCCAGCCTCAAGGTGACTCCGGGAAGTACGATCAGCCTGCCGATCGAGGTCATCAACCGGTCGGACGTGGTCGACCACTTTCGGGTTGAAGCCCTCGGTTTGCCGGCCGGGTGGGTGACTCAGCCGACGCAGTCGCTGTACCTGCTGCCCAATACCCGCGATTCGACCTCGATCACGTTTCATCCGCCCATGTCGTCGGCCAGTGCTGCCGGCGGTCATGCGGTCGAAATTCGCGTGTCGGCGCGCGCGCAGGGTATTTCGTCGTCGGCACAGCAAGTCGCGCTTGAGGTCACGCCGTACTACACGTTCACCACCGACCTCGACCCGCAGCGCCTCAACCGGCGCGGTCGGTGCGAATTGGTCATCAAGAACACTGGCAACACGGTTGCCAAGTACAGCCTGCAGACCCGCGACCGCGAGCAGATGGTGCGCTTCGACGCGGCCGGCAAGCAGTATACGCTCGCGCCGGGGCAGACCGAATACATCCCGATTCGGGTGTGGCCGAGCCGGCGTCACTGGTTCGGACAGACCAAGATTCTCCCGTTTGAAGTTCAGGTGATCCCGACGCCGACCGAACAAAGCGGCGGGCCGCGCGTGCTAACCGGCGAGCTGGTCGTACCATCGCGCTTGCCGACGTGGATTATCGGCGCGGCGCTGCTGCTGCTGATTCTATGCGGCGTTATCGGCGCGTTCGCCGCGACGCAGATCATCGCGTATCGTGACAGCCAAGCGACGATCACCGCGAATGCCGTAGCGACCTTCGTGGCCGAGACTCCCACGGCACTGGCCCTCGCAGATTCGGACGGCGATCAGCTTTCGAACATCCGCGAAGGCGAGCTGGGTACGCTGCCAGACAACCCGGATACCGACGGAGACGGCCTGACCGACGGTCAGGAAGTGCTGGTTTACGGGACGAACCCGCTCAAGCAGGATACCGACGAGGACGGAATTCCCGATGGCACCGAGATCGCCAACGGGACAAACCCGCTCAACGTCGACAGCGATGGCGACGAGATTCCTGACGCCGAAGACCCCTTCCCGATGATGCGGGCGACGCCGACCATCACGCCATTCCCGACGATCCCCGGCACGGTCGGGGACGTATGTCCGGGTTCGCCGGTGCCGTCACGGGTGGCGATCGGGATGCAAGCCATCGTCGAACCCGGCGGAGTCGCCAATCGGCTGCGTGCCGAGCCGAATCCGGAGGCGGAGATCGTAGGATTCATGCCGCCCGGGTCGGTGTTCATCATCAACGGCGGTCCGGAGTGCGACGACGTAGCGCAGCTGCGCTGGTGGCAGGTGCAGTTCGGCGACCTCAACGGGTGGACGGCCGAAGGCGAAGGGGAAGAGTACTATATCGCTCCGCCGGGCTTGGAAGGCGATGGCGAGGACGAAGAACAAGCCGCCGACGAAGAAGCCGCGCTCGCCAGCCCGGTGCGGGTGGCGAACCTGAACTCGCGCTTGATGGGTGTGCAGGTGAACTGGTACGTGCCGTCCGACCAGTGGCGGCAGGTGCTTGACTTTGCCGGTCCCGTGGGCGTGGGTTGGATCAAGATGCAGGCCGATTGGGGCCTGCTTCAGTCCGAGCCGGGGCGGTTGAGCGAAGGATTCCAGTCGTTTGCGGCAGCGGTGCGTGATGCCCGCACGCGTGGCTATCGCGTGCTCGTCAGCATTGCGAAGGCGCCGTCGTGGACCCGGTCGTCCAGCACCGGCCAAGCCGGTCCGCCTGACGATCCGCGCGACCTCGGCCGGTTCATCACGTTGATGTTGGAGCAGATCGGCACCGAGGTCGACGCCATCGAGGTGTGGAACGAGCCGAACATCCGCCGCGAATGGGATACGCGCGCATTAGAATTTAGCGGCGCGGGATACATGGAACTCTTCGACGCGGCGTATCGGGCTATCCGCTCCCATTCGAGCCGCACTTCGATCATCACCGCGGGCCTATCTCCGACGTCGACGACCGAAGGGTCGATCAACGACCGGCGGTTTTTGCGCGAGATGTACGAGGCTGGCCTAGGCGACTACGACGACATTGCCATTGGCGTGCACCCGTACAGTTGGAGCAATGCGCCCGGCGAGCGCTGCTGCGCGCCCGACGGCTCGGGATGGGACGACCGCGCGCAGTTCTTCATGCTTGACACGCTCTCGGCGTACCGGTCCCTGATGCGGCGCAACGGCCATGGCGACCTGCTCCTGTGGGCGACCGAATTCGGCTGGACGACGTGGGAGGATCTGCCCGGCACCGCGCCGGAACCGTGGATGGTCCGCCTGAGCGCAGATGACCATGCCGACTACATTCTCGATGCCTTTCGCATCGCGCAGGGGCTGAACTTCATGGGGCCGATGTTCCTGTGGAATTTGAACTTCGCCAACGAGTCGGCGGTGCAGTCGGCCAACGAGTACGCGGGCTACAGCCTGCTCTATACACCCTCCGAGACGACCGTGGTCGAGCGCCCGGTCTATCGTGCGTTGGTCGAACGGCGCACCGGCGGAGGCACGCCATGAAGCGCCTGATGCTATTCGTGCTGCTGCTCGTCGCGTTCTCGGCAGCGCAGGCGCAGTTCGACCCGCGTATCACTGTCCTGACTCCTGCCACCGCCGAGGACGATGTCATCTCGCTGTCGGTTCGACTCGAGGGCATCGACCCGCGCCAGTTGGGGGCGTTGAGCCCGCTCAACTTCAGCATCGACGAACCGTTTACCGACTTGTCCGTTACGGCCGATCCGCGCTTGCCGATGACGTTGGGCGTCATCATCAACTTGAGCGTGAACAGCGAGGTCGGGCTGATTCAGCGCACGCTGCGCGCCTACTTCGACTCGTACTTCCGCGACGGCGACGACGTGCAGTTTACGGTACTCACGGGTGTGGCGCCCCAGAATTCGACGGCGACCACCGCAGCCGAGATCGACGCACTGATCGACGGGTTGACGGTCGCGCGCGGCTACTTCCTCGTTGAGGATCCGCTTGTCGCCGCCGCAGGCGCGCTCGCCGAATCGGCCGCCGATCCGACGCGGGTGACGCAGGCGTTGTTCGTGACGTCGTTCATCAACGACGAAGACGAGACCCGGGCGGCAGATGCGTTCCGGTCTGCCGGTGTGCCTCTCAACATTGTGCAGGTCCATTCCTTCCGCGAGCCGTTTACCGAATTCTTGAGACGCATGGCGTCCGCGGCCAATGGCATCTTCGTCAACAACCTGACGGGATCGCTGGTGACCGACGATACGCCGCAAGCCATCGGCGCGCTGAAAGTGCTGTACGACGCGTTGGACGCCAGCCGTACTGTTTTCGATATTACTTATCGATCGACCGCGCTAGACCTCACGCCCGAACCGCAGCTGACATTGAGCGCGCAGGTCGGCTTCAACGAAGTCGTCAGCGTGCCGTTCAGCTACGAACGGCAGTTTGAAGCGCCGGTCGTCGAGTTCGCCAATCCGTCAATTTCGGCGGCGCGCCGGCCGCGCCGTGCCGACGACGGTTCGGTCAGTTACGACGTCAATTCAGCCGACGTTGCAGTCTATGTGCGCTTCCCCGACGCGGTCCCACGCGAACTCTCTGCGCTGCAGCTCGAGGTGACCGACGCCGCGCGCGGCGTGGTGTTGCAGTCACGCTTGGAAGTCGACCCGCAGCCAGCAAGCGATGGAAGTTATGTGATTCCGTGGGAACTTGCCGACTACGACGCACCGGGGACCAGCAGTTCGGTACGCGTAACCGTTACGGTGACCGACGAACTCGGCTTGACCGGAAGCGCCGATCAGTTGGCGACGGTTGCCGTTGCGGCCTTGCCACCCTTGCCGACCGCTACGCCGCTGCCTCCTACCGCGACCTTCACACCGGTTCCGCCCACCGCGACGCTCGTGCCGACCGCTGTGCCGACTGCCGTACCTATCGTCTCCGTCAGGTCGGCCAACACAGTGCTGGGCCAAAGCTCGAACGACCTCGTACGGGCGTTCGCCATCCTCGCTGTGGCGCTGTCCGGCATCACTGCCGCGCTGCTGCTTAGGCTGCGCAGGGTGCGCCGGCAGCTCGCCTACGATCAGGCCCGAATCGAGTCGCTGCTCGACATGCCGACGCCGCTGCCAGAGGACGGGTCGTCGCCGAAGATGGTCGCCGCGGATAGTGGCGACAACGGGGAGGTAAAGCCCGGCGTCGTCGTTGGGCGGCTGATCGTCAAGCGAGGGCTGCCGCCGCAGGAAGTCAAGATTGACAAGTCCGAGTTCACCATCGGACGCAAGTTGGCTGATGGAATCGACTATTCCATTGAGGCCCCGTTTATCAGCCCGAGGCATTGTGTGTTACAGTATCGAGGAGGGCGCTTCCTGCTGCGCGATCTAGGGAGCAAGAACGGCACCTTCGTCAACGGCGAGCGGCTGGCGCCTGAACGCGATGTCGTCGTGCCCAACGGGTCCGAGGTAGAGATCACGCGCAACGTCGTCTTTGAGCTGTGGGATCCGGATACAGTCGTTAACGTCGATTATCAGATGGACGACGTGGCGACCGAGCGGATGAGCACCCGGATCACGACGACGGTGGATACCGTGAGTTATCCGTCCGCGCTGGGCATTCGCGCCGCGGCCGATGACGACGCGGAAATTGGAGAGGATTACAGCCCGGTTTGACGCCGGGCTGATGAACCATGGCCGAGAAATTCACCGCCTTCAGCACCCGAGACATCGCCTCACGCGATCGTCTCGAGGACTACTCTGCTGATGCCGTCGTCACGACGGCAGGCGGCTTGACGCTGCATGTCGCCATCGTGGCGGACGGCGCGGGCGGTGGCGAAGCCGGTGAATTGGCCGCACGCCTGACCACCAAGACAATTCTCGAAGCGATTCAGATTTCGACCGAAACCCACGTGCCGCGTATGTTGGTGCGATCGGTCGAACGCGCCAACGCAGTCGTGTACAGCGAACTGCGCGGGGCAGGGACTTCCACGGTCGGTGTGTTGGCAGTTCATGTCAACGACACAGACCCATACGGCCGGTTGTACGTCGCAAGCGTCGGCGATACGCGCCTGCTTATGGTTCGAGACGGCAAGCTGGCGCGCCTCAACATCGACCATACGCTGGCGAACGAGTATATCTACGCCGGGCAGATGAGCGAGGAAGAAGCGCGTCTGCTGGAAAACGCAGAATACGTGACGCGCTCGATCGGCGTGAGCAACGATGTCCATGTCGACATCGGAATCTACGCGGAGCGCGGGCGCCCTTTCGTGACGTCGCGGCGTGCATTCCGGATCGGGCAGGCGGGCGTTCCGCTGCGCGAGGGCGACACGCTGCTCGCCGCGTCAGATGGCCTGTTCGAGGCCTCCAAGGCCGACAACAAACCATTCCTGCGCGAAGACGAAATCGTGCGCCATGGGCTCGACGACAACGTCGAGCGTGCCGGGCAGTCGCTCATGCGCTACGCGACGGGCCGCTCGCCGGGCGACAACATCGCCATATCGCTGTTGTTCGTCGACTCACCGCGCCGCCGCCCCGTCCGCTTTGGCGCGGGATTAACCCGTGCACAGCGGATCGGCTTCGGCGTGACCGCGGCGATCGTTTCGCTGGTCATCATCTTCCTGTTCACGCAGTTCCTCGCTGCCGAGTCGCGGCGGGTGACGATTGAGAACACGCAGACGGCGATCCAGGACGCAGTCGTGCGGTTGAGCTGGACGGCAACACCGTCACCGACCGCCAGTCCATCGCCGACGGCGACGGCGACGTTCACCGCCACCGCCCGGCCGACGCGTGTCTCACAGAACGAGGCCGGCATCCAGCGATTCCTGAGCGGAACCCAAGTTCCGGTCATCACGGGAAGACTGGTCTTCTCGCCCGAACTGAACTTCATGATTCTGGACGGGCTCGATCCGGTGCCGCCCGGACTGGTCCCCGCCAATGTGTTTCTTCAACCCGATACCCTCCTCGAGCTGTTCGGTGCCAACACCAGCATCGAGGGGGAGGAACGGCTCGACTTCGAGCTGTATCCGGAAGGCGATGTCTACATCAACGCCGGCACGTTCCAGAACGGCGGAATCGCGATGCAGTTCCAGCAGTCTGAGGACATCGCATTCGACGCCAAGACCGAGTGTTTGGCCGCCAAGCAAATCCCCGGCGACCTTGAAATCCCGGGCGACAACGACAAGCTTGCGCTGACGTGTTTCACCGGTCAGCGCGGCGACTGTACGTTCCTGCTGCCTGACCAGGAACCGCAGGAGATGAATCCTGGCGAGCGTGTGCTGCTCGATCTGGTCGATGAGACGGTAATCTCGCGCGGGCCGACCGTTTACGAAGAAGTGAAGCTATATTACGACTCGGTCGTCCTGCTTACCGGCAACGACGAACTGATTTCGTGCTTGGGCGACGCACTGGACCTCGACGGCGATACGGTGCCGTATCCAGTCGACCGGTGCGAAACCGAGCCCGGCCCGGTTGAAACGTTCGGGTGCCCCGATCCAGACGCCGATCTGGTTGCCAGCATCGACGATCTATGCCCCGAAGAAGCAGGGCCGCCGGAGAATCAAGGTTGCCCGCTGGCGACCTTCACGCCGGTCCCCGATATCGACGGTGATGGGGTCAACGACGTGGACGATGCATGCCCGTTCGAGGCCGGCGATCCGAACAACGAAGGGTGTCCTGAGGGCACGATCGTGCCGACCGATACCCCGGCGATTGTGGCGGGTATCGAGATCACCGTCAGCGGCACGGCCGTGACGATCACGTTTACGCCGACGCCCTCACGTTCGCCCACAGCAACGTCGGTGCGCACGTCGACAGCCACGCAGACTCGCACACCGACCCAAACGCCGACCCGCACGCCGATCATTCCACCGACTTCGACGCGCACGCCGGCGACTACCGCGACGTTTACGAATACGCGCACGAACACGGCTTCACCGACGCTGACCACGACTCCGTCGCTTACAAACACGCCAACTAACACGTTGTCGCCCACGCCGTCCAATACACCTACCGACACGCTTACGGTCTCTCCGACGCAGTCGAACACGTTTACCCCGACGTTCACGCGTACCTTCACGCCGACCAACACGTTCACCAATACGGCAGAACCGAACACCAATACGTTCACGCCGTCGTTCACGCCGACATTCACGCGCACCTTGTCACCGACGCCGACCTTCACGCCGTCCAACACGTTTACGCCGTCGAATACGTTCACGCCCTCGAACACGTTTACGTCGACGTTCACGTTCACCCCGTCGAATACCCCGACGTTCACCCGCACGCCCACCAACACGCTGACGGGGACGTTCACGCGGACGTTCACGCCGACACCGACAAACACGTCAACCGGCACGGTAACGCCAACTGCGACGAACACGCCGACAGCTACACCGACGTCGACAGCCACGAATACCTTGACGCCGTCAGCGACCAACACCGTCGATCCGGCATTCTCGCTGACTCCGTCGAATACGCCGACTAACACGCTGACACCGACGAACACGCCAACGGCGACGGATACGCCGTCGAACACCCCGACGTTCACGCGCACGTTTACGCCAACCGCGACGGACACTCCGACGTTTACGCCGACCTTCACGTTGGAGTTCACGAATACGCCGCTGCCGACGTGTACCCCGGGTGGGGGTGGCAATCCCGCACTGTGCCAGACCGTGCAACCAACGTTCACGTTTACGCCGACCGACACCCCGACGGCAACCAGTACGCCGAGCGACACGCCGACCTTCACGCGGACGTTTACGCCGACCGCGACGGATACGCCGACATCGACTCCGACACAGCCGACATCGACGTTCACGTTGACGTTCACACCGACCGCGACCAACACGCCGACGGCGACCGATACGCCGACCGCGACCAATACCGCGACGTCGACTGTGACGGGAACGGCTACGGAAACGCCGACAGACACGCCGACGTTCACGTTGACACCGACCTTTACGGAAACGCCGACGTTCACGCCGACGTTTACGGTGACCAACACCGCGACCGACACGCCGACCAATACCCCGACGAACACGTCGACGTTCACGCCGTCCAATACGCCGACCAACACGCCGACATTTACCGCGAGCTTCACGCTCGATCCGTCGATCTCGCCGACGATCACGAATACGCCGTCGTTCACGCCCACGGCGACGCGCACCCCGACCGAGACCAGTACGCTGCCGCCGGGTGTCACGCCGTCCGACACGCCGACCAACACGCCGACGTTCACGCCGACCAATACCCTGACGTTTACGCCGACGGAGACGCTCACAGAGACACCGACCGAGACGCTCACGCCGTCGATTACGTTCACGCCGTCCGACACGTTTACGCCGTCGAACACGTTCACCGCGACGCTCACGCGCACCTTCACGCCATCGATCACGTTTACGCCGACGGACACCGAAACGCCGATACCGTTCATGGGCGGTGGCATCCCGCCGCGACCTGTAGATCCGGCTCCGGGCAACGGCAGCAGTTCGCTTCCGCTCGTGCTCGTTCTTGGCGGTGTGGCTGGGGTAGTGCTATGGCCGCGACGGCGCGATACGCTGTAGGGCTAAGGACTGGAGAATAAAACAGGGGCCGCGCGGCCCCTGTTTTGTTGTTTGACGGTCTAGTGACGACTAGACGGGCTGATGGGCGATAACGCTCTGCAAGAAGCGCGCACTGGCCTTCGGTGTGCGCTTGAGTGTCTCGAAATCGACGTGCACGATCCCAAACCGTTTACTGTAGCCTTCGGCCCACTCGAAGTTGTCGAGCAGGCTCCACACGAAGAAGCCCTTGACCGGCACGCCCAAGTCGACTGCGGTCTTGGTCGCCTCGAAATGACCGTGCAAGTAAGCGACCCGATCCGCATCGTCAACGACGCCGTTCACCGGCGCGGGGTCATCGTAGGCCGCGCCGTTTTCGGTGATATAGATGGCCGCCGGTGCGTAGTCGTCTCTAAGCCTAACCAAGATGTCGGTCAGCGACTGCGGATGCACTTCCCAGCCCATCACCGTGCGGTGGACATCCGGTGTGCGGATTTCCTTGATGCCCAGCGGCGCATCCGCGTCGTAGGCGAACACATTCCGCTGGTAGTAATTGAGACCCATGAAGTCGATTGGCTGGGCGGCTTCGGAGATGGCGGCGAGGTCAAGCCCGTCCAGCGCGTCGCCAAGCAGCGGAATGAGGTCCGCGGGATACGTGCCGCGGAAGGCCGGGTCGAGGAACCAGCGATTGGCAAACGCGTCTTGTATCTGCGCTGCGCGCAGGTCCTCCTCGCGGTCGCTGGCCGGGGTGATGCCGTTCATGTTGATGGCGATGCCGACACGCGCGTCCGGAACGGCGGCGCGAATCGCCTTCACCGCCGCGCCATGCGAGATCATCACGTGATGCGCGACGCGGAAGGCGGCCTTGGGATCGTGCTTGCCCGGCGCGTGCGCGCCGATCAAGTTGCCCAAGAAGGCCGTACACCACGGCTCGTTGTGCGTGATCCAGTCTTTGACACGATCACCGAGCCTTCGGGCAGCGACCTCCGCGTATTCCACGAACCACTTGACACTGTCGGGATTCTCCCACCCGCCGCGGTCTTGCAGCGCCTGCGGCAGATCCCAGTGATAGAGGGTGAGATACGGTGTGATTTTCGCGGCCAACAGACTGTCGACAAGTGCGTCGTAGAAATCCAACCCTTCGGCGTTGACCGCGCCAGTGCCGTTGGGCAGCATCCGCGCCCAAGCAGTCGAGAATCGATAGGCGTGCAGACCGAGTTCTTTCATGAGCGCGACATCGTCACGGAACAAGTGCACGTGGTCGCAGGCGCGGTCGCCATTGTCATCGTTGACCACCTTACCCGGCGTATGCGAGAACCGATGCCAAATGCATTCGCCACGGCCACCGCCCACCGAGCCTTCGATCTGGTAGCTCGACGTCGCAGCGCCCCATACAAAGTCTTGCGGCAAACTCATATCAACCCCCTGAGGATGGGTGCAATAACGCAGAACCTGCTTGCCATTGCGCAAACATCGCGAATTCACGGGTGATACCGCTGCTTCACCTGTGGAGTGCTGTCTGCGCGCATCTTGCTCGCCAGCGGCGCGCGTCAGGCGGCGTTATCCGCCCGGCGGGATTGCGTACAACGTGATCGATGCCGCTGGGATCTCCAGCATGTCGGCTGACGCCTACTCGTCAATGAAGCTCGCATACTCCTCGAATGATCGCGTCGTGCCGGAATGGAGATGTGCCCCACAGCTCGTCCGAACGACAAGTTCGGTAGGCAGCAGAACGTGTGGTGTTTCGTGCTCGACCCCCTCAATGAGGTCGAGCAGAAGTTGAGCGGCGCGTGCTCCACGTTCTTGTACAGGTTGACGGACCGTCGTGAGTGGTGGCGAACTGTGCGCGGCCGCTGGCAGGTCGTCAAAACCCGTCACAGCAATCTGTTCCGGGACGTGCCGCCGCAGCTCGCTCAGCGCGTCGAGCACGCCCAGCGCTGCCTGATCGTTGGCAGCGACGATGGCATCCGCACCCCGCGTGACCAACGTTCGCGCGGCGAGGTACCCCGATTGCCGCGAGAAATTGCCGTCGGCAACGATGCTGGAGTCGTAGGGAATTCCGGCGTCGTTCAACGCATTGCGGTAGCCGATGAGTCGCTCAACCGCGTCTGGGTTAGTCAAATCGCCGCTGACCGTGCCAATCCGTTGGCGTCCCAACTGAATCAAGTGCTGTACGATCTGCTGAAACGCGGCGATATTGTCGATCGTGACGTAAGCGTGGTGCTCCAGCCCGTTTGGCGGGCGCTCGGTGAACACAATCGGGAGCTCGACGCGCGACAGTTGGCCGATGATGGCGCTCTTGTGACTGAGCGAAACGATCACCAGACCGTCGATTAGACGGTTCATGATGATTCGTTCGTAGAATCGCCGCGGATCGCCCTGATCTTCCTCGACCCAGAGCATCATCGAATAGTCGCGTGCGTTGATCACGGATGCGATGCCGTGCAGCAGCGCAGGAAAGTAGTACGGCTCGTTGAAGATCGTGCTCAGCCGTTGGGGGATGAGCACGCCAATCACCTGAGTGCGCTTTGTCACTAGCGCACGCGCGGCAGCGTTTGGCGTATAGCCGATCTCTTCGATGACGCGTAGTACCTTGGCACGTGTCGCATCGCTGACGTTCGGATCGTTGTTGACGACGCGGCTGACGGTGGACCGTGAAACGCCGGCACGCGCCCCGATATCCTCGAGGTTGAGTGCACGTTTGTCGTACAAGGGTTTATCGGACATACAAAAAGGATTCCCAAAAAACAGAAACGATTCACTACGTGTGGGAGCGCTCCCATATTCCTCAGACTCTAACACCCCATTTGAGGTTGTCAAATAACCATTTCGGCCGCGGGTCGCAGACTACCTTAGTCGGGAGTGCCAGCTAGGCGCTCCGGTCGGTGTGGCCACCCGGCCGAAATCCGGGCCGCTGTATCGGTCCAACTGCGCACACCGCTGACTGCATCAAGCGCTTCGCAGCAGCACGCCCCGACCGCACAGGACCAACGTGCCGCCTCATCGATCGACAATCCGCGCAAGGCCGCCGCGAGCAGCGCGGCATAAGCCGCGTCTCCTGCGCCGGTCGTGCCCGCGACACTGACCTGGTAGGCCGGCTGGTAGACGCACTTATCTTGCCAGTTTTCAAAGCGCAGCCCACCCGGTCGCATCCGGTCGAATCGATCGTCGGGCGCGGTCTTGAGAAACACGCCGAGTTCGCCCAGCTTGAACCCGACGACCGCCGGACCCATGGCGAGTAGTTCGTCGGCGAACGCGTCGAGGTATGCGTACGTCACGGAGTGCGACGGGTGGCCACTCCAGCGCGCAAAGTCCGCGCCGCGCAGCATATACAATGATTCTTCCAAGCTCGGCACGAAGATGTCGACGTGCTTGAGCGCGCCGCGCAGGATTCGCGGCCAGTCGGCCGTGCCCGCCTCGGTGGTGAGGTCAGGGAACGTCGTGTCGAGCGACGTGATCGCGCCGGCCTTGCGTGCCGTCTGAAAGACTTGAGCCAGTCCCCTACCGTCGTTTTCGATCAGCTTCGGGAGCAGTGGCGGATAGCCGAGGTGGAAGATTTTGGCACCGCGCAGTGACGACACGGTGACATCCGAGGCAGTGAACGCGGCATTGTTGCCTGTACAGTGCAGGAACAACCGATCTGACGTGCCCGGTGCGAGAACGATTGTGTACGAGCTCGCAAGTCCGGGCCTCACGACGATCATGTCTGCGCGTTCGCCGACCTGACTGCGGACATGGTCGAGGATGAGATGGCCGATCAGATCATCGCCTACGGTCGCGTGAAGTCCGACATCGACGCCAAGCCGATGCAGCGCGATGCCGGTGTTGCTGACCGCGCCGCCCGTCGCAACCTGCATCGGACCGACATCCACCATGCGTCCCGGCACGGCCAAGTCGCTCGGCGAGGCGCGCCGCATGTCCGGCAGCAAATCGAGGCATAGGTGTCCGGAGACGATGACGTCGACCATGATGTCGCTAGTCGATGACCTGCGGCGCGCGGACGATGCTCTTGTCGGTGAACAGATCGTTTTCGTCGGTACTGCGCGTGCTGAACTCAGACACGACCGCGCCCTCCGGCCCACCCTGGAACCAGTGCCAAGTCTCGGGGTAAATCGTGTACTGTTCGCCCGGGTTGAGGATGACTTCGTGCCACACTGTGTACGTGTCGGCGCGATGCGCGGGCGGCTTGGCAACCGGATTGGGCGTCGGCTTGCCCGAGACATACAGATACACCGTACCCCAGCGGCAGCGGAAGGTTTCTTCTTTGCCGGGCTGGCCGTTCACTGGCGGATGGAAGTGCTCTGGGCAGGTTTGGCCGGGCAGTAGAACCAGTTCTTTGGCACAGCATCGTTCGGTGTTGATGTACGTGACGAGCGCGAGGCCGGTGGTTTCCCACTCACCGAGGCCAAGGTCGGCGATCTCGATGTTGGCGGCTTCTGTAGGGGTTAGCACTATGCCGGCACGGTCGAGGTACGACTTCGCCAATGCCTGATAGCGTGCATGTTCTTCACGGCTGACTGCCATTTCTCAGTTCTCCTCAATAGTCACGAAATCTCGACGGCGTTACCGCGCCTGCCGCTCTCCAGCGCGGCGGTCAATACGCGGTGATGCTGATGCGCTTCTGCCGGTGTTGCACAATACGTGGGCTGGCGCATGTCATCGCGCCCGTGAACGACCTCGTCGCAGAACGCGGCCCACATCTGCAGCAGCGCGTCGCTGAAGCCGAACTCGAAGATACCGCCGGTGATCGTCGTATAGGCGGAGTCATACCCGAGGTCGATGCTCGACCACGCCTGCTCGCTGCCGGGCGTGTACGACAGCGTGCGGAGTGTTTTGGGGTACTTGGTCGAGAACTCTGCGCTGAACCGGGTGCCGATCACGCGCAGGTACCATGTATTCGTCTCGCCCGGAGCGATGCGATAAGTCTGCAGCGTCAATGGGAAGCGCTGACCGCCCGCGTCTACGGCACAGGTCAGCGTTGCGTTATCCCACGTTTCGCACGGGACAAGCTCGCCAGTGGAGTCGGGGCGCTCGGTGACGATGTTCTGGAGCGACGCATACACCCGTGACGGGTGCCAACCTGCCCGCAGCGGCACGTGCAGCGCGTGCATGCCGAGATCGCCCATGCACCCGTATTCGCCGTTGAACGCGACCATCCGCTTCCAGTTGATTTTCTTGTGCGGATCGAGGTCGCTGCTATGCAGCAGCCCGCAGCTTGCCTCGATGATGGTGCCGAATCGTTCCTCGCGGATGAAGCGCATGATACGCTGTGCGGCGGGGAAGAACGGGAACTCTGACGAGCAGGCGACGGTCAGGTCAGGGTGTGCCGCAGCCTCGGCGGAGATCGCAGCATTAGCGGCGAGGTCGACGCCGAATGGCTTCTCGCCCAGCAAGTGCTTTCCGGCCTTCAGGATGTCGATGTAGACCTGCCCGTGCAAGTTGTGCGGCACGGCGCAGTAGATCGCGTCGATCTCGCTGCTGTCAAGCAGATCGGTGTAGTCGGTAGACTTGACTCGAATGCCGGGGAAGTTTTGCTCGAACCAGCCGAACAGCGCTGGATTGGTGTCGCAAATGCCGGTCACGACCGGCTCGAAATCGAGGTCGAGCAGGTGGCACCACCGCGCGGCGGCGCTCCCGAACTCGCGGCCCATCAGGCCAAGGCCGATGATTCCGAACCGGATTTGCTGGCGGGCCATGGCGGTTTACTCCGAGAGATGCACGGCGGCCTGCTCGGGCGTCGCGCCGTCGTGGACGACCGCCATGAGGGCACGCGTCATCGCGGCGGGTCTATGGTGCTGAATCACGTTGCGGCCGTACACGATACCTGCAGCGCCTTGCTGCATGAGCTGATACGTGCGGGCGAGGATTTCCGTATCGCTGACGCGTCCTCCACCGCGGACGAGCATGGGCCGCCCTCCGGCGATTTCGACAACGCGATGATACTCGCTTACATCGTCGCACGGATCGGCTTTGATGATATCCGCGCCCAGTTCTACCGCTTGACGCACCAGCGGCAGGATCTTGTCGATTTCGCCATCGACCATGTATCCGCCAGCGCTGGCGTTGTCCTTCATCACCAACGGCTCGACCATCAGCGGCATGCCGTAACGCTCGCACTCCGGCTTCAGCGTGCAGATGTTGGCGATGCACGCCTCCATAACTTCCGGTTGATCGGGCAGGTTGAACAGGTTGACCACCACGCAGGCGGCATCAAGCCTGAGCGCCTGCTCAACCGGCGCGGAGATCATGCGACTGAACAACGTGCGCGGAAGCGACTTGCCGTACACGTTAGCGACATCGGTGCGCAGCACAAGTGCCGGTTTGCGAGGGCCGGGGATGTGCTGCAGCTTGGTTGCTTGACCCACCGTGAGCTGGATCGCATCGGGCATTGCGTCGACAAGAACGCGCACGACCCGATCCATGTCCTCGATGTCGTTCAGGAAGCCGCGTTCACCGAAGAAGCCGTGATCGACAGCGACGTCGAAGCACTTGCCGTCCGCGGCGAACAAGCGGTTGAAACGCGGGGCAATCGTCATTGCTTATGCAGTCTCCACAGGTGGATAGTCGCCGAGATAGCACGATGGGGTTGGCGAGCCGTTCGCGCGGTCTTTTTCCACTGCCGCGAGCGCAATGCCGACGGCGCGTTCGTCGGGCAGCACGCGCAAGCTCACGCTGACCTCGCGCGCCTCGCCCGGCGCGATCGTCTGCAAGCGGCCCGCATCTCGTGCCGCATTTTGGCCTTCGGGAATACAATTGCCGGGTTCGATCCCACACACGTACTGCCCGTAACCCGTGTTCTTCCACTGCGTCAGATAGGGCAGCGCGTCGTGTCGATAGCGCACATGCAGCCCGAAGTCACGATTGTGGACGACGACGTTGGCGATTCGCAACTTGTCGTCGGAGCGTACTGCGTGAAAGAACACCTGCTCGCGATAGCCGTGTGATGGCGCGTCGTAGGTATCCCACGCGGTCGCTCCGGCACGGGCATCGGCATCACGTGGATGGACAAGGCTTGCCGACGCCCATCGGGTTCCCGGACGTATCAGCGGAAAGCCGACGTTGATGTGGTAGAGCACCATCAGCGGGGCCGGGAGGTCGCCGATGTTGGTGATCTCGTCAGCCACGTGGATTTCCGGATAGCCCGCGGCGGATGTCACGCGGCGGTTGACGCGGAGGTGATACTGAAACAGCCGCGATTCGTAGACCGTCGCGCTGACCACGATGCGGCCATCCCGTTCAACGCGGACGTCCTGCGCGGACAGGCGCGTGTAGCTGCCGTGCAACCCGCGCTGTTCGCCAGTGTGTGTGTCGACCTCGGGTGGGCCGGCGTGGGTCAATCCACAGGTGGTCAGCAGGCCGCCGTTGAACTGTCGCAGCCAATCCGCGCCCCAGTCCGGTGGATGCGGAGAACCGGGCGCGATCCACGTTAAGGGTGTTCCGTTGAAGTGCGCGGCCCAGACATCCAAGCCGCGGTCGGGCAGCAGCGTGTAGGTCAGGCCGCTGCCGTTGTAGACATCGACAACGCGCATGCCGTTGGGCAAGGTGGCTTGCCGCGCATCCATGAACTGCCGGTTATCCAACGCATACGCCTGCCGTTCGGCATCGTTCAGCAGCCACGCCGGTTCAATTGACACGCTGCCCCTCCATGAAGATGCGCACAGTCTCCAGCGGCATTGCACCGGTCATTGGGCCTTGCTGCGTGACTGCCAGCGCCCCGCACGCGTTTGCAAAGCGCGCGGCCTGAGTTGGCGGCATACCGCGCATCCACCGGACAAGGAACCCCGCGCTGAAGCAGTCACCCGCCCCTGCTGCGTCGGTTTCGGTGACGCGGAAGCCGGGGACGCCGTCGTGGCCGTCGGCCGTGATGACCGACGAGCCGCGCTGCGCGCGCGTTACCAACCCGATACGACCGGGACGCTGTTCGGCCCAATCCAGCAGCCAATCGCTGGCGCTGTCGGCCCCGGTAAGCCGGCGGAAGTCGGTGCTGGTTGTACGGATGACGTCGGCTGTCTCGACAAACGGGGTGAGCATGCGATAGGCGTGAGCCGCGGCTGGTCCGGCGCCGACGACGAGATCAAGGCTGCGGCGGGCGCCCGCAAATCCGGCGTGTTCCCACGCGGTGTAGCCAGCCGCCAAGACGTTGTTGTTGAGCATGAGCGCACTGGCAGAGATGTGCAGGCAGCCGAGATCGTCCAGTAGGTCGAGGTTCAAGCGTGCCGGCAGTAGTTGGCCCGCCGCAGACTGTCGAACATAGGGCGCCGTCTCGGTGAGGTCAGGGTCGGACGTGTTGAAGACGACCGCGGTCGGGAAGTCATCGAGGACAACCAGCCCGCGCGTGTCGACGCCGTCGTACTCAAGCTGGTCACGGATGCTGTCACCGAACGGGTCGCTGCCGATCGCTGCAATGATGCCGGCACGAGCGCCCAGGCGCGCGGCTTGCACGGCTGTGATGCATGGGCCGCCGCTGGGATACGGGCCGCTGAACGTGCCCGGTTTGCTCAACGGGCGATCGATCTCGGTACGCGTGATCTCGACGTACGCCTCCCCCAAGCACAGTAGGTCAAGCGGCATGAATTCAACAGCCTTTCACCATCGTTCGGGCCGATCGAGATAACCGGCACAGCACGTGCGGGTCGACACCCCGCGCAAGTTTCCAGATAACATTACCGTTACGATGATACCCGACCCTGCCCGATGAGTCCGTAAATGTGTCGGCCTTCAGGCCGGCTTGTCGCTCGGACGCAGTTTGCGCAGCCACTCCAGCGCAGCGTTAGTCAGCCGTTCGATTTCACTGCGCGGCGCGTTCTCCGCGAGACAGCCTTCTAGCCGCGACTGCAGGGCCGCGGCGTCGAGGTTGCCCGCCGACGCAATGAACACCAGCTCGTTGTGCGGCGGCAGTCCGCCCCAAGTGCCGCGCTCGCCCAGCGATACACGCCGCCCCACGACTTGCAGGATGGCTGGTGCGTCGGGCTTGTCGGCGAGGTACAGCGTGCCTTTCACGCGGTAGATCGCAGGGGGGAGTTGTTCGATCGCCCGCTGCAGCGCCTTGAGCGAAACCGGCCGATCGTCCTGCCATGTCCATGTGCTGAACACCGTCGTGTGGTCCGTGTGGTGATGGTCGGGTTGGTGCCCCGCCTCGTGTACGTGGATTTCGCTGGCCTCGCGCATCGCAAGCCGGGCTGCGTCAAACATGCCGACGTTGAGGATGAGGGGCAGCGGCACGTCGCAATGCGACGTCTCGATGACGCGCGAGTTGGGGATGACCCGGTTGATGTACTGCCGGGCGCGTTGGAGCGTGTCCGCGTCTGCCAGATCGGCCTTGTTCAAGATGACGATATCCGCCATGCCGACCTGATTCATCGCCAGCACGGCGTTCTCGCGCTGGAGAGACTCGATCTGCTCGGCGTCGATCACCGTGAGGATGCTGTCGATGGTGACGGCATTGACGGCACGCAGCGTCAGCGCGACTTCCAGCGGATCGCTAACGCCGGACGTCTCGATGATGATGTACTCCGGCGATTCCGGACGGCCGAGCGCGTCGCGTACAGCTTTGACAAGGTCGTCACGGATGGTGCAGCAGATGCACCCGTTCGAAAGGCTGTAAGTCTCGCCTTCTACATTGACCACCAACTGCGAGTCGATGTTGACTGCGCCGAAGTCGTTGACGAGTACGGCGATCCGCAAGCCGTGGTCTGCGCTCAAAATGCGATTGAGCAGGGTGGTCTTGCCGGCGCCCAGAAAGCCGGTGATGATTGTGAGTGGAGTTGGGTTGTTGACGTCCATATCCGTTCCGCCGTCAGCGGGTGACTGTGACTTTGGTCAGGCCGCGGGGCTGATCGACCGAGTGGCCCTTTGCGTGCGCCAACCTCAGCGCGAAGACCTGCCCGGGGATGACGCTGACGATCGGTGTCAGCCACTCGGGAATGCGCTGAGGAATGGGCATGCGCACTTCCGCCTTGGCCAAGGCGTCCTCCGAATCGGAGATGACAAGGCGGCGGGCCTGTCGTTCGCCCAGCTTGTCAAGCAGATCGAGCATCGCGGGCAGAGTCGCCCCGCTCGGTGCGACCGCAATTGCCGGAAATGCCGGTTGGATAATGGCGATCGGGCCGTGACGGAAATCCGCTTCGCTGTATCCGCTGCCAGTGACGTAGCACAGCTCCTGCACCTTGAGCGTAATCTCGAACGCCGTGGCGTAGTTGTAGCCACGGCCGATGACGGCGAAATTCGGCATGTAGGTAAACGGCGCGGCATCGATTCCCGCCGAAAGGCCCAACGTCTGCGCCGCCCACGACGGAACCTGTGCAATCGCGGTATGGTCGTTTGCATCGCCGGTGAATGCTGCCGCAAGCATGGCGACCGCCGTCAGTTCGGCGGTGTAGGTCTTGGTCGCCGCGACGCTCTTTTCGATGCCCGCGCTCAAGTCGATGTGATGATCGGAGACCTGCGCAAGCGGCGATGATGCATCGTTGGTGAGGCTCAGGGTCAGCGCGCCTTGCGAACGGGCGTGTTCGACCACGCTTCGAATGTCGACCGACGCTCCGCTTTGGCTGATACCGACGACCAGCGCACGCCGGAAGTTGATGGATGCGTGATATAGTGAGTTGACCGATGGCGTCGCCAGCCCGACGTATAGCCCGCACTTGATGCCCCACACGTACTGCGCGTAACGCGCTGCATTGTCGGAGGTGCCGCGCGCGGCGATCACGACATAGTCTGGCGCAAAGGCACGGATCGCCTCTGCCGCCGCGGTAACCGCGGCCTGCTGCGACTCGATCAGGCGCGCAAGGCTGGAAGGTTGTTCGTGGATTTCAAGTTCGAGGGTCGTGGTCACGCCGCTGCTCCGCTGTTGCCGAGGTTATTCGATGACGACGATGATCTTGCGCACCCATCGTCATCGGTCATGGCTTAATGCTATCACAGTGGGCCGCGGGCGCGTCAGCGTGGGTACGCACTTGAGGTGTTGAACCGGGTGCTAGGCAAGCGCACTTACCAGCGCGACCACGAACACAATTCCCAGCACGCCAAGCAGAACGAACCCAGCGACTGGCCCGATCATCTCAGCGGTCGTGAATTTCACACCTGCCGCGCGCTGAAACAGCGTTGCCAGCGTGATAAGTGGCACGAGCAGTACGATGAGCACAAGAAGCGGGAAGGCGATCACGATGCCAAGCGGGTCGCTTTGCAGGAGTAACAGCCCAGCGATAATGGTGGATGGTGTGATTACTGCCAGATCGAGCGCGTAGGTCACCGGGGTTGTGTACGTGTCCAGCCGATCTGGCAGCGCGTTCTTGCTCAGCGCCGCCACCAATGGCGCGCCCCACACAATCAACGTGATAAGCCCGCTCGCAATTAGGAAAACCGCTAATGGCTGGATCGGTGCGCCGCTGTTGAAGATGGCGCCCAACGCGGCGCGATCGACTGACACGAATGATGCGACGAATAGAAACAGGCTCAAGGATGTCAACGCTACGTACAGCAGGAAAAGCCGGTTGTAAAACGCGCCAAACGCCATTGATGCGTACACGTAAAGAAAGTAACCCAGCACCCCGACGAGAAGCAGGTGACCTGCCATCGAACCACCGGCGCTAAGTAGAATTGCGACGAGCAGCAGCGGGCATCCCAAGAACAACGTGACTGAATCCTGCGCACGGAAACCCGCCCCGATCAGAACCGTGTCGTCGCGATAGAGCCCCCGTCCGAAGATCTGTGCGGTTACACCGCGATGTGTTACGACCTCGTAGGATTGTCCCGGCGATTTCCAGAAGAGACCCATTCCCGAAGCGGCACCAGCCAGTGCCGCGATCAGTACCGCCAGTACATAGATCGCCAGAGGCAGCGTCATGACTCGATTGCCCTCAAACTGTGGAAACGAACACTCTGAGCATAGGCTGGTCCACAGCACTGCCGGTAGTGCGGAAGGTCACGAACCAGCCCTGAAGAAGTGCAGTTCGGTCCGTTGCGTGGCGGTCGTTCGCGCGCTTTGCGCAGCGCTGCCTCGAGGCCGATCATGAACCCATCTTGTGAATCGCCGTGGAATCGAACGCCCGGCCTGTAACGACCGGGCGCTCGAAGTGTGACTGAGGTGGAATTAGTTGAGCTGCAGCTCGTACAGGTCGGCCGTCACCTTGTTGACGAGAGTCGTGTACAGCGTGACCCATGCGTCCTGCGCTTCCGCCGTAAATGACTCGCCCAGCATCGTGCTCAGCGTCGTGATCAACGCCTGTCCGACCGTGTTGTAGTGGTCGGCGGTGACACCGTAGCCGACGTGCCGCGAACCCAGCGCATTGAGCGGCCCATCGAGGCTGTCCAGGTTGCCGACGTTGACCAATGCCACGCTCAGCATCTGCATGAGCTTGCGGCCCTGCTCCTTCATGTCACCGCGGAACATTGGACGCAGGGTGGGGTCGAACTCGAAGAGGAAGCCGTAGAATGTTTCGGCAACCGCGTCCGCATTCGCCGCAATGATGGGTGTTGCACTTTGAATGATCTCAATTTGACGATTAGAAAGGGACATCTGAATGGCTCCGTGATCACTGTTCTATGCGATGGTCAAACAGTAATCCGCGATCGTTCAGAAATCGTCTAGAAGCCGAAATACCCTCAGCGCGCTCCGCTGATAGCCAACCCTGCCAGCATGTCGTACGTTTTCTGCCATGCTCTGGTCACCGGCGTCGTCATTATTGTCGGGCACACCTCGCGCATCGCCCAGATGAGTGCCTCGCCAACGGTTGCATAGTGCCTATTGTGAACACCGTAGCCGGCATGCCGCTGGCCAAGTTCACGCGTAGCTTGCCCCAGCGTATCCGGGGTGTCGAGCGCGTTCACGAGGCTCGCCAACATCTGCATCAACTTGGCCCGCTGCAGATCCATGTCGCTCACAAACAGCCGTTCAACTTCAGGATCGAGGTCGAACAAGCGTGCATAGAACAGCTCGGCGATATCTTCGTTCTGGGGCGCAATGTACGTGAAGCTGTGTCGAACGAGGTTCTTTTCGTATTCGCTAAGGGCTTCCACGGTTCTCTCCTTTAGCCGTGTAATGACGATAAGGAGGTAACGGCAAGGCGGACGGCGAGCTCGCCGGCGGCTTGGCGGGTTATGGGTGGACGGGTCACCGTGCCCGGTACAGTATCGAGAACGAGGCGACAGGCCTCGCGAGCATCGGCCTCGCTGCGCGGTTCATCCAGCACGACACGCGCGAGATCCACAGCATCATCAACCTGACCCGAATGAAGCAGCGCCTGAGCTAGCGCGCTGAGCGCCCCCATCTGCAATGGAACGGCGCCTATGCTCGCCGCGAGATGGGCGGCCAATGCCGCTGCCTGTATCGGCTCGGCGCGCCGGTCGACGCCCGGCAGTGCGCGCATGCGCTGAACGAGCGCTGTCAGCCACGCGCTTTGCAGCTCGGATGCGATGCTGGACGCTTTGTCGAGGTGGAAACGCGCGGCGGTCATCTCGTTGAGCCGCCAACTCACGCGGACGAGATGGGCCAGCGCGAACGCCTTGCCCCATCGGTTTTCGATTTCCTCGGCCTGTGCCACGCTGCGCTTGAGGTAGTCGCGCGCTGCCGCATAATCGCCTAGGCCGTACGATGCGCGGCCAAGCGTTGCAAGGGCCACCGCCCGCTGCACCCGGCTTCCGATCATCGTGCCGGCACGCAGGGCCGAGTCGGCGTCGCGCAGCGCGGCCTCATAGTCTCCCACTTTGCAGTCGACATCCGCCAGCAGGTTGAGGAAGCGAACGCGGTCGTTGGATGTTGCGGCGTCCTCGTTGAACGCAAACCCCTCCATCAACAGGCTGCGCGCTTCCTCGTAGCTTCCATAGACGGCCGCGATATCGCCCAAGCGGAACAGGATCAACGCCGCCGTCTGGTAGTCGTCCATCTGTTGCGCGTAGTCGAGGGCGTTCTCGAAATCGACCTTTGCGGCCTCGAAGTCCCCCTGACCGTAAGCTGCGTGAGCGAGGGCCGCGTACGATTGGCGGCGCAGCAGCAGGTCGTCCGGCGGGAGTTGTTCGATCGCTGCGGCAAGCGCCTCACGTACTTCGGAATAGCCGCCAGTCGCCGTAAGCAGGATGTGATAGTACGCGCTCACCCGTGCGTACAGCCGGTGATCTCGGGCGCTGTCGAACACGTCGAGCGCCTGCTGGAGATGACGCACGCCTTCGCTGTAGTTGTTGAGCGCCTTGTAGTAGTAGAAGAACCCTTCGGTCAGCGGTTCGACCCAGTCGGCTCGCCGGCGCTGAATGGCATGCTGCCATGCGCTGTTGAGGTTGTCGATATCCTGAACGAACTCCGCCAACGAGTCGTTGGCCGCATAGTTGGCGAGCTGCGGGACGATCTCATGGCACCAGTTCACCATCTCGTCGCACAGCGCCTCGACGGCTTGCTCATATATCTCTGGATCCGCGGCCAGTTTTTCGGCCAAGAAGCCGCGCAGCAGGGGATGAACATGGCACCGCCCGCCGCGTACGGACATCAATGACCGGTCTGCCAGCGAGGTTAGCACCAGTGCCGGCTCGCCAGTCACGGCCACCGCGGTATCGAGCCAAAAGTCGCCGTTGAACACAGCCAGTTTGGTCGCGGCACGCCGATCGCGCTCGTCCAAGTGCTGCCATGTCCACTCGAACACCGCGCGCATCGATCGCTGCCGTTCGGGCACATCGGTACCGGTATAGGTCAAGAAGTCGCCGCTTCGCCGGATTTCGTCGAGAATCTGCGCGGTAGGCATCAGGCGCGTCCATGCCGCCGCGAGCTCTATCGCTAGCGGATTGCCTTCGACGACGCGGCACAGTTCGATGACATCGTTAAGCTCCTCGGACAGATCCACGTGCCCGCTCAACCGCTCTACAGTCAAGGCGAACAAGCGTACCGCCGGATAGTCTGACGCGGCCGCGGCCGCTTCGTCCGGCGCTTCGAGGCCGTCGACGGCGATGACGTGCTCTGCTTTGATATTGAGCCGTGTCTGGCTCGTGACCAACACCTTGATCGATCGTGCGGCAGTCACAAGCCGTTCGACGAGATCCGCGATGCCGACGACCTGCTCGGCCGTATCGAAGATGAGGAGCAGTTCGCGCCCATACAAGTGCTCGATCAAGCGCCGCTCAAGCGGGAGTTCAGACGTGCTGAGACGCAGCGTTCCGACAATTGCGGCGATTGTCCCGCCGGCATCCTGCACGTGATCCAATGCCACGACCGCCGCTCCATCCGGAAACTGATCGGACAGCCGCGCGGCACTGTCCAGCGCTAGTCTCGTCTTGCCGCTTCCACCCGGCCCGACCAGCGAGACGACGCGCACGTCAGGGCGCGCGAGCAGTGAATCGAGCCGCTGCTGCAGGGCCGGCCGCGCCACAAACGGCAGATCTGGGAGTGCGATGGGGCCGAGCGAACTCGCTTCTTCCTGCGGGGCCAACTCGCCGCTGGCGATCTGCTCCATGACCTCTTCGGTCTGTGCGTCGGGCTCAAGGCCGAGTTCCTCGTCCAGCAGCTTCACGCACGTTTCGTACTGTGCAAGGGCTTGGCTGCGCTGGCCGGTGAGCGCGAGCAGCTTGATGAGCGCGCGGTGCGCTGGCTCCCACAGCGGGTCGATCTGCAGCGCACGCATTGCAGACTCGATGCCCTGTTTGTACAACCGTTTCGCGATTGCGTAGTCTGTCAGGCGGCCGTACGCCTCGATGACGTGCCCGCGAATGCGTTCGGCTTCCAGCAGGTACCAGCCTTCGAACCCGCGCGCAGATTTGATCGCAAACCCGCGCAGGAAGTCCCCGGTATACAGCAGCAAGGCATCTTTGAGCTGATCGGCAGAAACGGCGGATAGCGTCTCGTGCAAGGCGACCGTGCGGTCGGCTTGATTAAGCGCCTGCACGACGCTGCCATAGTCGACCCATACCGGCGCGGCGGGATCGATGCCGACCGTGTAACGCGAGATCGCAAGATACGGGCCAAGCTGCTTTTGCAGGTCGGACAGGGCCGTGCGCAAATTGCCCATCGTCCGTTCTTGTGTCAAATCGTCCCACAACATCGCGCCGAGGGCCTCGCGCGGGTGTTCACGCCGCGTGCAGGCGAGATACACCAGCAGGGCATCGACCTTGCGAGAGATGAACGGCTTGATGGGTGTACCACCGACCTCGGCCGAGAATCCGCCAAACGTCGTGATGCGCAGCGGATGCAGCGTTGGGGATGACGTCATGGACTGTCCTACAGGTTGCGCACCATGCGCCGGAGCGTAAGCTCCATTATAGGACACTTTTGGGGGAAAACGCCGAGACGTTAACGGTTTAGCCGCCGATGTAGTACATCTCGATCTTCTCGCCGTCTTCGACACGGCCGCGCAGTTCCGAGTAGCGGTCGGTGCGCTTGCGCCACATCGACTGGATGAGGTCGGTCAGCTCGGCGTCAGACGCGCCTGCGCGCAGCGGGTCGCGCAGATCTGTGCCGTGGATCGCAAACAGGCATGTGTAAAGCTGACCTTCTGGCGATAGCCGCAGGCGCGAACACGCGCCGCAGAACGGCCGCGTGACCGAGGCGATCACGCCGATTTCGCCGGCACCGTCGGCGAATCCGAACCGGAGCGCCGTTTCGCTGTCGTAATTGCGGTCGAGCGGCGCGAGCGGCAAGGCGGCGCCCACCCGTTCGACGATCTCGTCGGCCGGCACGACATGATCCATCCGCCACCCGTTGCGGGTGCCGACATCCATATACTCGATGAAACGCAGGATGTGCCCGTTGTCCTTGCACCAGCGCGCCAGGTCGACCATCGTGTGGTCGTTTACGCCGCGCTTGACCACGGCGTTGATCTTGATTGGGCCGAAGCCGGCGTCGACTGCCGCGTCGATCCCGCGCAGCACGGCGTCCACGTCTGATTTGTCGCCGTTGAGTGCACGGAAGGTCGCATTGTCGAGGCTGTCGAGGCTGACGGTGATGCGCTTCAAGCCAGCGTCACGCAGCGCCTTCGCCTTGTTGGGCAGGAAGTAGGCGTTGGTCGTCATGGCGATGTCTTCGATACCGCCGACGTTCGCCAACATCCCGACCAACAGCTCGAGGTCATGTCGCATCAGCGGCTCACCGCCGGTCAGCCGCAGCTTGGTGACACCTTGCGTGGCCATCAGTGCAGCGACACGTGCGATCTCCTCAAACGTGAGCAGTTTTTCGCGCGCGAGGAACTTGTAGCGTTCGCCGAAAATCTCCTCCGGCATGCAGTACGAGCAGCGGAAATTGCAGCGGTCGGTGACCGAAATCCGCAGGTCGCGCAGCGGGCGTTTGAAGCGATCGACAACAGGGTGTTCCGTCATGTCTGACTTTCAGATAAGGTCCGACGTGAAATGCATGATGCCATGGTACGCGAAGAATCGATTGATGTCACGCAGTCGTAGTCCAGACGCGGCGTGCGCCCGACTCCATACGTCATTATAGAACATTCGTACGGAAAGTGTTGGGCGGATCACGTGAAAGCAGGCGGCAACCGGGCTGCGGCTGCCGCCCGCCTGCATACCACGTGTCTATTGGTTGACGACGAACACCGATGTCGTCAGGGCCGGGACGGTGAACGTGCCCGCTGCGCTGTCAAACGTCGCCGTCTGTGCGACTGCGTCGGCACTGGATTGCTGTACCGGGTGAAGCGTAAACGTTTCGCCGGCGAAGCCCGCGTCGCCTATGGTGACCGGCTCGTCGCTGCCATTGAACACGACCACGAACTGCTCGAAGGCCGGGTCGATGTCATCGCCGATCAGGTCGGACAGGTACATCACGATGACGCCGGGCTGCTGATCCGGCCCGGTGTTCAAGAACGTCAGGCGCGACTGGATCGCGTCAGCGGTCTGCAAGCGGAACAGCGGAGAGCTGTACCGGATTTGCAGCATCTCGCGGACGACCGCGGCGTTAAGCGCGATCTGCTCGGGCGATGGGTAGTAGTCCGCATTGGTGAGGATCGTCGCCATCGTCTCCCACCTTTCTTGATTGTCGCCGGCGGGCGGCAAACCGACACCAAAGTTGTTGGTCTGGCCGGTCCAGTCGATGCGGTTGAACCAGTCGCCGCTGTTGTAGCTGTTGCGGTCGAGCGATTTGCTTCGCAGCAAGTCGCTGCCGGCGTGCAGGAATGGCACGCCCTGCGCATACAGCACGTAGCTCAGGCTCAGGTTTTGCATGCGTACGATGTCATCGGCGGTCGAGCCCGGTGGCAGTCGGAACAGCATATTGTCGAACAGCGTCTCGTTATCGTGCTTCGACACATAGACGATGTGCTCCTGCGGGTCGAGCGTATAGCCGCCCGGCGACCCGTTGTAGTCCGTGTCGTAGCCGGTGATCATCTCGCCCGATGCGCCGACGAACTGATAGTCGCGCAGGTTCCCGGCGAGCCCGGCGCGCACAATGTCGGTAAGACGCAGCGTGCGGTCGAGGTCTTCGTTGACCGGATTGAGGCCGTTCGAATCGGTGTAGATCCCGTTGCCCAATCCCTGCTCGTCGCGCCCGCCGAACGGGCTGCCGCCGCGCACGGCATCGCGCAGGCGGTCGCTGAACGTGCCGATGCCGGTACCGGCAAGGTTGAACTGCGTCGCGTTCATGCCGCGCGCGCCGTCCTGCACTTCGCCGAAGTTCCAGCCCTCGCCGTAGATGTAGATCGACGCACCATCGACGCCATCGTTCTCGATCGTCAGTGCGTCGAGCGCCGCGCGAACCGCGAGCATGTCGTCCACCATATGATGGCCCATCAGGTCGAAGCGGAAGCCGTCGATCTTGTACTGTACGGCGTTCAGCACTACGGTGTCGACCATCAGGCGGCGCATCATGTTGTGCTCCGTGGCAGTGTTCTCGCAGCACGTCGAGCGCGTGACCTGACCCGCCGCGTCAAGGCGATGGTAGTAGCCCGGCACGACGCGATCAAGCACGCTGCGCGCGGCCTGCCCGCTGGCGTTGGTGTGATTGAAGACCACGTCCTGCACCACGCGCAAGCCGGCATCGTTGATGGCCTTGACCATCTCGCGATACTCGATGATGCGGGCGGTGCCGGTCGTCTCGGTGGCGTAGCTGCCTTCCTGCGCCATGAAGTGGAACGGATCGTAGCCCCAGTTGAAGCCGTCGAGGTCGCGAATGCGGTCGTACGCGGCTTGCTGCTCGGGGCTGTCGGGCGGATACGTCGCCAGCAGCGCGTAGTCCGGCTCGAAGTGACGGGCGCGGTTCTCGTTGATCGTCGCGATATCGAAGCTCGGCAGCAGGTGCAGATGCGTCAGGCCGGCCTCCGTGAGCGACTTCAAATGCCGCATGCCGGCGCTGTCCTCGACCGTGAAGGCGAGGTACGTGCCGCGCAGGTCTTCCGGCACGGTCTCGTCAAAGATGCTGAAGTCGCGGATGTGCAGCTCGTAGATCGTGATGTCTTCGAATGCATCGCCGTAGTCAGGTTTCTCGTAGGTCAACCAGTCTTCGGGCATCAATTCGGGTGCAGACAGATCGACGATTTGGCTGCGGCGGCTGTTCTGCGACAGGTTGATCGAATACGGATCGGTGACCTCGTTATCGACCATGGCTAATTCTGTTGGGGCAAACACGCGTACCGCGTAGGTGTAGAACTGGCCCATCCAGCTTGCGTCGCCGGTGACGCTCCACACGCCAGACACATCGTCGCGTGCCATGTCGATGACCGTAGGCACGGTGTCTGTCCCGGCGTCCGCATACAGGTTGAGCGCGACGCTCTGGGCAGTCGGCGCCCACACCGAAAGGGTCGGTACGCCGTCAACAATCGTCACGCCGAGGTCGCCATTATAGGTGTACAGATCGTCGAGCACGCCGGGAATTTGCAGACCGGCGAGGTTGACCAGCGTATCGCCGGAATACGCGGCGATGGCGAACTGACCCCGCAGGATGTCGGGCGCGGCGTCAAGCGCTTCGGCGCTCAGCGTGAAGGCCTGATAACCGGCGAGGTGTGGGAATTTGGCCTGAATCGCCTCGGACAAGCCGGCGTCGCTAGCCGATACCGGGTAGCTCACGAAGTCGCCGCTGATGCCGAACACGGAGACCTCGATGCTGCCATCTGCACTGTATAGCAGGCGGTAGTCCTCGCTGTCGCTGGGCTCAATGTCCCACGCGATCGTGTCGGCCGAGACCCAATGCGCGCGGCGTTCGCGCAGGTTAGCGCCGGTCACCGACCCGCCACCTGCCGTCACGACCATGACGTTGAGACTCGAGTCGAACGTGAAGTTGACCGTTTCGCGGTCGGTCGGCACGTTGAACGTGATGTTGCCGCCGCCGGGCTCACCGCCGGCGCCGTAGTTGACATCCCATGTGCGTCCGACGGCCGCCTTCACCTCGTAGTCTCCCGCGGGCACGGCGCTGGTCGAGAACGTGTAGATCCCGTCGCCGTCGACGTCCTTGAGCCACGACAGCATGCAGTCGGGCATCCAGTCTTCGGCACAGCCAAGCTCGCTCTGGAAGCTGCCCGGCGCGGTGACGATCAGATGGCGCACGTCGTCCATGATCCACTTGCTCGCCGGATCGTAGAGGAACGTCACCGCACGGTCTTCAGCGATGTTGAGCGGGATGTTCGGACCACCGGGATCGGCAAAGGCCCCGTAGTTCTCGCCCCAACCGCCGTCGATGGCGACCTTGTACTCATACGTGCCAGCGGTCATATCGAACGTGCGCTCGAAAATCTGGTAGGCCTCGATGTAGTCCAGTACGGTCGCCGGGCAGTCCGGTGCCCATTCGCCCGGGCAGCCCAGTCCCGGCTGAATCGTGCCGGGGATGTTGACCATGGTCGGTATCGTCACTTCCTGCTGGACTGGCGCAGGTGCTGGCGCGGCCGACGCGCCCCCGCCGACGCTGTCGGTTACGACGCCAGTCGCGTGATCGTACGTGAAGGTTACGTCCGTATCGGCGTCCAGCACGAGCGGGATGTTGGGGCCACCGGCCGCGGCGCCCGCCCCGTAATTGCGATCCCAACCGCCATCAAGCGCGACTTTGTACTCGTAGCTGCCGGCGGGAATACTGAACGTCCCTTCCCACAGTCCGGTGTCCGGGTTGAGTGTCAGCGCAGTGGCCGCGCAGTCGGGCTGCCACTCGCCCGGGCAGCCTGCTTCGTCCTGAAACGATCCGGGAACGACAACCATCTGCGGTTCCGGAAACCCATCCTTGTTCTCTTGTGCGGCGGAGTAACCGACCGCCAGCAGGGCGGCCAGCATGACGACGCCTATCAACTTGCGTGACGTGCTCATATCCAATCATCAGCCTCATACGTCAAACAATGGACTGGAAACCAACCCGTAGATTGTAACGAATTGAGATGAGAAACGAGTGCCGTATCAGTAGACCTAGGGGGTCGCTGCAAGTCGTTTGCGGCCGAGGGGTAAACCGAGGACGACGGCCGCGACGACCAGCGCGACAGCCAACCCGTACAGCACCGGCGTGAAGCCGACGACGCCGATGATCGCGCCGCAGACGACCGGCCCCACAACCTTGCCAAGATTCTCCATCATGCCGACCAGTCCCATGCCGGCACCGAGATTTTTCCTCGGGATTTGCTGCGTGACGAGCGCCGCGGTGGAGGGGAAGATCAGCGCCTGCGCGACACCGAGCAGTACCGATGGGAGTAGCAGGGCCGCGCTGTCGGCCGCCGGCACCAGCATCACACCCGCCGCAAGGGCGACCATACCGGTCCGGATGGCCGTGATGTAGCCGAAGCGTTGACCGAACCATCCACCGCCGGGGCCGGTGGCGATGTGAACAGCTTCCTGAATGGAAAAGAACGCGCCGATCAGCGCGACGTTGATGCCGGCGGCCAAGCCGTACACCGGTAGGAACGCCTTGATCGTGTAAAGAGCCACAAACACGCCGGCTTCCAGCCCGCCCGATAGCCAAATTCCCGGAGTCCGGCTTCCAGCGGCGAGCGACGCGCGCATTTGTCTGAGGATCGGCGGGAACTCGTGTTGGGTTCGGACGGTCGGTTCCGGCAGGCGCAGCACGGGGATAAGCGCGACGGCGCTGATCAGGCCGATTGCCGTGAAGATCGTCACTGGATCGAGCGAGAGCAGCAGCCAACCCGCCAGCGCCGGCCCGACAATGTATCCGCCGGAGCGCGCTAGTCCGAACCAACCTAACCCTTGAGCGACCGTGTTCGGCATCCGCTCGGCGATATACGCGAAAGTCACCGGCCCGTAGATGGCGGTCGATACGCCGTGAATGACACGAATCAGAAAAAGCTGCTCGGGCGTGTGCACCAGCCCGTAAAAGAACGGGACGATCACGAAGAACAAAGTTCCGATCAGGAGCCAGAGCCGTCGGCCCCAGCGGTCGGAGAGCACGCCAATGAACGGTTTGAGCACCAGCCCGCTGACAGTCGATACCGAAACGATGATCCCCAGCAGGGCATCGGTCGCGCCCAACGCGGCGGCAAAGATGGGCAAGAGCGGAGTCTTGCCCATCTGGTACGCCGTGCGCACGATGAAATCGGCGGCGGTCAGCCGCCAGAAATCACGCGTGTGAACCATGCCCCTAGCCGATCGGGTTGATCTGGTACTGCTGGAGCATGGCGTTGAACTCGGCCAGATCTCCGTCGAGCAGGTTGTCGAACTCCGCCAGCTTGGCGTCGACCTGCTCGGCGAGACCTGCGTAAACCTCATGCGCCTGGTCGGTCGGCCGATAGTCGCCGGCGTTCACGTCGTATTGCAGCGCGGCCAGCTTGCGGGAGATCTGTTGGCCGGAGTTCAACATGCCGGGCCAGCCCTTCTTGAGGCCGGGCTGCAGCAGCGTCTTTTCGACGGCGAGTACACGGTCGCTCAACTGCGATGCGCTCTGGGCGAGTTCAGCCGTCTGCGCGGCGCCGCTGAGGCGTTCGCACCACGCGTCCAACTGCCCGCGCACCTTGCGCATGCGGTTAATGCCGCGGTTTGCGCTCGAGAGTTTGTCGCGAATTTGCAGCAGCATAGCGTACTGCTCTTCGAGGTCCTCTTGCGGCGTGTCGCTGTACGGGTCGGCGACGACCGTAATCTCCGCAGACAGGGTTTGATCGAAAGCCTGAAGCGTCACGACGTACTTGCCGGGGGGCACGATCGGGCCCATCATGGTCCCGCCAAACGGGTCATGCGCGTCGAGGCGTGCCGCCTCCTCGCAGCGCATGTCCCAAACGAACCGGTTCCAGCCCGCCGCTGACGTCAGATGCAGCGGCTTCGGTGCGCCTTCGGGCAGCTCGCTCTCGGCCTTTCGGATGTCGTCGTTGGTGCTGGTGAAAGTGCGCAGCACCCGGCCGGCCGCATCGCTAAACGTCATCACGATTGGCGTTTCAGGAGCGCTGGCGAGGTGGTAGTGAATGATCGCACCGCGCGGCGGGTTGTCTCCCGAATCGAGGTACGTGACGACCGTATCGTTTTCCGGCGTCGACGTGGCGGTAAACGCCGCCACGACACCCAGTGTCGCCATATAGTTCTTGCCCGGCGCACTGGTGAACGCCCCTTCGAAGATCTTGGGCGTGAAGCGGACAACGTCGCGGGGTTGGAGCAGCGCTGCGGGCTGTCCGTACAGATCGTCGTGCAGTTGATGCAGCGCGGTCAGGTCGTCGAGAATCCAGAACGACCGCCCGTGTGTCGCCGCGATCAAGTCGCTCCCCTTGACCTTCAGATCGTAGATGGGCGACACGGGCAGATTGAGCTGCAGCGCCTGCCAGTGGCTGCCGGCGTCGAATGAAACGTATACGCCCGTCTCGGTGCCGCAGTACAGCAGGCCCGCTCGTGAGGGATCTTCGCGGATAGCTCGGGTGTAGTCGCCATCGCGGATACCATCGACGATGCGCGTCCAAGTCGCGCCGTAATCAGTCGTCTTGTAGAGGTACGGCGCCGGATCGTCCAGCTTATAGCGCGTCGCCGCCATGTAGACGGTAGCCTTGTCGTGGGCCGAGGGTTCGATCATGCTGATCATGGTGCGCTCGGGCAGATCGGGCGGCGTGATGTTCGTCCACGTTTGGCCGCCATCGCGCGAGATGTGAACCAGACCGTCGTCGGTGCCGGCCCACAGCACGCCGACTTCATGCGGCGATTCGGCAAATGCCCACACCGTTGCATAGACCTCGGCACCAACGGAGTCACGGTTGATCGGGCCGCCGCTGGGCTGCAGGGTCTCGGGCGTCGCGCGAGTCAGGTCCGGGCCGATCGGCTGCCAGCTTTGGCCTTCGTTGGTGCTTTGGAAGATGACGTTGCCACCCACGTAGATCTTGTTCGGGTCATGGGGCGAAATGACGATCGGGTACGTCCACGCAAAACGGTACTTGTGGTTGATCGCGCCCTCTCCGCTGGTCGCTTCCGGCCACGTGCTGATTAAGCGCGTTTGCTTGCTGCGATGGTCGTAACGCTGGAGGCTGTTGCCGCCGCCCGGCGAACTGCCGATCGCACCGACGTACACGATATTCGGGTCGTCCGGCTTGACGGCGATGTAGCCGCTCTCGCCGGTGCCGGCGAGGAAGCAGTCCGTCCACGTGATCGAATTCCACGGGCTGCGGCTCGGCACGGCGATGCTGCTGTTGTCCTGCTGTGTGCCGTAGACGATGTACGGGTCGCGGCTGTCAGTATCGGCGTGATAGAACTGCGCGGTGGGCTGATTGTACAGCGTCGACCACGTATCGCCGCCGTTGAACGACACGCACGCCCCGCCGTCGTTGCCCTGCACCATGCGCTTCGGGTCGTTGGGATCGATCCACAGGTCGTGGTTGTCGCCGTGCGGAGTCGAGATTTCGGTATAGGTCTTGCCGCCGTCGGTGGACTTCCACAGGTTGAGGTTGTTGACGTAGACGGTTTCCGGGTCTTTGGGGTCAGGCGTGATGTGCATATAGTACCACGCACGCGAGATCAACTCGTCGTTCTGGGCGATGTACGACCACGTATCGCCATAGTCGTCGCTGCGGTACATACCGCCTTTCTCGTTTTCGACCAGCGCCCACACGCGCCCCGGCTGTGCCGGCGATGCCGCTACGCCGATCTTGCCCAGCACACCGCTCGGCAGGCCCTTATTCTGCGTGATGTCCTGCCACGTCTCGCCGCCGTCCATCGACCGCCAAAGGCCGCTGTCCGGCCCGCCGCTGGAGATGTTCCAGAAATTGCGAAAGGCCTCCCAGACCGCGGCGTAAATGATGCGCGGGTTGTTGCGGTCGATGGATAGGTCGACTGCGCCGGCCTTCTCACTCTTGAACAGGACGTGCTTCCAGGTCTTACCACCGTCGGTCGACTTGAACACGCCGCGCTCTTTGTTGCGGCCGAACGCATGCCCGAGCGCCGCGACGTATACCGTGTCGGGATCGGTCGGATGGACGCGCACCTTGCCGATATGCCGTGTCTCGGCCAAGCCGATGTGCTGCCACGAGCGCCCCGCATCGGTCGACTTGTAGACACCATCCCCGTACGACACGTCGATGCGGATGGTCGATTCGCCCATGCCGGCGTAGATCACGTTCGGGTCGCTTTCCGCGACGGCCAGCGCGCCTACGGAAGACGTCTTGAGGAAACCGTCCGAGACGTTCTGCCAGTACGTGCCGGCGTCTTCGGTCTTCCAAACGCCGCCAGCGCATCCGCCGAAGTAGAACACGCCGGACCGGGTCGGGTCGCCAGCGACCGCGACGACACGGCCGCCGCGAAACGGACCGATGCAGCGCCAACGCAGCAAATTCTCTATGTTCGAGGTCATTTTGAGTGCTCCTGCAAGAACAAGACTGCCGGAGAGTGTAGCGTAACTCGGCCCGTCAGGTATGCCGCAGGTGAGTCCACTTGATGAGAGGATGAGGTCTTGCCTTGGAAAACGAAACCGCCGCGCACTCCTGCGCAGCGGTTTCGCAAGCGTTAGTTTTTCGAACGGCCTACCCGCGCCAGCCCGGCGCTGCCGCGTCTGGCACCGGAAGCACGTCCGGTACCGGCAGCGTTGTGCTGCGCGCCGACGTATCGAAGCCGATAAGCTCGATGTCGTCGACCCAGTACTTGCCAGCGCCGGTCCCGAGTTTGATCTGAATCTTCATGTCGATCGGTGTGCCGGTCGTGACCAACGATACCGTTTGCAGGACGTAGTCGTACGTACCTGTCGGCACGAAGATCTTGAGCTTATCCTTCGTCCCTTCGACGTGATCGATTATGAGCGCGATCTGGCCGTCGCCCACGAGGTTGTTGGCGCGTATAAAGGCGCTCATCTCGACTGTGTCACCGAGATCGAAGTTGATGAACGCGAAGCCTTGCGTGGCCTTCGACGTAAGCGTGGCTTGACCTCTCACTTGCAGCGAGCACTCGCCAGAGTTTGCGAACAACTTGTCGGCCGTCCCGTCGCCGTCCTTGTCCTTATTGCACTTGCGCTTGGCGTTGGACGATGCGGTCGCATCCCAGCTGTCTGCCCTGGTCAGCGTCAGGCCCGGGATCTCGAAGCCGGCGTTCTGCAGGAAGAACTCAGGCGGACTCACCGGGTTGACCGTGAGCGAGACGGTCGCAACGTTCGAGTCGACCGTGCCGTCGTTGGCGTGATACGTGAAGCTGTCCGGCCCGAGGTAGTCGGCGTTTGGCGTGTAGGTGAAGCTGCCGTTCGGGTTGAGCGTCAGCGAACCGTTCGCCGGACCGATGTCCAACACCACCGTGAGCGAGTTCCCGTCGACATCGCTGTCGTTGACCAGCACGCCCGGTGCTGCGATGACCAACGCCGTGTCCTCGCTCGCCGTGTAGCTGTCGTCAACCGCCACCGGCGCGTCGTTGACCGGGTTGACGGTAATCGACACGGTGGCGACGTTCGACTGAAGCGAGCCATCGCTGGCGCGGTAGGTGAAGCTGTCCGGCCCGTTGTAGTTGGCGTTCGGCGTATAGGTGAAGCCGCCGTCGGCGTTGAGCGCGAGCGAACCGTGGATCGGATTGGCTACCACTGCGGCCGACAGCGCACTGTTCTCGACATCGGTGTCGTTGCCCAGCACGCCCGGCGCCGCGACGATCAACGGTGTGTCTTCGTCCGTCGCGTACGCATCGGCGCCAGCCGTCGGCGCATCGTTCACCGCGTTGACCGTGATACTGACCGTCGCGATGTTCGACGTGAACGTGCCGTTGTCTGCACGATAGGTGAAGCTGTCCGGCCCGTTGTAGTTGGTGCTCGGCGTGTAGGTGAAGCTGCCGTTCAGGTTGAGCGTCAGTCCACCGTGTGCCGGGCCGGAGACGAGGATCGCCGTGAGTGGCAGTCCGTCGCCGTCGACGTCATTGCCGAGTACGCCCGGAGCCGTCACGTTCAACACCGTGTCCTCGTTGGTCGAGTACGAGTCGTTGTTCGCATCCGGGATTTCGGTCGCATTGCCGACCGAGATGAACACGGTAGCGACGTTCGACTGCAGCGATCCATCGGTGGCCCGGTAGGTGAAGCTGTCCGAACCGTTGAAGTCAGGCAGGGGCGTGTAGGTGAACCCACCCGTGATCGTCAGCGTTAGCGAACCGAACGACGGTGGAGCAACGAGCTGTACCGTAAGCGAGTTGCCGTCGACATCGCTGTCGTTGGTCAGCACGCCCGGGTTCGGTTCGATCAGCGTGGTGTCTTCCGTCATCGAGTACGAGTCGTCCACAGCCACCGGCGCATCGTTGATCGGGTTGACCGTGATGGTCACCGTAGCGATGTTCGATTGCAGCTGGCCATCGCTTGCACGATAGGTGAAGCTGTCCGAGCCGTTGTAGTTGGCGTTCGGCGTGTAGGTGAAGCTCCCGTTCGGGTTGAGCGTGAGCGACCCATGCGCCGGACCCGTAGCCAAGACCGCCGTTAGCGCCGACCCTTCGATGTCGCTGTCGTTGCCGAGCACGCCCGGCGCGGTGACGTTGAGCGCGGTGTCCTCATCCGTCGAGTAGCTGTTGTTGACAGCGACTGGCGGATCGTTGACCGCGTTCACGGTGATGTTGACCGTAGCGACGTTCGAGTTAAGCACGCCGTCGTTGGCGCGGTAGCTGAAGCTGTCCGAGCCGTTGTAGTCGGCGTTCGGCGTGTAAGTGAAGCTGCCGTTCGGGTTGAGCGTGAGCGATCCGTGCGCGGGACCGGTCGACAGGATGGCTGTCAGCGGGTTGCCGTCGACATCGGTGTCATTGCCCAGCACGCCCGGCGCCGCGATGTTGAGCGCTGTGTCCTCGTTGGTCGTGTAGCTGTTGTTGACAGCCACTGGTGCGTCGTTGACCGGGTCGATCGTGATGGTCACCGTCGCGACGTTCGAGTCGGCAGCACCGTCGTTGGCGCGGTATGTGAAGCTGTCCGAGCCGTTGTAGTTGGCACTTGGCGTGTAGGTGAAGCTGCCATCCGGGTTGAGCGTGAGCGACCCGTGGGCAGGACCGGAGACCAACGCGGCATTCAACGGATTGCCGTCGATGTCGCTGTCGTTGGTCAGCACGCCCACCGCGGGTACGGTGAGTGCCGTATCTTCATTGGTCGTGTAGCCATCGTTGACGGCCACCGGCGGGTCGTTGACCGGATCAACGGTGATCGACACAGTTGCGACCGGCGAGTTGACGGAACCGTCGTTGGCGCGGTATGTGAAGCTGTCCGAGCCGTTGAAGTCGGCGTTCGGCGTGTAGGTGAAGCTGCCGTTCGGGTTCAGCGTGAGTGACCCGTGGGCGGGTCCGGCGGCCAACACGGCGGACAGCGGGTTACCGTCAATGTCGGTGTCATTGCCGAGCACGCCCGGCGCGGCGATGCTGAGCTGCGTGTCCTCGTCAGTCGCGTAACTGTCGGCAACGGCAACCGGCGCATCGTTGACCGGATTGACCGTGATCGTGACGGTTGCGACGTTCGACAGCAGCGAGCCATCGCTTGCGCGGTAGGTGAAGCTGTCCGGCCCGTTGTAGTTGCTGTTCGGCGTATACGTGAAGCCGCCGTTTGCATTAAGGCTCAACGTACCGTTCGTCGTCGTGGCGACCAACTGCGCTGTCAGGGTGCTGCCTTCGACATCGTTGTCGTTGGCAAGGATACCCGGCGCGGCGATGGTGAGCACGGCATCCTCGTTGACGTTGTACCCGTTGTTCTGTGCCACCGGCGCATCGTTCACCGGGTTGACCGTGATTGCAACGGTAGCAACGTTGGAGGTCAGCAACCCGTCGCTTGCCACATAGGTGAAGCTGTCCGGCCCGTTGTAGTTGGCGTTCGGCGTATAGGTGAAGCTGCCGTTCGGGTTGAGCGTCAGGCTGCCGTGATCCGGCGTATCGACGACCTGTGCCGTCAGCGGATCAAGGTCGACATCGCTGTCGTTGCCCAACACACCCGGTACAAGTACGGTCAGTACGACATCCTCGTTCGTCGAGTAGCTGTCATCCACCGCGACCGGCGCATCATTTACACCACCGATCGAGATCGTCACCGTGGCGATGTTCGAGTTGACGGTGCCGTCGTTGGCGCGGTAAGTGAAGGTGTCGACGCCGAGGTAGTCGGTGTCCGGCGTGTACGTGAAGCTGCCGTCGGAGTTAAGCAGCAGCGTGCCGTTCGACGTAGTGGAGACCAGGACCGCGGTCAGCAGATCGAGATCGACATCGGTGTCGTTGCCGAGCACGCCCGTAGCCGGGACGATCAGCGCGACATCTTCATCTGTGCTGTACCCGTCATTGACTGCGATCGGGGCGTCGTTCACCGGGTTGACCGTGATCGTCACCGTCGCCACGTTGGAGTCCGCCACGCTGTCGCTGGCCACGTAGGTGAAGCTGTCGGAGCCATTGAAGTTGGCGTTCGGCGTATAGGTGAAGCTGCCGTCGGTGTTCAGTGTCAGCCCGCCGTTGTTCGGCGCATCGACCACCTGCGCGGTCAATGGCGACGCTTCCGTATCGCTGTCGTTGCCCAGTACGCCCGACGCGGGGATGTTGAGCACGACATCTTCATCGGTTGAGTAGCTGTCGTCCACGGCGACCGGCGCATCGTTGACCGCATTCACCGTGATGGTGACGGTCGCGATGTTCGAGTCGGCCGTACCGTCGTTGGCGCGGTACGTGAAGCTGTCGGAGCCGTTGAAGTTGGCGTTCGGCGTGTAGATGAAGCTGCCGTCGGCGTTTACGGTAACGGTACCGCTGGACGGATCGGTGACCTTGATTGCGGTCAGCGGGTTGCCGTCGATGTCGGTGTCGTTGTCGAGAACACCCAGAGCGGCGACGTTAAGCGCCACGTCTTCGTCGGTCGAGTAGGCATCACTTACGGCCACCGGCGCGTCGTTGACCGGGTTGACCGTGATCGTCACCGTCGCGATGTTCGAGTTGGCGATGCCGTCGTTGGCGCGGTAGGTGAAGTTCACGCTGCCATTGAAGTTCGCTGCCGGCGTGTAGGTGAAACTGCCGTCAGGATTAAGCAACAGCGATCCACTTGCCGGGCCAGTGACGAGAACCGCGGTCAACGGGTTGCCGTCGACATCGCTGTCATTGGTGAGTACACCATCGGCCGGGACGTTGAGCGCCACGTCCTCATCGGTCGTATAGGCATCGCCCACCGCGACCGGCGCATCGTTGACCGGGTTGACGGTGATCGTCACCGTTGCGATGTTCGAGTCGGCGGTGCCGTCGTTGGCGCTGTAGGTGAAGCTGTCCGAGCCGTTGAAGTTCGCGTTCGGCGTGTAGGTAAAGCTGCCGTCCGAGTTGAGGTTCAGAACACCGTTGGTCGGGCCGGTAGCGAGCACCGCAGTCAGCGGATCGAGGTCGATGTCCGTGTCGTTGGCGAGGATACCCGGCGCATCGACGCTGATTACGGCGTCTTCGTTGACGTTGTATCCATTATTCACAGCCACCGGGGCATCGTTGACCGGGTTGACCGTGATCGACACCGTCGCGATGTTCGACAGCAGCGTGCCGTCGCTGGCGCGGTAGGTGAAGCTGTCCGAGCCGTTGAAGTTCGCGGCCGGCGTGTAGGTGAAGGCGCCGTCTGCATTGAGGCTCAACGTACCGTTCGTCGTCGTGGCGACCAACTGCGCTGTCAGGGCGCTGCCTTCGACATCGGTGTCGTTGGCAAGGATACCCGGCGCAGCGATGTTGAGCACGCCATCCTCGTTGACGTTGTACCCGTTGTCGGCAGCCACCGGCGCATCGTTGACCGGGTTGACGGTGATCGTCACCGTCGCGACGTTCGAGTCGACGGCGCCGTCGTTGGCGCGGTAGGTGAAGCTGTCCGAGCCGTTGAAGTTCGCGGCCGGGGTGTAGGTGAAGCTGCCGTTCGCGTTCAGCGTCAAGACACCGTTGGTTGGCCCAACGGCCAGCAGCGCGTTCAGCGGATTGCCGTCAGCGTCGCTGTCATTGGTGAGTACACCATCCGCCGGAACGTTGAGAACCACGTCCTCATCGGTCGCATAGGCATCGTTCACGGCCACCGGGGCATCGTTAGCCGGGTTGACCGTGATCGTCACCGTCGCGACGTTCGAGTCGGCGGTGCCGTCGTTGGCGCGGTAGGTGAAGCTATCCGAGCCATTGAAGTTCGCGGCCGGCGTATAGGTGAAGCTTCCGTTGGCGTTCAAGGTCAGCAGACCGTTGGTCGGTCCATCCACGAGCGCCGCGGTCAGGAGGTTGCCGTCGACATCGGTGTCGTTGACGAGCACGCCCGTCGCGACGTTGACGATCAGCGCCACGTCCTCATTCGTCGCGTAGCTATCGTCTACCGCGACCGGCGCATCGTTGACGGGGTTAACCGTGATCGTCACCGTTGCAGGGGCCGCCGAGTTTGCCGTGCCGTCGTTGGCAAGATACGTGAACGTGTCGGTGCCGTTGAAGTTCGCGGCCGGCGTGTAGGTGAAGCCACCGTTTGTGCTGAGGCTCAACGTGCCGTTCGACGTCGTGGCGACCAACTGCGCTGTCAGGGCGCTGCCTTCGACATCGGTGTCGTTGGCGAGCACGCCCGTCGCGACGTTGACGACCAGCCCCACGTCCTCATTGGTCGAGTAGCTGTCATCCACAGCGACAGGGGCGTCGTTGACCGGATTGACCGTGATCGTCACTGTCGCGACGTTCGAGTCGGCGGTTCCGTCGTTAGCGCGGTAGGTGAAGCTATCGCTGCCGTTGAAGTGGGCGGCCGGCGTGTAGGTGAAGCTGCCATCGCTGTTGAACGTGACGGCGCCATTGGCCGGGTCGCTGACCTTGACTGCGGTGAGCGGATCCGTCTCCACGTCGGTGTCGTTGGCGAGCACACCGGTACCGATGTCGACAACCAGCGCCACGTCCTCATTGGTCGAGTAGCTGTCGTCGACAGCGACCGGCGCGTCGTTAACCGGGTTGACCGTGATGGTCACCGTTGCGACGTTCGACAGCAGCGTGCCGTCGCTCGCGCGGTAGGTGAACGTGTCACTGCCGTTGAAGTTCGCTGCCGGCGTGTAGGTGAAACTACCGTCAGTGTTGAGGTTCAGGATACCGTTGATCGGCCCAACTTCAAGCACAGCAGACAGCGTATCGAGGTCGACATCGGTGTCATTGACGAGCACGCCCGTCGCGACGTTGACGACCAGCGCCGCGTCCTCGTTGGTCGAGTAGCTGTCATCCACGGCGACCGGCGCGTCGTTGACTGCGCCGACGTTGATGGTCACTGTTGCGACGTTCGAGTCTAGCACGCTGTCGCTAGCATTATACGTGAAGCTGTCGGATCCATTGAACCCGGCGTTTGGCGTGTAGGTGAAGCTGCCATCGGCGGCAAGAGCCAGCGTACCGTTGGTGACATTGGTGACGAGCTCCGCGGTCAGCGTATCGAGGTCGACATCGCTGTCGTTGGCGAGCACACCCGTCGCGATATTGACGACCAGCGCCACGTCCTCATTGGTCGAGTAGCTGTCATCCACGGCGACTGGCGCGTCGTTGATCGGGTTGACCGTAATGGTCACCGCTGCAGGAGTCGCTGAGTCTGACGTGCCGTCGTTGGCGAGATACGTGAACGTGTCGGTGCCATTGAAGTTGGCATTCGGCGTGTAGGTGAAGCTGCCGTCGGCGGCGAACAACAGCGTGCCGTTGGTGACGTTCGCGACGAGCACGGCCGTCAGCGGGTTGGTCTCCGCATCCGTGTCGTTGGCAAGCACACCGGTAGCGATGGCGACAACCAGCGGCGTGTCTTCGTCCGTCGAGTACGCATCGTCCACAGCCACCGGCGCATCGTTGATCGGGTTGACCGTGATGGTCACGGTCACCACGTTGGAGTCCGCAAGCGTGTCATTCGCCTTGTAGGTGAACGAGTCAGTGCCGTTGTAGTCAGCGTTCGGCGTGTAGATGAAGCTGCCGTCGCTGTTGAGCGTGACAGCGCCATTGGCCGGGTCGCTGACCTTGATCGCGGTGAGCGGGTCGGTCTCCGTGTCGGTGTCGTTGCCGAGGACACCCGGAACAGCAACCGTCAGCGGCGTGTCTTCGTCCGTCGAGTAGCTGTCGTCCACGGCGACCGGCGCATCATTCACCGGGTTGACCGTGATGGTCACGGTCACCACGTTGGAGTCCGCAAGCGTGTCATTCGCCTTGTAGGTGAACGAGTCAGTGCCGTTGTAGTCGGCGTTCGGCGTGTAGATGAAGCTGCCGTCGCTGTTGAGCGTGACAGCGCCGTTGGCCGGGTCGCTGACCTTGATCGCGGTGAGCGGGTCGGTCTCCGTGTCGGTGTCGTTCCCGAGCACGCCCGGAGCCGCCACGTTGAGCGGCGTGTCCTCGTCGGTCGAGTACGCGTCAGCAGTTGCGACCGGCACATCGTTGATCGGGTTGACCGTGATGGTCAGCAGTTGTCGCCTGCCACCGGCGCATCATTCACCGGGTTGACCGTGATGGTCACGGTCACCACGTTGGAGTCCGCAAGCGTGTCATTCGCCTTGTAGGTGAACGTGTCGGTGCCGTTGAAGTTCGCGTTCGGCGTGTAGGTGAAACTGCCGTCGCTGTTCAAAGTCAGCGTACCGTTGGTGACGTCGTCCACGAGCACGGCCGTCAGCGGGTTGGTCTCCGCGTCAGTGTCGTTGCCGAGGACACCCGGAACAGCAACTGTCAACGGCGTGTCTTCGTCCGTCGAGTAGCTGTCGTCCACGGCGACCGGCGCGTCGTTAACCGGGTTGACCGTGATGGTCACCGTTGCGGGCGCCGCCGAGTTAGCCGTGCCGTCGTTGGCGAGATACGTGAACGTGTCGGTGCCGTTGAAGTCCGCGTTCGGCGTGTAGGTGAAGCTGCCGTTCGCGTTCAAAATCAGCGCGGGGTTGGTGGTGTCGTTGCAGGAAGTCTCGAGCGTCACCAGGCGACGGGTCGTTAACGGACCTATGGTCACTGTTGCAGGGGCCGCCGAGTTGGCTGTGCCGTCGTTGGCGAGATACGTGAAAGTGTCGGTGCCGTTGAAGTTCGCGTTCGGCGTGTAGGTGAAACTGCCGTTCGCATTCAAAGTCAGCGTACCGTTGGTGACGTCGTCCACGAGCGCGGCCGTCAGCGGGTTGGTCTCCGCGTCGGTGTCGTTGCCGAGGACACCCGGAACAGCAACCGTCAACGGCGTGTCTTCGTCCGTCGAGTAGCTGTCGTCCACGGCGACCGGCGGGTCGTTGACCGCGCCGACGTTGATGGTCACTGTCGCGATGTTCGAGTCCAGCAGGCTGTCGTTTGCGTTATAGGTGAAGCTGTCGGACCCATTGAACCCGGTGTTCGGCGTGTAGGTGAAGCTGCCGTCGAGTGCGAGGAGGAGCGTCCCATTGGTCACGTCGGTGACGAGGACCGCGGTCAACGGATCGAGGTCGACATCGCCGTCGTTAGCGAGCACGCCGGTAAGCGCATCGACGATCAGTTCGACGTCCTCTTCGGTCGCGAACGTGTCATCCACGGCGACCGGGGCATCGTTCACCGGCTCAACTGTGATCGTAACCGTCGCTTCGGTCGAGTCCACCGTCCCATCGTTAACAATGTACGTGAACGTGTCTTCGCCGTTAAAGTCGGCGTTCGGCGTGTAGGTGAAGCTGCCGTCGAGTGCGAGGAGGAGCGTCCCGTTAGTCACATCGGTGACGACCGTGGCTTCGAGCGTGTCAAGTTCGACGTCGGTGTCATTAGCGAGGACACCGGTAGCGATGTCGACATCCAGCGCAAGGTCTTCATCGGTCGTGTACGTGTCATCCACGGCGACCGGCGCGTCGTTGATCGGGTTGACGGTGATAGTCACCGTTGCGTCTGCCGAGTCGATTGCGCCGTCGTTGGCCTTGTACGTGAACGTGTCGGTGCCGTTGAAGTCGGCGTTCGGCGTGTAGGTGAAGCTGCCGTCACTGTTCAGCGTAAGCGCGCCGTTGGTCACGTCGGTGACGAGCACCGCCGTTAGCGGGTCGGTTTCGGCGTCGGTGTCGTTGGCGAGGACACCGGTTGGTGTATCGACGACCAGTTCGGCATCTTCGTCAGTCGTGTACGTGTCATCTGCGGCGACGGGTGCGGTGTTGGATCCGGCGTTGAACGCCAGCTCGACGAGCTGAAGCTCGGGTGAGTAGATCGGATCGGTTGTGCTCAGCGTTGCACGATACTGCGCGTAGCGCGCTGACGCGCCGATCGATGCATTGTTCGAGATCGCGGTCCAGCCGCTCCAAGAGCCGTCAGGAGTCGCGGTGTCGCCGGAGCGCACTTCCATGGCGATTGCCGTGCCGGTTGGCTCGGTGCTCTGCCAGCTCATCAAGCCCCACGTACCCGCACCGCCGCCGTCGAACACCCGCGACGTGAACGTGCAGGGTGAGGCGACCGGCGACATGCGCATCCAGTCGACGACGAGGTCGAGGGTCGCTTCGCCTGCGCTGTTGTTGAAGTCACTGAACATCGGGCGCATCGATGTCGTCGGATCTGTGCCCGGAAGCGTGACGGCGAGTTGATAGACTTGCGCGCCATCCACATAGAACGTCACAAGGTTTGACAGCCACTCGATCCGATACACATGCGGCGTGCCGATATAGGCGAACGAACCCGGTATCGCGACCTCGGCCGTCGATCCATTCTGATTCACACGCGCGTAGATCGTGTCGACTGAACCGCCTGTGCTAAACATGACCCAAGACTGCGGAGTGGGGCTGAAGTCATAGGCGAAGCCGAGATGCTGGAACGTATCTGCACTGAACGTCGCGCGCGCCTCGAAGACGTGACCGGCCTCGTAGAACGTGGAAGTGGCAAGCAGGACGTCGTTAACGGCGACCGAGCCGCCGCTTACCGTCGCACTTGGCGTGTTGAATAGACCTTGCCAATTGCTGACCGTCCAGACCGGGTCGAGTGCAGCACCGCTGAACTCGTCGGACAGCGACGCCGCAAGACTCACGGCGCCATCGCCGCTCGGCCAGACGACGCAGTCGCCCGAACCAGCACCGAAGTCGACAACAGTCGTATCGGTCAGCGAGATTGGCGGCGCATCCTCGGTCGTGAACGTCCACGTGTCGGGCGCGCCCAGCGGGTTGCCCGCTAGATCCGCGACCGACGCGGCGACCGTGACCGTGTAGGTGGTCGCGAATGCAAGGTCGGCGTCCGGATCGATGGTGACCGTTGCCAACACACTGTTGTACGTCACCGTCGCAGGCACATCCGATGGCGCACCTTGTGCACGCAGCGTGAACGCGCCGGTGACACTGGCCGGGTCGAGCAGTTCATCGAAGCCGACCACGACCGACGTGCCAACAGGGACGCTGGTCGCAGACTGCACCGGCGAGCGCGAGATGATCGTCGGCGGGGTGACATCCGGGCCGGCGTTGTATTCGATCGAAACGAGTTCGAGCACCGGCGTAACGAACGGGTCGGTGGTGCTGAGAGTCGCTTCATATTGGATGTAGCGGCTGTTGACGCCCACCGTAGCGCCATTCGTGACCGGCTGCCACGCGCTCCATGAACCGTCAGGTACGACCGTTTCGCCCGTGCGTACGCGCATTGTGATCGCGGTGCCCGCCGGTTCGGTGCTGATCCATGAGATCTCAGCCCAGTCGGACGGCGTGCTGCTGCCGAAGACGCGCGACGTGAAAGTGCACGGCGAGTTGTACGGCGTGACGCGCGCCCAATCCACGATGAGCGGCGTGACGGTGAAGAAGTCGCTGAATGCGGGGTACATCGGAGTCGCGACCGTCAGCGGTGATGTGTGGATGAGTACGCCATCGATGTAGAAGTTAAATCCAGTCGTCGTCCACTCGACCCGATACAGATGCGGCGAGCCGAGGTAGCTGGCGCCGTTCGGGATAGCGTAGTCCGCGTTACCTCCCGGTGTGTTCAGACGCGCGGACAGACCACCACCGTTTTGGGTGCTGAACATCGCCCACGGTCCATTGTTGTAGACCTCGCTGAAGTCGCCCGCGATCAGGTTGCTGCCGCCGAAGCCACCGTTCTGGAAGGCTTGCGACGTGAATGTCGCGACGAATTCGAGCGTCAGGTTGGCCGTGTACGGACTGCCAGTGGAGACGCGTTGACCATCCACGGATAGAACGCCGCTGCCGACTGTAGCAAAACCACCAGTGTTCCATGGCGCGCTGCGCTCGACCCAGCCTGCAGGGATGGACGTTCCGTTGAATTCGGACGCGGCGGTCGGCGGTAAGGTCACGGCGCCGTCGCCGATGGTCCAGACCGTGCAACCGCCTGTGCCGTTCGAGAAGTCGGCCGTGGTCGTATCGCCGACGCTCGGCATGTTCGTCGTGAACGTCAACGGTAGAGCTGGCGGCTCTGGCGACGTGGACGTATTCGCCGACAGGTCGGTCGACACCACGCGGTAGTGGAACGTCGTGTTGAGCGGGAGACCGAACAGCGTGACGCTGTGAGCGGTCGTATTCAGCGGGTTGTTTTCCGAACTGCTCAGCGTGCCCGGATCGGTGCCGAACAACACCGTGGAGTCCGACAGTTCATTCGTGGTCCATGTGATCGTCACGTCGTTGTTCGGAGCGACCGTCGCCGTCACATCCGAAATGACCGGGCCTGTGGAGTCGACCGAGTAGTCGGCGACGTATGCGCCGTTTTCCGCGTCGAACGTCACATACTGCACGCCCTTGAACGTCTCGTACGTATAGGGTATGAGCAGCCCGTTCCGTGTCAGATTCACCAACGGACCGGCGATCCCCTGTGCCGGCAGCATCGCGCGCAGGCCGCGCGCACCACTCGCCTGCGCGATATCGAACGTAAGCTGATCACCCGCCCAGTTGATGTTGTTGAACTCGGATCCGTTGCGGCCATCGAGCCACGTCAGCATCTGATAGGCGCTAACGACCGGAACGCTGTTGCCCAGTGCCATTGGCACGAGCGTGTTCGCGCCGTAGCTTAGCGCCCCGTCCGTATGCATATTGGCGGTAATGACGCCGATGTAGTGCTTGGTTGGATCGTTGGCGTTGTTGATCAACGTCTGGAAGTGCGTACCCAGAGTCTGCTGCGACTCGTCGGTAAGCTGCGTCAACGCCTGATAGACGTCGATCAACTGGCCGTTGTCTTGTGCGAAGCGCATCGGCAAGCCGCTGCCGTTGAAGTAGCCGGGGCGATCAAGCAGCCAAGCACCTGGCCAATAGTAGTAGTTGGTGTCGAGGCGGATTCCGTTTGCGAGCGACGCCTCGGCCATAGTCGAGAAGTCCGTCCACGTCACGCAGTGGTTGCGGTTCGAAGCAGGCGACCGGTTCAGCGCGTACTTCGCCTGCCATGCAGAGATCTCGTTGGCGATCGCGGTCGCGGCGGTTGCCGGGTCCCAATTCGTGCATGCGGTACCAAACGGATGGATGGATACCTCGAAGCCGTCTTGCTCGGCTTGGAACGCCTCGGCAGGAGTCAAACCGGAGTCGATGTAAATGTACGAGGTCGCACGAATGCACTCCCAGTCCTCGACTGAGCATCCCGGCAGGCCCTGAGTGCGGTAGTAGTTGAAGAAGTTCAGCGTACCGCTTGTACTGGAGTGATCGTCGCCGGTCATCAGCAGCACGATGCGTTCGCCCCGCGGCAGATACCAGAAGCGCGGCAGCGGTTTCTTGTCCGCGTTCATGTCCAGAATCATGTTCGCGAGCAGTCGCTGTTGTTCATCAGCGGTCGGAATCTGTGCCTTATTCAGGTCGATCCAATCCGGATAGAACATATCGTTGGCACGCAGCGTATCGTTGCCCGTGATGGGCAAGTCGGTGTTCACGCCTGCCAACGTGGGATTGCCTTGCCGCGTGTAGACGACCGACTTCGCCAGATCGTACGTGAACGCGGCCGCTTGACCGCCGTTAAGTCCGACGCTGCGCATTGTCACTGCGGGGTTGGCTGTGGCGGCTGCGGACGTGCTGTAGAGCCACGCCAGCGCAGAAGCGCCGTTCAGCGTGTAGCGATCGGCCGTGCCGTGGAACTGAATCGTCTCGTTGACGATTCCTTCGCCCGGTGTCCCGACAGTCGTATTGACGAGCAGCCACGCATCGGAAAGCGTCGTACCGACCGAGGTCAGGCCGAGCAGCCCCGCAAGATCGAGGTCGGGGCGCATGGCGATCAAGTTGCCGCCATTGTTGACCCACGTGGCGAACATGCTGGCCTGCGTCGAATCGAGCGGCATTTCGCCCAAGATGACGACGTCGTACGCCGACAGCAGCCCCGCGTCGACGAATGTGATGTCGGTGACGAAGAAGGCGTTGAGGCCTTCCGCGCGCAGGATTTCCGCGTAGTAGCGGCTGAACGGGTTAAGCGCCGAGGAGACTACCAGAATCGGCCCGCCCGGACCTTCGTCCGGCGGCGGGGGAGGCGAGACCTCGGTTGTAAACGACCATACCTCGTTCGCACCGAGAGGCAGCCCGGCAAGGTCCGTGACTGCGGTCGTAATAGTCGCGGTATAGGTCACGTTGTATTCAAGCGGCGATGACGGATTGAGCGTGGCGGTCTGGCCGCCCACGTCGTAAGTGACGACCGCCGGAATCAGGTTGTTGAGCGAATCGCGCAGCTCGAACGATGTACCGTTGATCGTCGCGCCGATCATCGGCTCGGAGAAGGTCGCCGATACGTTACTGCCGACCGAAACGCCGATTGCACCGTTATTCGGGATGACCGAGGTGACGGTGGGCGGCGTCGTATCCGGCACCACCTCGGTGACGAACAGGACATCGACCCAGTAGTTCCAGTACGATCCGCCGACGCTCGTGGGGAAGACCGGCGACGCGCTGTAGGCATAGACGCCGTTACCGCCATTGGCGGCGCCGAATGCGGTCAATGGCCCGCGCGTCCAATCCCCTGCCGAGAAGTAATTGATCGTTTCGGCGTGAACGCCGGTAGGAGCATGATAGGAGGCCACATACGTCGTATTGGCGGTGATGGCAACGGGACTTGGCAAATACATAGTCTGCCAGCCGCTGGCTGTTTCGTTGGTAAACGTGACTTGAGACAGCAGTGTGCCGCCTTCGGTCCACAAGCTGCCGACGTGCGTGCCCGTGTTCTGTACGCCCTTATAGAAGCGGATAGCCGTGATGAAGCCGCTCTCTGACGCCTTGAAGCGGACACCGATTTCCAGCCCGGATCCATCATCGACGTTGGGGTTGAGCGGCACGAAGCTGTTGTCCCACAGCGAGCAGGGGCAATCGCCCTCCTCGACCGTAACGGTCACGGTCGTGGACGGTACCTCGAGGTTGCCGCTATCATCGACGGCGCGGGTACGCAGTACATAGATACCCGGCGTTGACGGCGAAAACACGTACGTCCAATTCGTCGTACCGGTTGCCCATCGCCAAGTCACGCCGTTGTCGGTCGAAATCTCGATACCCGCGACAACGCCGCCACCGGAGTCCGCTGCCGTTCCGGTGACCGTCACCGGCATCTGCACGGTAGCGCCGTTTGACGGCGAGGTAATTGTGCTGGTGGGCGCGGTCGCGTCAGTTGATTGTGTGGCAGCTATCAGCCCGGCCTGCAGCGTTTCAGGTTGAACGTTGCCCATGTCGGCGAACAGGTTGACTGTTGCTTGCTGCATGTCGGCGCTAGGCGATGTCTCGCCGCGATCATGGTTGCCATCGAGGCCCCACGACCACTGAATCGTTCCAGCGCCAAACACAAGCGCGCCACTTGGCGCTTTGTACATGGTCAGATTGTGGGTGGCGATTTCGGGACCGAAGTCGGAGCTGTAGTCGAGCAGCTTCTGATCCACGAGATGGGTGGTCGAGGACATCTTGAACAAGCCGGCGGGCCGGTCGTTATTGTCCAGCGCCTCGTCCCACTCGTACCCTAACGTACTTTGTGTGAGGGTTGCCTGTGTTCCCGGCAGCAGAGTGGCGATCGACGTATTTCGCCAGAATCGTAAATTCGAGTATTCGGACGGCACTTGAATCGGATACGAACAGCAGTTGACCGTGAATATCTGGCCGACAAGCCTGTTCTCCGGGTCGGGCTCCCAGTCGTCAATGCGCGGGTCGCGCCACGTGCCGGTGTAATCCACCGGATCGATCCCCTCCGGCCAGATTTCGTCATTGTGGGAGTCTTTGTATCCCACCATCGTCCGCAGCGGCGTATTGTTGCCGTCGATGCTGTTCTCGTACCGAATTCGCCAGAAGATTTCATTTCCCGTAAAGAACGCCAGATGTTTGCCTGCCGCGAGCGCAGCTTCGACATTGTCGCGCTGCGCCTGCGACCAGTATTCGTCATGGCCGATGAAGAGCAGAATCGTCGGGTCGAGCAATTCGGCTGGGTAGCGATGCGCATCGACGCCGGAAATATAGGTGACGTCGTATCCGTTGCGCTCGAGCCAGCGGATCATCGGATATTCCGAGTTGAAGACCCAGTCCTCAGGCGCGTATTCACGGGTCGTTATCGGGCGGTTGTAGCTCACCTTGTGGGCGCGGTCCGGGTTCAGGCCCGGGGAAGTACCCGGCCCTAGCCATGCATACAGACTGCCGGTGCCGTAGCGGTTGTATGCCTGCCACGTCGTGTCCTGCGTCTGGAACAGAATGTCGGATTGGCGCGCGTCGTCACGCACGACCCACGCAATATGGCTGCCGTTGTTGATGTTGAGGGCTTGGCCGTTCGGCAGCGCCTTTGCGAAATACACGCCACTTACAGCGTTGGCCGGAATCGGCCATGTGGCCGTAACGGACCAGTTGCCACAGTCGTATAGTCCGGTGACAGGATCGGTGATGCAGGCCGGCTGTGCCGGGGAGGTCGTGCTGCCTGACGGAATGGTCGCGACCAGACGTGCACCGGCACCGTTGTAATAGCCCATGCGGTAGATATACAGCGCATAGGGGCCGGGCGCCGTGATCTTGAACTCGACCGTTTGCCCGACGTTGTAGCTGATATCTGTAGTGAATCCTTGAAGGGTGGGGTCACCTTCGCCAATGACGTCCCACTCAGAAGCAGGATTGCCTGCTAACGCATTCTCGGTCACTACTGGATTTGGGGGTTGCGCCAACGATGGAGCGCCATCGATAACGAAGATAACACCCAGAATGATCAGCACCACGCAGGTCATAATACGACGTGTGGCTAGCTGCATATTGCCCTCCGGAATCTTCCGGCCATACAACAACATTAAGGGACGCCCGTGAGTGGTACCCTGATACTATCATCTCACGGCTTGTAGTTATGCGCTACTCACTATTCGCGGCCGGACTCGCGACAGTACGACCATAGAATGGTACTTTCGTATAGATACCATTGAGGAGCAGGTGGGCATTAAGTCCTGGATGATCGTTGACGATGGTGTCGCATTTCAGACTATGCGAGCGAAATTGCGGATTTCAGGCGGAAAGTCGGCCCATAGAGGCTCGAAGGCGTGGACGAATAGAGCGTGGTTGAAGCTGGACGCTTGATTTGGGGGACAATCTAAAATTCACTTTTAGACAACGGGTTGCTAATCATATCGCCTGATTTGTTCCGGAAACCAAACAATCCAAACGACTGGGAGCGGGTAGCAAGCCCCGGTTTCACCTGCTCGCGTCTGCGCGCCTTGAGCGAGTACATACGCCGGTACGGACGGTGCAGGGCGATAAGAGTCAGGTGACGTCAAATATGAGCCTCAAGCGCCGGTACAGCTCACGTGTGGGGTCAAGGTAAAGCAGTAGCAGAACTTCGCGGTCGGGGCCGCGATCGGTCAACACAAACTCGATCGTCGTTTCAAAGCGCTCACTAGGCGCAAGACGAATGGCATCCACTGTCGCCAACACGTCCTCCCCGCTAATGACCTCCACAGAGTACTGGTTCGCTTCCCCCTCCGCGCTCACAATGCCAACGATCATCCGCAGCGGCGTATTTGCCGGAACTGATCGTGGAATGCCTTCCGTAAGTCCGCGCTCACTCAGGACGTAGAATTCGGTGTACTCCTGTGCAGGTGCCGGAAACAGCACAATCGCCCCAATGGTCGCAACGACAAGCGCGAACACGGCAGCCAGTACAAGGTTTGTTCGGCGCGAGCCGGGCGCAGAAGGCTCCGTGCCTGCGTTATCGTGCCGACGGCCCGGAATCATAATCGCGAACCGGTGCTCTCGAAGAACTCGCATCCGGCGGTAGAACGAAAATGGCCACAGCACCAACACCAATATTGCTTCGCTGATCACGATGGAAACCAGGTCGACCGCCGCAAAGGGCAGGAGATCCAGTAGCAAGGCGACTGGAGGAATGAACGCGATGCTCAGCACGAGTGAAAGCGCGCTTCGCTCGTAACCGTCGATTTGACCGATGCGGCGAAAGATGGACGCCTGCAGCAAATAGCCCGGAACGAACAGAATGAAGGCAAGACCAAGCGCAAGGCGCAAGATGCCAAGGACCGGGACACCCAGATCAACATCCAGTGCGATCAGGGTCAGGAGCAGACCACCGCCGGCTAGCAGCGCCCAAAGCTCATATCGTAGTTTCAGGCGCTGGCCCGTAACCATACATAATCCGTTTCGGCGCATGATACCGATTAGAGATCGTCTAGTATACCGGTTACAGGCTTGGCCTGCCTAAGACCCTGGCAATGAAGGACTGATGCGCTTCTGATAGACCTTCACAGCACCGTTGTCATACATCAGCATGTGTTGATCGACCCGCGGCATGGCAAGGTGCCATCGGCGCCACTTGACCTCTTCGATACGCGATACGATGAACTGGTCTTCCGACCCCACTGGCACAACCGAGTTCTGGACACGCGTCGGCTCGAGTTCCGGCATCGCCATCAGCAGGTACAGGGTCAGTCGCCACTCGGGACCTGTCCAGATCACATTGTTTTCGGCGTGCTCGACGGCCCACGATCCCGCTGCGCGTTCGGAGTCCAGCGTGAACACCCAGTTGTTGCTCAAGATCGGTTCGTTCGTAAGCTTCAGAAGGCCAGCCCCGGTAAAGAACGCTGCAACCAGCGTCAGTACGATCAATAAGACCGTGTGATACAGGCGTCCCCACGGTCTTCGCCAGATCGTGATCACGGCATTGGAGATCAGCGGCACGGCGAGGATCATGAGTGGAGTGAACAGGCGGAGCTGAAGATTGCCTCCTGCACTCGTCCTGTCTGCAATGAGTGCAAATGCCACCTGGAGTGCGAAGACGGGGTACATCAACCACAACAGAAGGCTGGGCGACCGTTCGGTATCGAATGACCGGCGGAAGATCATATTGAACATACTCGGCAGCCACACCAGAACGGAGACGCCCGCGAACGTCATGCTGACGCCGATGAGGACGAGGTAGATACGGGTATCGACCCACGTCGCGGTGACGAAGCTGTACGGGTTGCTCGCAGACGCCGCGCCATATTGGACGAACAGCGCCGCAACACGGTCAACCAGGTTGTCGAACGCATACAGCAGGCTGACACTGGGAGGGTAAACGTAGAAGAAGAACAGATACAACAGCACGCCTGTCGCCAGGGTCACGTACATGGTGCGTTGAATAAAGCGGATCATGATCGGGTCTTGCGCCCCGTCGCGATGGATTCGACGACGAATGGCAAAGACGACGAGCCCGGCGACGAAACTGAACGCGATCCCGGTTAGGAACGACGAGGCAAAGAAGGCATTGCTGCATACGAAGGCAAACGCCACGAAGTAGTACAGGCCGCTGAGGGACGCGAAACCGCGATCACGAAAGCCCTTGGCAAGAAGGTACAAGAGCGTGAGCGCCAATGCCCAAGTAATCTTCTCGTGAGAGCCTCGCCACGTGACAAACAGGAAATCGGGCTGCATAAACAACAGCAGGGTCGCCAGCAACGCCGTAGAGGGCTGCCCAACCAGTGAACGAAACGCCACGAAGACGACGAGCGCGAGGAGCGCCGCACCCAACGGCATGACCGAGCTCTGAAGCTGCTGAACGGTAATTCCGGTCACCTGCACGAGGAACGACGCTACGACCTGATAACTAAATCCGTTTCCGTACGCATCGGCGGTTTCGCGCACCGAGCCATCGTTCGTGACACTGGCGATGGTGCGCGTAATCATCGCCGTATCGCTGTCGATCCAGTCGCCCCCGTAGCGGAACGTCGCATATGCGTAGGCGCCAAACGCGAACAGAATGACGCCCAGCAGGACGGTCAGAATGGGGAATGAGCCCGAACGAGGTGCAACCTGCGTGGTCATCGGTCGTTCATGCTCGAACGCAGAATTACGGTGACCAGTATCGCGGCGCAAAGCATGACGACCCCCAGCAACGCGGGAATAAATACACCCTGCTGGGGCAGCTCGCCGGTCAGCGAAAGCATGTTGCGCCAACTGTTTTCAGTGAGTGGCTGCGTTTCAACGTCGACGAAGGTGCTCGATTGCAGCGCGCCCCCGCGGCGATAGCGCCAGGGCTGCACCGTGCTCACATCGATCCGGATCGGGTACGTCCCGGCCGATTGGGGCGTAAAGATCAACTCTACCCGGGTCTCCTCTTGGCCGTTGAGCGCAATCCGCTTTGAGTCGATGATCCGCTCGCCCCATGGTGAATCTTCGACCAGCGCGACATCCGCCTCGCGAATGTCCTGGAGTCCGCTGTTCCGTATCGTCACCCACGCCGCTTCAGGCCGCAGCTCTTCAAAGAGGGTCGATCCGAGGCTTGATCCCGTGATCTCGAGAACGGGTGGCGTGAGTGGTTGAACGACAAACGTGCCGGCAGTCGACCGCACATGATAGAGCGTTTCGTCCGCCCGCCAATTTGTGGCGAGTCCCACCTGGTCCGTCACGAGTGACGTGCTGTTTGTCGCCTGAAGCGTAAAGACTGCGCCGTCCTCGGTGAGGCGGAAGTCCGTAATCCGCGCTGATGTGGCTGCAAACTCCGGCGTACCAAATTGCGCAAACATCGCTTCGAAGTCTTGTGCCTCGGATGTCAATTCATACTGCGCAAACTGTGCGTTCTGGCTTTCCCATTCCGCCCGGCTTCGCGGTGGAAGCGTCGTGAACATCACCGTATCCGAGTCGATGCGACGTAGGCGTGTACCCTGCTCGTCATTGAGCACGATCAAGCCGCCCGCTGCGATCAGCTCGCGCACGATGCGTCCGGTGAGTTTGTCGACCAGCGACCAGGACGTAATAACGTCGCCGTCGTGGCTGGCGTACCGGATCTCGTACTTGGGGCTCAGGTTCCACACCCCGTAGCTGGCGGTACGCAGATGAAGCTTGCGATCAATGGAACTCATGTACAGTTCCGGACGGGTATACATGAGATTGGCATACTCGCCGCGAAAGCCCGGGCGGATTTCCTTATAGTGGTCATCGGGCGGGGTGTCGGTCTCACCGAAGAGGTACCGAACCTGTTCGACCGATGCGCCGCTTACCCCTGTCGACCGCGCGACATCCGTTACGACACCTTCGACGGCGTTCCACTCGTGAATCGCTTCGTTGGTCTCGTAGCCCGTTCCTTCGGTCGCGACAAAGGTGGCGAACGCCCAGGGCATCTCGGTGAAGAGTGTGGGCCACTGCTCGTACGGATACTCGTAAATGCCGAAATCCGGGAACTCGAGTACCGTCGTTGGTGCGGAATGCAAGCCTGCAAGCTCTAGCTTGTAGTCCTGCATGAGCGTGCCGGCATTTTCCGCACGATTCCACGTCATTTCGATCTGATGGGTATACATCAGTTGATCGTTGACGCGCGTCGCCGGCGCGTAATCGTTCTGCCCGAGCGAGTAGCGGATGATCAGATTGGGAATTCGACTGTCTGTATACAAATAGTGGCCGAAGCGCTCGAATGCCAGCAGGTTATCCTCGCCCGGCTCGAGCCACGAAAAACTATTGAAGTTGATGCGATTGCCGCCCCACAGCGGGACGAACGGCGTCACGCCCCGTAGTACCGCCTCCTCCCAGTCGAACAGGATGGGAGGGTGGGTATCCGCAAGATTGCGATACATCTGGTTGCGGCTGAAGGGATACTCGCGCAGATCACCAAGCAAGGGGAAAAACGCGTAGTCCTCAAAGCCGGAAAACGGGAAGTCGTTCGGGAAGTAGGACAGACCCGTGCGCTCGAACAGCCAGTCCAGCGGGATGTTCGGAAAGCCGCGCCAGCGCGTTCCATCGATCGCGCCGTCACCGTCGAAGTCGTAAACCACGTATTCGGATTGCGGCCTGCCCTCTTCATCGAATGGCACTTCGACACGGACTGTGCTGACAACTCGGCGGAAAACCTCAATCTTCACCGCGGGATTGACCCGTCCCTCCGGCGAAACGAACGGCGCTTCGGCCGTGATCACCGCCGATGGAAACGCCGCCTCGTCGATCTCAACACGACCCTCAGCCGAGATGTCAAGCGACACTCGCCGGTTTCCATCCACATCGTCCCACAACTCAGCACGATAGAGGTCGTCTTCATGCGTGAAGCGGAGCACTAGCCGTGGACCAGGCGAGTTAGCCTTCTCGTAAATCCAGATGTCATTGACGAAGTCGGTGGTGTCCTGCCAACCTGATCCCCACGCGCTGTCGTTGCCCTGATCGTACACAGACACACGCACGCGATCCGAGAACAGATCGGACTCAAATGTGACGACGTCGGGTATGCCGTCTCCGTCGAGGTCATTCTGCTGAAAGTCGAATTGCGCCGGGCCAGCTTCGTTCGCCTGCGCAAGCACCGGAGACAGACTGCACACCATCATGACGGTAAGAACAAGCCAAACCGTCCTGGTTCGTATCCATGTCATGACGAATCGCTCATATTGTCATGACATGATCATACCAAATTTGGAGATTCAGCAAGGCCCACACCTTGAACGAAAGGCGATCGTCGCCCGCAAAGAACCGGCCTACGAGGGCGGCAGTGGACTCCGGATTGAGCACCGTCCCGTCAAGGTGCGGTCCGCTCAGGAGCTCGTGGATCAGCGGGCGCAGCGGCCCGCGCAGCCATCCTTCAGTGGGGGTCGAGAAGGGACGCTTAGGCCGATTCAGGACGTGATCGGGCACGACATCTTTGAACGCCTCACGCAGCAGGTACTTGGATTGCCCGCCATGGAGCCTCGTACGGAGGGGCACGGACAACGCGGCGCGAACCACTTCGAGGTCTTGCAGTGGAACGCGCGCCTCAATCGAGTGCAACATCGTCATGCGATCGACGCGGTGGTTGAACTGCTCACGCACCCACAGCAGCAGATCTAGAAGCGCGAGCGCATCGGGCAGCTCGAGCGTGCCTAAACCTGATAAACGGTCGTTGACCAGCGCCTCGACAGCTTCGTCCGTGACCTGAGGAGCGAAATCGCGCGGCACGAGTGCCTGCTTTTCCGCCTCGGTGAGCAGCTCGAACGTATAGCGATAGTACGTGCTGACCGGCGCGTGCAGCTTGGTGCGCAGATCACGTGCCTTGATACCCAATGTCCGGCCCCGGCCAATGCGTTCCAGCAGCGGCAGCGCGGCACGCAGTGCCGGAATGCGCTCCAAGGTTTGATGCCGAAAGGCGGCTGTATGCCACGGATACCCGCCGAACAGCTCGTCGCTGCCGTCGCCGGTGAGGATTACGATAGCGCCATGCTTTCGGGCTTCTGCCGCGAGTAAGTTAAGTGACGTGAACGATGGTTCCCATGTCGGTTCGTCGAGGCCGACAACGCTGCGGACGAGCAGGTCGGGCACGTCGAGGGTCGGGCTGACCAGCAGCTCGTGATGATCCATGCCGAGGTCGCGGGCGACCTGCCGCGCGTGGATCAAGTCGCGGTTGTAGATCGAGGTCTCGTCCACGCGGCCCGCGGCGTCGGGAAACCCGATCGAGAACGACGCCATCGGCCCGTTGTGGTCGCGCATGGCGAGATGCGCAATCAGCGTCGAATCCAGCCCGCCACTGAGAAACACACCGATGGGGACATCGCTCATGAGCTGGCGGCGGACCGCGCCAGTGACGGCCTCGCGGACGCGCTGTACGGATGTCGGTATGTCGGCTTGCGGTTGAGGCGCGGGCGACGTCCAGTAGCGTTCGGTGCGCATGCCGCCAGAATCAAGCACGAGATAGGTGCCGGGCTCCAGTTTGCGAACGCCGCGCACGAGACTGTGCGGCGACGGCACATAACCCAGCGACAGGTAAAGACCGAGCGCGGTTGGGTCCATTTCGCGCTCGATGTCGCAGCTCGCCAGCAGGGCGCGCAGTTCGGAAGCGAGCAGCAGACGGTTTCCGTTCCAGTGGTAGTAAACTGGCTTGATGCCAAGCGGGTCGCGTGCGACGATCAGCCGCTGCTCGCGCTGGTCAAACAGCGCCAAGGCGAACATGCCGTTGAGCTGTTCGAGAAACGCGTCGCCGTATTCCTCGTAGGCATGGACGACTGTTTCGGTGTCCGAGTTGGAGCGGAACACGTGCCCGCGTGCTTCGAGCGCTGCGCGCATTTCAGGATGGTTGTAAAGCTCACCGTTGTAGACGATCCAAATCGAACCGTCCTCATTAGACAGCGGCATGCGGCCCGCTTCGCTCAGGTCGATGATGCTCAACCGCTTCGAACCAAGCCCGGCATGCAGCGGTCCGGCCTCGAACTGCGCGATCCCGTCCTGATCCGGCCCGCGGTGCGATATGGCGTGCGCCATGCGTGCCAGCATGTCCATGTCGATTGGTGCATTAAGCGCCGCGATGGCGGCAATTCCGCACATAGTCGTCCTATCTGCTCGACCGCGCACCCTCGGTGGGCGCGATCTCAGTGTACAAGTCGGCCAGTTCCGCGGCCGTTCTTTCCCACGTATACAGCGCAGCCCGCTGCAAGCCTCGCTCGACAAGACTTGTCCGCAGCGAAATGTCGTCGCGCAGCCGCAAGATTGCTGCGGCAACCGCCTCCGGTTCATCCGCGTTCACCAGCAGGCCGGCATCGCCCACGATTTCCGGCAGCGAACCGGCATCGGAACAAATGACGGGCGTGCCGGATGCCATTGCTTCGGCTGCAGGAAGCCCAAACCCTTCCAGCCGCGATGTCGTCACGAACACATCGGAAACGCGATACAGCAGCGGCAGATGCGCCTCGTCTACGCGCCCCGTAAAAACGACATCGCCATCGAGGCCAAGCGCGGAGATCATCTGAACTGTAGCCTGTCGCCACCGGTCTCCGCCCGCGCCGCCGGCTTTGATCAGCCGAACTGGCTGACCACGCGCTTTCAATATCGCGACGGCATTGAGCAACGTTGCAAGGTTCTTGCGCGGCAGTTCGCTGCCGACATACAGCAGGTCGAACACACCGGGCGTGCGCGGCGGTCGATACCGATCCAGCACGGCAGGATCGGCGGCGGAGGGTCGTTCGCGGTACGCGGCATCGACACCATGGAAGATCACGCGGATTCGGTCGCGGGGCACTGCCAGCGACTCTTGCAGCGTGTGCGCCGTAAATGCGGATACCGCCACCAGTCGATCGGCCCGACGCAAACCGAGGAACTGCTGTTTCATCAATGTGCGGCCAAGCGGTGTGAACAGCGAGTCGTCCTCATGGCTCACAAGCATGCCGAGGTCGTGCACGGTGACCACCGAAGGATGGATCGAGCGGTAGCGCAGCAGGGCGCTGCCCATGATCTGCATCAGGTGGACGATGCTGCCCGGTCGCCGGCCCGCGATTCCGACCGGTAGGTGGCGCAGCGTCTGGACCCGATTTGCACCGGGCAGCGACTGGAAGCGGCGGTGACATGGATCGACCGACTCTGTGTGGCGCTGCAGCGCGTCTCCTATTGCCGACGCGTAGCGGCCGATGCCAGTGGCAGCATCGCCGGCGCCGAACTCGACCAACTCGACCGGGATACGTCGCGCACTCATGAGTCATCTCCCGCGCGATTCGAGATCGCGCGAGGTTGACAGCGAGTCGATGGGACGTGCGCTTGAATTACCATCGCGTTCTGATCGCCTTGAAAGGATAGTCGAGGAGGACGAGTGCCCACACGACGAAGTCGATCAGGACAAACCACGGGATCTGCCAGTAGCCCGCGCCAAACGATGTACCGGTCAGCCGTTCGCCGGCGCGCACGTAACGCGCGCGGTTCAAGATGACGAACAGCCACGCGGCTGCTGTCAACGCGGCGGGTAATGGACCGATCAGAACTGCGACCGGCGTGCCAACAATCATCAGCATGCCAAGGATGCTGGGGGCTAGTCCGCGTGCGGCCTCCCCATACACCCCGAACCGGACACCATGCAGCACTACATTGCGAAGCCAGCGCGATTGCTGCCTGCGATACGTGCCGAAGTCCGCCGCATATTCGCTGGCGATTTGACTCGCTGGCGCATGAAGGATCGTGACACCCGCTTCGCGCAGCCGCTTCGCCATGACGTAGTCGGTCCCGGTTGGCGCTTCGTACCGGAAGCCTCCGGACGCCTCGACGGCATCCCGCATGAAGGCCGCGTTTCGGCCCAGGATGCCGTCCGTGCTGGGTCCCCAATGGGCGCGCACGTAGCGGTCGACATACCACTGCTGGACAACGAACGGAGTGGACATCTGACGATCGAGCGGGCGGCTCCCGCCGGTCGCCGCTTGTGCTGCGTCGTTCAACAGCGGCGCGAGGGTGGCCTCAAACGACTCGTCATCAAGCTCACAATCTGCGTCGGTCAAGTAGAAGAGGTCGCCTGTCGCGTGCTCGTAGGCCTTGCGCAGCGCGCGCTGCTTGCCTTCTCCGGGCTGCTGTTCGAGGACGACGACGCATTCCGAACGGGACGATGCGGCCAGTTCAACCGTGCCATCTGTGCCTCCGGCACACAACACCAGTTCGCGATTCGGGTAGCGCAGGCGCTTGAACGACTCGATGTGGCTGGGCAGCAGCGCGGCCTCATTCCATGCCGCGACCAGTACACTTACTTTAGGAGGGTGGGGTGGCAGCGCTGCCGCGACGTGACGTGCTGGCGGGACGAGCAGGCGATCGCGCGACCACCGCGACCACTGAACTGCGACGATACCGGCAGCAAGGCCGGCAACTACAAGCAGGCTAGCGTACTCCATGGCGGTTCGCAGCACAGCACGGAACTACCGCCACAGCATGGCAGGCGATACGGTGCAGGCCCACGAATCCCCCTTTCGCCATTCGTACAGAGTCGTGCCGTCCTGCGTAATGTCGAGCACGTCGTCGTCTTCGTGGAAGCGCGCCGGCTTTCCGCGGAACACGCAATCGCGCATTACCGCGCCGGTTGTCGGGGGCGGTATGTAAGTGTTGTCAGGCAGCAGCCGGCACAGCAGAGCGAACGCTTTGTCCGTCCAGCCCGCGACGGGCAGTAGGTCGAAGGCGTGTGGAAGTCCGGGCGGAGTCTGTTGACTGCTCTGTGAGGCAAACCCGTGCGCCGTCTGAAACCCGCCTGACTCCAGCTGGCCGCCCAGAATCCAGTCGAGCGTCGGCTGATAGTCGAACGCAAACCCGTGCGGGACGAGCGACAGCCCGGCCAGTACAATATCGCCCGCGCCGGCCACCCAACGCGGATAGCGATTCGCACGTCCATCCGCGTACAGCACTTGTGGTAGGCCGCCGTCCGTGTCGATGTGCCGCATAATGAATTTCATCGCCGACACTGCGGCCGACAGGTACTTGTCGCTGCCGGTCAGTTCGTGGGCCAATACGAGCGCCGGTACGATCCGTGCGTTGTAGTACGGGAAGTACCAGTTCACCGTGCGTTCCTGCTCGATATACTGCGCGAATGCGCCCCGATTTTCGTCGCGCCCGTTCTGCAGCGACAGGCAGTGGTCGAGCGCGGGCAGGCCGTACGCGTCGAGATAGCGCGAGTCTCCGCTAAGTTCACTGAGCCGCGCCAGCGCGATAAACAGCGTGGCGACCTTGTTGGGAACAATGGTGATCGAACGGGTGTCATCGAAGAAGCAGTACCGTTCGGCGTTCCACAGCCTACGAATGTAGAAGAACTCGATGTTGCGACGGGCTGCGGCGATGTAACCCTCCCATCCCTCAGCCTGCTCCGCTTTGAGGTGCGCGGCGACGTTGAGCAGCGCGATGTCGACTGCGGCCTCATGCGGCGTTCCACCGGTGTATGGATTCAACTGGAACTGCGAGTTGGCAAAGTTGCCGAACTCGTCCTGCCCGTTCACGATGTCGTTGGCCGCGGCGACCGCACGATCGAGGTAGTAATACAGCCCGGATGCACGGTAGAGGTCGAGGTATCCGCTGATGATTCCCTCGTAGCGCCAGTCGATTCCGGCGCCCGTAAACATCAGCGCGTGCTGCCACCAGTGCACAACCGGTCCGCCGAACCCGCCCTGAACCCGCATCGTTTCTAGCCAATAGGCGCAGTTGGCCGCGCTTTGTGCCAGAGCGGTGGGCGTTTCCTCGATCATCGGTTCGGCCATTTGCTGCATCATGCGTCCTTTTGCAGGGTGATCAGAGCGAGCGTGCCCAGCCAACGCCCCAGATAAGACTCGCGCGTGCGGACAACGGAACGGCCAGCGAGATCGTCACGGCCGAAGCGGCTGTATGCGCGGTAGGCCATGCTCCACAACACGCTGATTTCCCCGTGCAGGTGTAAAATTGGCGCGCTCTGCTGGTAGCCGTGCTGGTTCGCAAGCCTAAGACACGCCCGAGCACGCAGCATCGGCGTCGATCCGATAAATCGGTAGAGCGCGCCGGCCGCTACGATCAGGAGCTGGGCGGGTGGCGACGATGAAGTGACCACGGCCTCGATTTGATTGATATTCGGCAGGATCAATACAACGCGGCGCTGCGCTGCGGCGGGGTCAAACGGCTGACAAGTCGCGACTCTGCGCAGGAACTCGGTGGCGAGGCGCGCATCCGACGAGAGCACGCCGGTATCGATCGTGTCGTGTACGCATTGGACCGCCAGCCAATCGAGCGCGATCGCGTACTCAGGCAGCGGAAGCCCGAGGGTGGGGAGACCCCCATTAGCGCCGGCCATCGACGACCTCGCGATAAACGTCCACGAGGCGTTCATTGATCCGCGACCAGTCGTACTTGGCCACGACCTTGTCGCGCCCGGCCTGACCCATCACCTTGCGCCGATCGCCGGCATCCAGCATGTCACGAATGCGCGCTGCCAAGTCGTCGACGTCGTTGGGCGCGGACAAGAACCCGTCGACGCCCGGGGCGACCACGGTGCGCACGCCGGGCAAGTTGCTTGCGATGACTGGCTTGCCTGCCGCCATCGCTTCGAGCAGCACAATGCCAAACGCTTCGCCCATCGTAGTAGATGGCAGCACGAGGAAGTCCGCGGCGGCGTAGTGGCTTGGCAGGTCGCTGTCGGGCACCCGTCCGCAGAACACCGCGCGTTCGCCGAGGCCGAGGCGCTGTGCTTCCTCCATATATCGCGGCCGCAAATCGCCGTCACCGATCAGCATCAGGCGCAGGTTCGGCGCGTCGACGCGGGCAGCAGCATTCAGCAGTACGTCGACACCTTTGAAGTAGTGCGGCGTGTCCATGCCGCCGCAGAAGGCAAGCACGACGTCGTCTTCCGAGAAACCGTACCTGCCGCGAATGCCCGATGTGTCCACGTCGGCAGTGAAGCGCGAGGTATCGACGCCGTTGGGCATTTCCGTGACGCGCGGGTCGCTTGGCTTGAAGAACCGCGCGATTCGCGATGCGTTGAAATAGTCGCGCGACGTCACCAACAGGCGATCCGCGCGTGTCAGGATCAGGCGGCCAACGGTCTTTTCGTGCAGCATGACCGCACGGCCCATGGCGCCCGAGAGAATCAAGTCCTGATGGTAGGTGATAACGACCGGTATTCGCCGCAGTCCAGCCACGGCGTGCAGGATTTCCTGGCCAAATACGAACGGGTAGTGCAGATGAATGATGTCGTATTTCGCCATGCGGAACAAACCCGGAAGCAGCGGGGCATTGCCAACCTTGAACGCCGCTGGGAGGCGTTGCACGGTGAGGCCGGGCGGATCGTCGGTGACGGCCTCGTCCTTCACGGCGCTGGTGATCACGGTGACGTCGCAGCCCAGCTTGGCCGCGCCGACTGCATTCTGCAGACACACGCGCCCCGTCCCACTGGGGTAGGGGAAGAATGTCGCCGTGAGGTGAGCCACGCGCATCGCCATTGTCGCTACCACCGTACCACCCCGCGCGAGACGTGATACAGCACCCAGAACACCGGGTTGAAGACGCGCTCGGCGATCAAAGCCGCGCCGGTTCCGACCTGACGGAACCCGAGCCGATGGATGTGCTGGAACAGGATGTCGCGATCGGGTGACTTGCGCGTACGCTGCACGGTACGGCGGTGCTGCATCAGTGTGCGCCAGTGGCGGATGATCCAGCCGTAGCCGCGCAACTTCGCCGTCCAATAGCTGCGGCCACTGACGGCCGCAAAGCCCCAGCCGACGATTTCGGCAAGCACCAGCGCAGGCCCGAGTACCACCAGCGTCGGCCAGCGATAGTTCTTGAGCAGCATTTGCAGCCGGTTGCGCTCGAGGTATTCGAACTTGGCCGGGCTGAAGTGTAGGCGGTAGTCGTGGCGAATGACCGACTGTGGCACGGCATATAGCCGATAGCCCGCGATGCGCGCACGCCAAGACAGGTCGGCGTCTTCGGCATAGGCGGGAAAGAACAGATCATCGAAGCCGCCCAGCTCGCGGAACGTTTCGGCGCGCATGATAAAGGCGGCGCCGGAAATGGCCGCCACTTCCTGTGTCCGTGTGAGGCCGGCCGCTGGCTCTTGCCATGCCCGCAGGTAGCCGAACCCAGTGAAGTGGACGTCGTTGCCGTAGGTATTGACCCGCGCCGGATCGTTTAGCAGCACGATCTTCGGGGTCGCCATGCCCGCTCCCGGCTCGCGCTCCAATACGTCCACTAGCGGCGCGAGCCAGTCTGGCGACACGACGGTATCGAGATTTAAGAAGGCAAGGATTGCGCCTGATGCGTGTTGTGCGCCGAGATTGCACCCCCCGGAGAAGCCGAGGTTGGCGCCCGCCCGAATCAGGTTCGCGGAAGGAAACTGTTCAGCGACGCATTCGGCGCTGCCGTCGGTCGATTGGTTGTCGACCACGATAACTTCGACATCGGGGTACGCGGTGTCGAATACGGACGCCAAACACGGACTAACGTACGCCCCGGCGTTGTAGTTGACGAGGATTACACTCACGCGCGGCGTATCGCGGGGAGCTGCTTGCTCCGGACTGCGCATCGGCTGCGCCCCCTTAGTTTTCGCGGCTGATGACCGGCCGGATCAACTCGAGGACGAAGCCGCGCAAGGTGTGGAGAATAATGCCGGTAAACAGCGCCACCGATCCGCTGGTCAGTAGGAACACGATCAGCATTGCGAGCACGATGTCGACGGTGTTGTTTAGCCGGTACTGCTCCAGTTCGGCCAAGCCGAGCGCGAACGCGACGACCAGACTGACGCCGCCCATCAACCAGAAGAACAACAGCGGCCGGTGCTGACCCATCAAGCGCAGCACGCTCGTCAGGACGTTGAGCCCGTGTCGCACAACCGACCGCTTTGGTCGATCGAGATAACGTATCGTGATCGGCACTTCGAGGACACGGAGCTGCTGATCGGAAGCGACAAACTGCATCTCCGACTCGACGCCGAACCCCTTCGTATTGAACGTGATGTTCTTGATGGCGTTGAGGGAAAAAGCACGGAAACCGCTTTGTGAGTCGGACACCTGTGTGCCTGACAGTGCGTTGATCATCATGGTAAAGCCGCGATGGCCCATTACGCGCTGGAGTGGCACTTCGCTGGTCTGTTCGAGGTAGCGCGAGCCAATCACGATGTCAGCCTCGCCATCGGTAATCGGCTTGACGACCTTCGGAAGTTCTTCCGGCAGATGCTGCCAGTCGGCATCGAGCGTAACGACCGCATTAGGCAGAAAGAGTTCGCGCGCTTTCTTAAAACCGGTATTGAGCGCCTCGCCCTTGCCCTTGTTGACTTTATGCCGGACGACCGTTGCGCCAGCCAAATGCGCGATCTGCGCCGTGCGATCTGAGGAGCCGTCATCAACGACGACAACGGCGTCTACATAGTTTCGTGTCAGCAACACGACGCTGCCTATGAAACGCTCTTCGTTGTAAGCAGGAATGACGGCGACAACAATGCCGTCGAAGTGTGGCTGAGGGACTTCGCGGATATTCAGTCCCTCTGGAAGACTGCGATCTTGCGCCTTTACGGCAACCATAATGACTTCCCCCCAAGAAGTATGATGCGCCGAGTTCCCCGGCTTGGGCGGCGGTGCGAGGCTTGGATAAATGAGAACCAGCGTCGTCGCCCGTGCTGCACACTGGGTTGTGCAGTTCGGAAGCACACCGAACTAACCGACCGGCGTCGCCAATCAGATGAGTACGCAGCCTCCATCTGTGAATAGAGTACTATAGTTTTCGATTTGGCAACTAGTGACTCTGAGGAAGACCACTCAGTAGTTCAATGAGCGGTCTAGTACTTTTGGCGCCTGAAAGCTTCAGATTTTCGGCTGAAACGCTTCTAGATTTTGTGAAAGATGTACAGAGTTTTGCGGTGATTAAGCGACAAAGTTGGCGAAATCTGTAACATGAGAAGTTGCTTAGAAGCGCCGACGGTAGGGTCCCGGGCGCGAATTGGCCCTAACCGAGGATTTGTGCCAAACTCAATATGACGAGCACCGCGAAGATGACGCACAGCGGCACGATGAGGATATTCAATGCGGCGCTTATCACGCTGTTGCGCTGCCCGACCGGCCCGAGGACAGAGTCCTTTCCGATCAGCAGAAACAGCAGCGTAACAACCGCGATTAAGCTGAGCGCGCCCGTGAGCTCCGGCGAAAGCCGGGCGGTCATGGAGAGCAGTACTGACATATAGCCTTCACCAACCCTGCACTAAAGGTGATGTCAAGCTTTATTCTCACAGGTAAGTGATTTCGGCGCAACAACGAGGACACGATCTGCGCACCATGTTGGCAGAGCAGTTGTACGAACGTTTGCGAGACGCACAGGCCCTTTCCCGATGGATTGGGCTGTCGGAGTCCGAATTCGACATTGTAGTCGACAAGCTCGACCTGCCGGTGGCCTCGCTCAACACCGACATGAAGGCACGCAGTAGCCGGTTCGGCATTCTCGGAATGGACTACACGCCGTTCACCGCCCGCGAGAGCCTCTTGATGGTACTGTTGTGGTCGCGTCTGGGGCTGACCTACCGCGCGGTCGCAAAGCTGTTCAACGCAAACGCGTGGACAGTGCGGCGGAGAATCCGTGAGACGCGCGAGCTGCTAGTTCAGCTGTATCCGGAAATTCAAACGCAGTCCACCAAGAACGGCGTGCGCTCCGACTCCAACAGCGCCACGATGCTGTGGTCTGCGCTTGGGAATGCGGTGCGGGGAAGTCATCCGGAAGCGCGCCTGCGCGATGCGATCGACCCGGACTATGAAAGCTACTTCTTTGAAGAACTCGAAGGCGAAACCGCACCCATAGGTGACGATCGCATTCCACCGCTGACCGAAACGCGCCTTGGCGAAGGGATGCAAACCCTCTACCGCCGCATCAAGTCGAACACGATCCCAATCGAGTCGGTGGTCGGCGGGTATTTTTTCGCCATCGTCGCGGCCGAGCTATCGATTCTGCTGCTGACTCCCATCCTTGGTTTGATCCTCTATGTGCTGACGTTGTTCGTCGCGTTTATCCATGCGTCGCTGATCTGGGATCGGTCACTGTTTCGGCTGCTGGTCAGCCTTGCGATCGTCCCGCTGCTGCGAATCCTAAGCTTGATGATCGCGCTGCTGCCGCTGCCTGTCACGACGGCGCTGGTGGTCGTGGCTATCCCGCTGGCGTTCGTCACCCTCGGCGCATACAGGCTGCTTGGGTACGGCCGGCCACTCGTCGGGCTAACGTTCAAGAATCTACCCATTCAAGGGCTGACCGCCCTTTCCGGGCTGGGTCTGGGCGTGGCCCAGTACATTCTGATGCAATCGGCCCCGGTCATTCGCGTGAACTCGTTGGTCGAGATGATTTGGCCGGGACTGCTGCTAATCGCCGGGACCGGTCTACTGGACGAGTTCATCTTTCGCGGACTCATTCAACGTTCGGCGGTCAACATCATGCGCTGGCGCGGCGTCGTCTACGTGGCGATGCTTTACGCGGTGCTGCAGCTCGGCGGCGGAATCCTATTCGCTCTGCTGAGCTTCGCGACAGGGGTCGCTTTCGGTATCGTCACTCGCAGTACCCGGAGCGTGCTTGGCGCGGGCCTCGCCCACGGCATCGCTAACGTTGTGGCGCTCGTGTTCTTTCCGTATTTGTTCAATTGACATCTGACACTCGGAGCTGCGATGCGTGTCGGCATCATCGCGTACGGGCTTGATCGACCCTTTACTGGAATTGGGCGATACACGGTCGAAATGGTTCGCGCGCTCGCGGCGCTGCCAGACGCCCCTGAACTGCTTCTATTGACCGCGGGCGATGCCGGTCCTCTGTCCGACCTTCCGCTGCCGCGCGTACCGCTGCGCGGTTGCCGGCTCATGCCGGCGCTGCTGACGCATGGGCAACTGCAGCTCAGGTATCTCGCCGCGCGTCACGGACTGGATGTCATTCACGATCCGGTCGGCGTCGCCCCGTTTGGAATGGGCACAGGGCGCGCGCGTTCGGTCATCACCATTCACGACGTGATCCCGCTAAGCTTTCCGGGCGTCAGCACACGAATGGACTCGCTGATCTACCGCCACTGGCTTCCGTTTGCCGCTCGTCGCGTCGACCGCGTGTTGACCGTGAGCGAGCCGTCCAGTGCCGATATCCGGCGCCATCTCGGCGTCAAACCTGACCGTATCGAGGTGATCGCGCCGGGGGTGAACGCGCAGTTTCGAGCGGCAAGCACGGCTGATACCAGCAGCGTGCGCGAGAAGTACGATCTGCCTGAACGATTCATCCTGTCGGTGGGCAACGTGGAAGAACGCAAGAACGTCCGGCGCGTGATTGAAGCCTACGCGCAGATCCGGCGGTCGGACTTGCCGCACAAGCTCGTAATTGTGGGTCCGCATAATTGGCGCTTCAGCGAGATCATCGAGGCGGCAGACCTTTCGGCCTATCGAGATGATGTGCGTTTCACCGGATATGTGGACGCCGCCGATCTGCCTGCGATCTACCGTGCCGCCGAAGTATTCGCCTTTCCGTCACTGTACGAAGGCTTCGGGCTGCCGGTGATCGAAGCGATGGCTGCCGGCACGCCAACCGTGACATCGAACCGATCGTCGCTGCCGGAGGCGGCAGGCGACGCCGCGCTTACAGTCGATCCCGAAGATTCGAGCGCGATCGCCAATGCGGTCACACGGTTGCTGACCGACCCGGCACTCGCCGACGATCTGCGCACTCGGGGAATCGCGCGGGCGGCCGAGTTCACGTGGGAACGCATGGCCCGTGCTGTGCTCAACAGTTATCTGGCGATTGTGCACAGGTAACCAGATTCCATCTTCTCATAATTTGGCATGCAGGACGCCGGAAAATGTGCATATAATGAGGACAAGGGCTAATGCCAGTACTTTTGTACGCATTGGCCTAAACAACTACGATTCGTTTCGGAACAGTCCACGCCGCGCGTGACGGGTTCCGGTTATGGCCGCGGCAGCGCAGCATCAAGGGGGGTGCCTACACGTGTCCGCATTCGTGCACGCTTCAGCGGAGGTCGAGTCCGACACCTCGATTGGTGAAGGCTCGCGCATTTGGCACCTGTGCCATGTCCGGCGTGGTGCGTCGATCGGGACGGACTGCACGTTGGGGCGCGGCGTGTTTGTTGACGCCGGCGTGCAAATCGGCAACCGGGTCAAGATTCAGAACTACGTTTCAGTCTTTCACGGCGTGACGATTGAGGACGGCGTGTTCGTCGGGCCGCACGTGTGTTTCACCAATGACATGCGCCCGCGCGCCGTTAATCCCGATTTCTCCCCAAAGGCGGCGGACGACTGGGTTCTGGGCGAAACACGCGTCTCGGCGGGCGCGTCGATTGGTGCCAACTCCACGATCGTATGCGGGATCACGATTGGCCGCTGGGCGATGATTGGCGCCGGATCGGTTGTCACGGCCGATGTACCAGACTACGGGCTAGTCGTCGGCAATCCGGCGCGCTTAATTGGGTTCGTGTGTGCCTCAGGTGTGCGCCACGACTCGCAAGAGTCGGCGCGGCAGTGTCCCGGCTGCTTATAGCCGAAACGAGATGATTCACGGCGCGCATCACGCGCGGCCCGAAAGGATTTAGAGAGTGATCGAACGCACGCGTTTCAATATACCGATCTCGCGCCCGCAGCTCGGCGTCGAGGAAGAGGAAGCCGTTCTCGCGGTGCTCCGCAGCGGCCAGATTACGCAAGGCGAGCGCGTTGCCGCGTTCGAGGCGGCATTCGCTGCCTACCACGGTGCGGCCTATGCGATCGCCACCAGCAACGGGACAACTGCGCTCAGCACAGCGATCATGGCGCACGGTATCGGCCCGGGCGACGAGGTCATTATCCCGTCGTTCAGCTTCTTCGCTACGGCGTCGTCCGTCTCGTTTACCGGCGCGGTGCCCATCTTCGTCGACATCGATCCGAAGACGTTCAACATATTGCCGGTGGCGGTCGAGGCGGCGATTACGCCGCGCACGGCCGCGATCATGCCGGTCCACCTGTACGGTCAGCCCGCCGACATGCCCGCGCTGGAAGCGATTGCCCGCAAGCACGGGCTGATCCTGCTCGAAGACGCGGCACAAGCGCACGGCGCAAAGACCGGCGATCGCTCGGTTGGCACATGGGGCACGGCGTCGTTCAGCTTCTATGCCACGAAGAACATGACGACGACTGAAGGCGGCATGATTCTGACTAACGACGCAGAGATCGCGCGCAAAGCCCGCATTATTCGCAATCAGGGCATGGACCAGCAGTACGAGCACGTGATGATGGGCTTCAACTTGCGCATGACCAACCTTACGGCCGCGATCGGCATCGTGCAGTTGGAAAAGCTGCCGCTGTGGACGGCCAAACGGCGTGAGCATGCCGCGTTGTACGACAAGGCGCTGACCAGCGTCGACACGCCGTACGTTCAGCCAGACGTCACGCATGTGTATCACCAATACACGGTCAGGGTTAAGCCGGGAATCGATCGCGATACGGCGGTCAAGCAGTTGAACAGCAATGGCATCGGGGTTCGCACTTATTATCCGAAACCGATCCATCGTCAGCCGGTCTACGCGCGCGAAGAACGTTACGCGCGGCTAGACCTGCCGGAGACCGAGCGCGCCGTGCGCGAGGTCTTCAGCCTGCCTGTTCATCCGGGGTTATCGTCCGAAGAACTCGAATTCATCATTGACGAGGTGAACGCATTATGTTGAAAGCAGCAGTTGTCGGCGTAGGAAGCATGGGGCGCAACCACGCCCGTGTGTATCGTGAAATGGAAGGCAACGTTCAACTGGTCGGCGTTGCAGACGCCAACCCGGCCGAAGCCGCAAAGGCCGGCGCACGCACAGGCGTACCCCATTTCTCCGACTATCACGAGATGATCGACAAGGTGAAGCCGGATTTGGTGTCGCTCGCGGTGCCGACGGCGCTTCATGCTCAGATCGGGCTTGAACTGATCGAACGCGGGATCAACCTTCTGATCGAGAAGCCGATTGCCACCACTCTTGAAGAGGGCGAGGCGCTCATCGAAGCGGCGCGCAAGGCGGGGGTCGTACTGCAGGTCGGCCATATCGAGCGCTTCAACCCAGTGGTCATGGAAATGAAGCGCCGGCTGCAGGAAGGTATGGCCGGTCGCATCTACAAGATTCAGACACAGCGCCTGAGCCCGTATCCGGGCCGCATTCAGGATGCCGGGGCCGTCACCGACCTCGCCACCCATGACATCGACCTGCTGCGCAACTTGATGAACGACGAAATCAGCCGGCTGTACGGGGAAATCCTGCACACCATCAACCGCGACCGCGAAGACGGCCTAAACGGCATCCTGCGCTTCCGCAGCGGGATCATCGGCGTGTTGGACGTCAACTGGATCACGCCGGCGAAGGTGCGGCGCATCACCATTACCGGTGCGCGCGGCATGCTGCGCTGCGACTTGCTATCGCAGGAATTGTATTTCTACGAGAACGAGACCGCGCCAAGCCAGTGGGATACGCTGAGCGTCTTGCGCGGTGTCAGCGAAGGCAACGTGATCGGTTTCCGTATCGGGCGCCACGAGCCGCTTGCGGCCGAGCTTGCCGACTTCGCCGAGACCGTCCGTACAGGCCGCAAGCCGACTGTGAGCGGCGAGGACGGCCTCGAAACGCTGCGCATCGCACGCGAGTTCATCCTTTCGGCCGAGCAGCGGCGGGTTATCGACTACGAACGTCAGCCCGAGTTGGCGTAGCACCAAGCCAGCAAACCATAGAATCGAAAGCGCGCGGAACGAACCCGTTCCGCGCGCTTTTTCTTTTTTGCGACCTGCAAACTATCAGTCCGCCAGCTTCGCATGTTGGTAGATCGACATGACGAACAGGATCGCGAAGTTGCCTAGCTCGGCGCAAACGCGCGCTAGGGCCGCGCCCGCAAACCCGAAGCTCCGGATGAACACAAGCGAGAAGATGGCCGTCATGATCAGCGTTGCGGCGGCCGCAGCAGGCAGTCGCTTGTGTCGGCGCTGGGCGATGAGATAGTTGGTGAGGTAGGTGTTGGCGAAGATCAGCGGGACGACCAGCGCGAGGACACGCATCGCCGGGATCGCCTCGATGAACTGCTCGCCATAGAGGAATTCCAGGACGAGGTACCCGCCGATCAGCAGTGCGACGGTGACCAGCGCGCCGAGGAATAGGCCAAGCCCTGTGTAGCGAAGGTGAAGCCGCAGGGTCCGTTCGTCGTTGGAGACGCTCTGAGCGAGCGCGGGCAGCAAGGCTGTTCCAAGCGCGACTGGCAGCATAAAGAACGGACTGACAGTGCCGTTCGCTGCGCCAAAAAGGCCGACTTCGCGATCCGGTGCGAACCACGATAGGATGACCGTCGGAAGCTGCAAGTAGAGGCTTACGAGTGCGAGGCTTCCACCAATCGGCAGCGCGGCCCGCATCAGCTTGACCGTGCCGTGCGGTTTGCCGAGTTTCGGCCACCCTATCATGCGATAGGCCATGGCCCAACTAGCCACCAGACCCGCGACAGCCGCAGCCAAGAGCGCCAACAGGATGGCATCGAGCGCACGGACTCCGGCCGCCAGCAGGATAACGATTGTGGCCATTCCGATAAACTTGTCGAAGAGGCGCGTCAGTGTGTCGTACTGCATGCGCTGCAGCCCTTGAAACACCGCACGCCCGAGATCGGCAAGGCCGTTGATACCGAGAATCAGGGCGACGATCATAATGTAGCCCCAGACCGGCATGGCATAGTTCACTGCGGTCGCGGCGAACGCGATCAGCGCAAGCGCCAGTGGCATTGCGACGATACGCAGCCAGATGGCTGGACGGAGGCTTTCCCGTGCTTTGTCAGGATCGGACGAACGCGCGATCTCGCGGACGATCAACGCGTCGACGCCGAGGGTAAAGGCAAGCCCGAAGATCCCGGCGAACGCGAATGCGGCGGTGTACTGACCGTAGATGGCATCGCCAAGGAAGCGCGCGACGAGAATTCCGTTGAGCGCGAGAATGACCTGAATCAGAAACTGCCCGACGACCAGATACGACGCGTTGCGTGCTACACGTTGTACGGGGACGCGCATCTCAGGTTGCGTCTTGATACGGGCACGATCCACAGCGGTTTGCTGGGACATAACAGGCAAACTCCTAACGGCCCCGAGCCGTCGAATTCGATGGTGTGAAGTGACATGCTGACAAGCGCGCGTGAACGCAAATCGGAAGAAGAACGCACCGGAGACATACACATCCCATCGGCGCGGGATCATCATCGTTTTGAACCTCAGACGCCTGCATTATACAACGACCCCCCGGGGCCGAATCATTGCGAACTGTTGACAAACTCTGACAACTTCGTGGTTGATTGAGGAATCACGGGGCAGACCGGTTGGCATACGATAGTTACACGGCTATAGTTGACGCTGTGTTGGTCCTCACCGAAGTCGGACTCCATGAAGCTGTCGATTGTCATTCCCGCATATAACGAGAGTGAAAGCGTTGCACATACCGCCGAAAAGCTGCGTCCTGTGCTCGATCAGCTCGCGGCCACGTACGAGGTCGAGGTCGTCTTTGTGGACGACGGAAGCAAAGACGACACCGTGGCGAAGCTCAAAGCAGAATTTGACGGCGATACGCGAATACACGTCGTGCAGCACCTGCAGAATCAAGGCCCCGGCGCGGCCATCCGCACCGGATTTGCGGCGGCTGTCGGGGATATCGTCGTCACGACGGATTTTGACGGGACGTACCGGTTCGAGAACATCCCGGTCATCGTTGCGCAGCTTGAGCGCGACGCTGTCGATCTCGTAACGGCTTCGCCCTATCACCCAAAAGGCGGGGTGGAAGGCGTGCCACGCTACCGGCTGCTGTTCAGCATTGGTGCCTCCACGCTGTATCGAATTCTGGTATCGTGGAAAGTACATACGTGGACGTCGTTCTTCCGTGCGTACCGGCGTGAGGTCGTCAAGAGCGTGTACTTCGAAAGCAGCGGGTTCTTGGCTGTGACCGAAATCCTCGTTAATGCGCTGCGCATGGGGTTTCGGGTCTCGGAGTTTCCGACCATCCTGCATCAGCGTGCGTACGGACAGTCGAGCCTGAAGATCGCGCGCACGACATGGGCGCATCTCAAGTTTCAAGCGCGCATTCTGCTCCGCCGCGCACCGCTGCATCCGCCGGAGCAGGCTTGACTTCCGCCCAAACACCTGCCCACCGCCCATAGGAGAAACGTTTCGCTCATGGAATGGGTGATTATCGGTTTCAGCACATTGTTCAGCATCTTGGGACAGCTCGGCCTCAAGTTCGCGATGCGCCGTGTCGCGGCCGTGACGGGCGATACGCGTCCGGTCGTGGTTCGTATCTTGTTTTCGCCCCTGACCATCGGCGCGCTTTTCGTCTATGGATGCGGCGTCATCTTCTGGCTGATGGCCTTGTCGCGCATGGACGTTAGCCTGGTCCATCCTTTTGCCAGCCTGAGCTACATTGGCATTATGATCGGATCGTACTATCTATTCGGCGAAGAGATTTCACGCGTGCGTGTGATCGGCTTTGCGGTCGTCATATTCGGCGTGCTGCTCATCGGGCTTAGCGCACGGCTCTGACACGAAAGGTCAAGCATGAAGGTTGCCATCGTTGGCGGGGGTCTGATGGGAGTGACCCTCGCCTATCATCTTGCCCGTGCGGGCCACAGTATCAACGTCTACGAACGCTCCCCGAATATCGGCGGCCTGGCGACGTACCTCGATTATCATGGCGTGCGCGTCGACCGCTTTTACCACACGATCCTCAGCAGCGACATGACGATGCAAACACTCATCCGCGAGACCGGCGTCGAGGATCGGTTGCGCTTTACGGAGACCAAGCAGGGGTTTTACGACAGCGGGAACCTGTACCCGTTCAACACGCCGAAGGACTTCATGATGTTCCCGCCGCTGAACCTGTTTCAGCGGTTCCGATTGGCGCTGCAGGTGATTTTCGCCCAGTTCGAGCGCGATGCGGCCAAGATGGACACCATCCCGGTCGAGCAGTGGCTCTCTCGCGTCAGCGGGCGCGGCGTGGTCGAGAAGGTATGGCGTCCGCTGCTGCGCGCCAAGTTCGACGCCGAAGCCGTCGACGTGCCGGCTACGTACATCTGGTCGCGCTTGCGCCGTATGATGTCGACACGGCAGGGCGTCACGTCGAAGGAGATGATGTGTTACCTGATCGGCGGCTACTTCACGCTGATCGAGGCGCTGGCGAAGCACTGCGCGGACATGGGCGTGACCCTGTCGACCAGTACGCCGGTCGAGCAGGTCAACATGGAGAACGGGCGCGCCGTCGGTGTGCGTGTCGGCGGGGAAGACGTTGCGGCGGATATCGTCATCGCCACGGTGCCCTCGCCGTACATCGCCGAGCTGATCCCCGGCGGGCCGCAGGATTACCGTGCCCTGCTCGCCAAGCAGCAGTATCTGGGTGTCATGTGCCCGCTGATGATCCTCAACAAGCCGCTGACTCCGTACTACGTCCTGAACATCACCGACCCGCGTATCCCGTTTACCGCGGTTGTCGAGACGACGAACCTGATCGCGCCGGAGCATGTGGGCGGCAACCACTTGATCTATCTGCCCAAGTATCTGTCGCCCAACAGCGAGATCGCTACATGGTCGGACGAGCGCGTCCGCGACGAGTGGATGCGCTACTTCAAGCAGATGTTCCCCGACTTCGATGAGTCGAGCGTTGTCGAGTTTCTTGTGCAGCGCGCGCGCTATGTCGAGCCGTTGCGGCCGATGGGCACGACCAACGAGATCCCGCAGATCCAAAGCCCGATCCCGGGCCTGTTCGTTGCCAACACGGTCATGTTGTACCCCGACTTGAGCAACGGCGAGGCCGTGACCAGCCTCGCCAAACGGGTCATCACGGCTGTGCTGGGGCAGGGTGGGACAAGCGCTTCTTGAGTCACCGGACACCGGAGGGGGCGTAGGTGATTGACAGACTAGTCGACTATGTGGTGAGCGATACGCCGCGTGCGCGCGACTTTCGCTTGGCGGCGCTCGCGCTGGCCGTGCTCACCGTGTTTCTGTTTACGTTCCGGCAGCCCGTGTATCCGGGGCCGGACTTTGACGAGGGCGCCTACGTCAACGTTGCCAAGACGTTCGCTGAGGACGGCATCTACGCCGAGAAGAATCTCGACGGCTACAACTTTCTCGGGCCGGTGATCAGTACCGGGCCGACGGTGATCCTACCGATTGCGCTGCTGTTCAAGTTTGTCGACCCGTCGATCCCGGCGGCGCGGCTGACGATCGCCGCTTACGGCCTGTTGATGATGGCGAGCTTCACCATCCTGTGCCTGCGGCTGATGCGCCCGCAAGCCGTTCTGCTCGCCGTTCTGCTCGTACTCTTCGGCTGGGGCAATCAGATGCCCTACATGTTCCGGCTCGTGATCGGTGAAGGGCCGGGGTTGGCGCTGCTGTTCACGGCGCTCGTGCTTTGGCTCACCGAGCGACCCGGGCCGATCCGTTTGGTGTTGGTCGGCGTGCTGTTCGGGCTGGTGACGATCACGAAGGTACAGTACGCGTTTTTCGTCCTTCCTGCGCTGCTGCTGATGTGGATCGCCAACATGGTGTGGTATCGCCAGCGCCGGTGGGATTACTTCGTGATCCCCGGCATCGTGTCCGGCATCGTCTTCTTCGGCTGGACGTACTTCACGTACTTCCTCAACGGCGTCGGAATTCGCGATCCAGCGGCCGACATGAGCACGGTACAGGCTGCCGCCGGCAGCGCCTACTTCGTCCTCGACGTGACCAACAAAGTCCAGAACGTCTTTAATCTGGTCAACGGCACGATCCACGGCGGCCTGTTCATCCCGGCGGCGCTGTACGGTTTGTGGCGGTCAAGCCGCCGCAGCGGGGACGGGTTGGTGTGGGGAATCCTCACGGCGATGCTGCTGCTGAGCAGCGGGTTCTACATCCTGTCGATCGGGTGGGTGCGGCTGTCGATCGCGACCAAGATCATGGCGGCGCTGTTTGTGGCTGCGTTCGTGTTCGACGCGTTCAAGGCCGTGATTTACGCGACGCGGGGCAGCGAATCGCGCGGTTCGGCCATGACTCCGCGCTGGATTGCGCTGATGCTCGTCTCGGGGTGGCTGATCTTCACGGTCGTGCTGCCGAGCTTCCGCGCTGTCTACTACGTCGTGCGGCTCGGGGACGCGAGCGCCTATATGGTCGGCGAGTACCTTACCCAGAACGCCCCGCTCGAGACGATTGTCGAGTCGTGGGAAAAAGAACTCTCGCTCATCAGCGACCATGTCTACCATTTCCCGCCCCAGCTTGTCGAAGCGCAGGTTAACGCATACGAGCACCGTCTGAGTGACACACCCGCCGGAGAGCTGTACGACTTCCGCGACTTCGTCGATCCGGCGTATGTGGTGATTGGTCCACTGGGGCGCAAGGGCGAGCTCTACTCACCAGAGAAGCTGGCCGATTTCGAGTTGGTGGAGACGTTTGGGCCTTACGAGATCTACGCCCGACGTTAGGCACGATGCGGCGGCGCGATGCACCAATGGCTGTGTCACATGCCGTGATGAACCAGAGGGACTTCTGCGATGCCCGACCACAGTACAGACACAGACCAGCGTGACGAGATCTCGTCACGCATTGACGCACTCGCTGTTCGGGCCGGTCAATGGCTGATGGCGGTCGACCTGCGGGTCGTCGGCGTGCTGCTTGCCGCACTTGTCGCCTTCCTATTTTCGTATCGCCAACACGTGTATCCGCCGCCGGACTTTGACGAGGGCGCATACATCAATGTCGCGCGCACGTTCGCAGAAGAAGGCATCTACGCCGAGAAGAACAGCGACGGATACAACTTCCTCGGGCCGGTGATCAGCACTGGCCCTACCGTCATCCTTCCGATTGCCGCCCTGTTCAAGGTCGTCGAGCCATCATTACCCGCGGCACGCCTTGTGATCGCCCTTTATGGCTTTGTGATGATGGCGAGCCTCATGCTGTTGTGCTTGCGCCTGATGACGCCGCGTGCGGCCGTGCTCGTTATCCTGCTCGCGCTGTTCGGGTGGGGCAACTTGATGCCCTATCTGTTCCGAATCGTACTGGGCGAAGGGCCGGGTCTTGCACTGCTTTTCGCCGGGCTGCTGATTTGGCTAACGGACAATCCGGGCCGGGCCCGCTTGATTGCGGCGGGCGTATTGTTTGGCTTCGTTTCGATCACCAAGATGCAATATGCGTTCTTCGTGCTGCCATCGCTGCTCGTGCTGTGGATCGCGAACGTCGTCTGGTATCGCCAACGCCGATGGGACTACTTCGTGATTCCGGGCGTCGTGGCCGGCGCGATCTTCTTCGGCTGGACCTACTTCACATACTTCGTAAACGGATCCGGCATGCGCGACCCCGTCGCCGATTGGGAGACCGTGCGGGCCACCGCCGGCAGCGCCTACTTCGTGTTCGATCCGCTCAACAAGATCCAGAACGTCTACTGGCTGACCAACGGGCTGACACTCGGGGGCTTGTTCATCCCGGGCTTGCTGTACGGTCTGTGGCGCTCGACGGGCCGGACGCGAGACGGCCTGACATGGGGAACCGTCACGACGATGTTCGTGTTTAGCAGCCTGTTCTTCGTGCTGTCGACGGGCTGGCCGCGGATCGGAATTCCGACCAAGATGATTGCGACGATCTTCGCCGGTGCGCTTGCAGTCGATGCCTTCACCGCAATCGTACGTGCGGGGGGAAACATGCAAAAGTCGGGCGCAGCACCGGCCCTGTCGCTCCGTTGGATCGCCGTCATGCTTGCGCTCGGCTGGCTGACGATCACGATTGTGCTGCCGTCGCTGCGCGCGTTCTACTACGTTGTGCGGCTCGGCGACGACAGCGCGTATCGAGTCGGCGCGTACTTGGACGAGGTTGCCGATGTCGGTGCCGTTGTCGAAACGTGGGATCGCGAACTGGGCGTGATCTCGCGCCACAACTACCACTTCCCGCCGATCAGCGTGGATACTCAGTTCAACTCGTACGAGAACAGCCAGACCGACGTGCCGGCACGCGACGTGTACGATTTTCGCGACGTTGTCGACCCGGGCTTCGTCGTTGTCGGCCCGCGCTCGCGCGATGGCGATCTCTACGACTCCGAACGGTTAAGCAACTACGTGCTAGTCGAGACTTTCGGGGCATACAAGATCTTCGAGAAGCGCCCCGCGCCGTGAAATCGCGCAGCGGTGATGAGAGTATTCCTACGAACTCTGTACTACGCCGTACTTCGCCGGCGCCCATTTCGGAAGTCCTGTTACACTAGAGACAGGACCAAAGAGGGAACGTCTCATGGAATTCCAAGAGAAGCAGGATCCGACAGCATCCGAAGCTGCCGATCCTACCTGTGACTCGCATACCGGCCCAAGCCGCCGCGAAGCCCTTCAGATCGGGCTGGTGCTCGCCGCGGGATGGGTGCTTCCGCTGCGGATCAACGTTGTCCAGCAGGGCGTGCAGAAGCGTATCTACATCGCCACGGACGATCACACTGACTATTTCTGGACGGCCAACGACGCCGACTACCGGCAGGCGTTCATCGAGATGTTGGATTACTACCTCGACCTCGCCGACACAACCGCTGGCAATCCGTCGGATTATCAGTGCCGGTTCAACACCGATGGCACGCTGTGGATCTGGGAATACGAGCGCAACAAGTCGTCGCAGGCGTTTGCGCGGCTGATCAACCGCATCAAGGACGGCCACATCAGCGTTCCGATGAACGCGCTCGTCGTATGCTTGGGCGGCGCACCGGCCGAAGCCGTGCTGCGCGGAATGTATTACGCCGGAAAGCTCGAACGAAAGCACGACTTCCGGTTTTCGATGGCAATTGCCATGGAGAACCAGACCCTATCGCTCGGTCTGATCTCGCTGTGGGCTGGCGCCGGCGCCAGATTCAGTTGGAAAGGCATTTGCCAGTGCGACACATTGGTGAGTGCGAACATCCGCCCGCGCGAGATCTACTGGGCACAGGGGCTGGACGGCCGCCGTGTCTTGATGAAGTGGAACTCGATGCTGGGCGACAACATGGGCATCGGCGGCTATGCCGAGGCTCGTAACCCGTGGACAATCGTCGATTACCTCGATCAAGATCCGGAGTTTCGCGCTCGTTACCCGTATGACGTCATCGGCGCGTTCGGGCGGGGGTGGGACGACTTCAAAACCCTCACCGACGATTTCATCTTGGCCGCACAGAACCAGTCCAACGCGTCACGCCGGGTGATCGTCTCGAACGAACACGACTTCTTCGTGGACTTTGAGACGACGTACGGCACGCAGATCGAGACGGCTGCGCTCAGCTTCGGCAACGACTGGGATCTGTTCTGCGCGTCGCTCGCCGAGGAATCCGCCGCCGTTAAACGTGCGGTCGAACTGCTGCGGTCGTCGGAGGCGTTGGCCTCACTGGTCACGCTATACAAGCCTTTGTTCATGTCTGGCTGGAAGACGCTGCGCGATGCCGCGTGGATGGCGCTCGGCCTGTACTGGGAGCATAACTTCGGTCAGGCGTACGGCGTGTGGGACGTCTACGGTCTGCAGCGCGTGGCGTGGCAAAAAGCGCAGCGCAAAGCCGTAAAGAAGTACGGCAAGAAGCTGCTCAAGAGCGCTGCGGCGACATTGGGTGAGTTGATCAAAGGCAAAGCGACCAAGACCCGCTTCTTCGTGTTCAATCCGCTGCAGTGGGTGCGCTCGGACTACGCCGATTACAAGTACAGCGGCAGCGAGGACATTTACGTCATCGACCGCACCGACAAGAGCACGGTTCCGCATCAGTTCGTCACGATCAAGGGCAAGCGATATTTGCGAATCTTTGCCGATAACGTGCCCGCAGTCGGCTATAAAGTGTTTGAAGTCCGCGCGGGGTCGGGCGTGCCGTTCAGCGACGCCGCCACGGTGGCTGGAAACGTGCTGGAGAACGACAGGTATCGCGTTACGGTTGCCCAGAACGGAGCGATCACCAGTTGGATCGACAAGACGCGCGGAAACACGGAAATGGCGCGTGATGCCGGCGGGCGGTTCATCAACGACCTCGGCAGCGGCGGCGGAACGATCACGGTCGAGAGCGCCGGACCGGTTACGGTGACCTTGCTGGCGACGTCGAATGGACCGGTCGCCCATACGACCCGCATCACGTTGGTTCGCAACCTCGACCGGATCGACATCGACAACAACATTTCGCAGGCGTTCGACGATACGCAGACGTGGCGTTACAGCTTCAACCTCGACAACCCGGACATCTGGCACGAAGAAGTCGGCGCGATTCTGCGTGCGCGCTTGACCAGCAACGGCGGACACTACTCGACCCAGAACGCACGGTACGACTGGCTGACACTCAATCACTTCGTGCACGTGCAGGGCGGCGCCGGCACAGGCGTCACACTGTCGAACTGGGAAGCGTACTTCATGCGGCTAGGCGCCAGCACGCCGTACGAGCTGGATTCCTCGAAAGCGCGTCTGGACGTTCTCGCCGGTGGTCGGGTCGGCGGCGACGGGTCGTTCGGCATCCCGAATCAGGCCGGATATACGAAACTGCAGCAGCGGTTCGCGCTCACCGTCACGGACGGCTACAATCCAGCGGAGTGTATGCGGTTTGCGCTGGGACACCAGAATCCGTTTGTAACGGGCACGGTAGTCGGAAGCGAGCCCGTGTTGTCCGCCAAGCAGTTTTCGTTGGTGTCGATGAGCGACCCGGATGTGATGTTGTGGGCGCTCAAGCCAGCAGACGACGGTGGCGGGCTAGTGGCCCGGATGTGGAACGTGACTGACACGCCGCGCAGCGTTCAGCTTGGCTTGACGGATCACCCGATCGTCGAGGCACAGACCGTGACACATGTCGAAACGCCGACCGGCAGTGCGGTCGTTGCCGGGGGAGGACTGTCCACAACGGTCGGGGCGCATGCGATGGATTCGTATTTGCTTACCGATGCGCAAAGCGCGGCAGCGGCGCCGCTTTTGGGATTGCCCGCTGCGCCAGCGCCGCCGGCACCTGACATAACGTAGCGCACGAGCAACGTGAGGACTAGTGATGCAGACTCGACCAGTCAGTCCCGCTGAAAGCCAGACACCAGACAAGCGCAACCAGCGCGCGGCAAACGTCAGCGCAATCGGTATGATCTTGTTGAGCGTGTTCCTCTCGGCCGGGGGGCAGCTTCTGTTCAAAGCGGCGATGAATGACTTCGGCGTCCTTGAGCTATCAATTCCGGCGCTGCTCCGACTGCTCAGCAATCCGCTGCTGCTGTTAGGCTTGGCGGTGTTCTTCATCAGCGCAGTGCTGTGGCTGGTGGCGCTGCTGCGCGCCGATCTGAGCTTCGCTGTACCGTTCTTGAGCGTTGCGTATATCCTCGTCTTGCTTGGAAGCGTGGTCCTGTTTCAAGAAAACATCTCACTGCTTCGGTTGAGCGGTTTTGCTGTGATCATCCTCGGTCTGTTCGTCATAGCGCGTGGCGAGCAGCGCAAATCGCGCTAGACGTCGCTGGTGGAGACATCGAAGCTGTAGGCAATCTGGCTCGGCGAACCCCCTCGGACTCGTGTGCATGGCCCTTTTTCGCGGCGCGATCCCATCTGCGGTGCGCGCACCCCACTAGTACCTCCGACCCACTAATCGATTCCGCACGGTCATATAATGAGATTGGGGCGTGTGCAATCTCGTCGCGCCCGGACAAAAGACATGGGGGTGTACCATGGCTGAAACGAAAGGTGGTCGTCAACAACGCAAGTTCCGCCTCAATCTGGTAGGTTACGAAAAGGGAGATGAACGTCCTGCAATCTCCGTCCTTGCGGTCGATCGCGCTGGAAAAGTGCTGGTCGCCGCACCTGTCGGGGCTGACGGCAGCTTCGATCTGCCGGCCGATGTCGCCAAGAAGGCGCACCGGATTATCCTCAGCCCACGCTCCGAGTCCCCTGACGATGTTGACAAAGACGTACAAGTCGCCTATCGCACCGAGCAGTTCTTTGACTTGATCGGGAACGCCGGCGTGCTCAACGTCGCCGAAGGAATTTGGAAGAAGTGGTTCTTCTTCACCAAGTGCGTTACAGGCAGCGTGAAGCGCTGTTACCGTCCGTGGATCATCCGCCACTTTGCCAAGCAGGCCGGCGCACTTACCAACCCGCTCCTTGAAGCACGCGCCGTCACGATGAAGTCGCGGGCCGCGCTGGACGTCAGCGAACGACTGGTACCGCCCGACTTGGTGGTGGCCGTCCACTGCGACGTGATTTGCAGCGGCGTGGTTGAGGTCTACCGCCGCACGTGCTGCTGCGAGCCGTGGGTCATCGGGGATATCCGGCTGCCCGAACTGGTGCGCGATCTGGAGGACCTGATCGGCCCGATCGTCGAAGCGCCGGACCTGCCGTTCCCGCCGAGGCCGGAACCCGATCCGCCGCCCTTCGACGTACCGTTCTTGCGCAGCGGCGCCCTTGACATGAGGGTGCTCAACGCACGCCGCGACCTGCACGCGATCAAATCGCTGCCCGAAAAGCAGCTCGTGGCCTACATCAACGCGCGCCCCTATCTGCTATGTCGCAACGAGTGCAGCGCCCCGAAGAAGGTCGCCGAAGGGTTCATCAACCCGGACGGGCGGTTCCAGATCTGCTGGAGCGAATGGCCGTACCTCGTTATGGCGCACTGCAAGCAGGAGTACGCGTATAAGGTTCGCCAGCTCATTAACGGCGTCTGGACGACCATCTATGACGGCGTCGCCGCGAACATTTGGTTCGACTATGATGAGGACGCATCGCTGGTGTCGTATGACGTCCGTGCGCGTGCCTGCCGGCATAACGACTTCCCGGGCGAGGGTCCGTTTGCGCTCCTGCAAGATATCGGTGATACGAACAGCTGGCGGCTCGCAACGCCGAACGCTTCGGGCTGGGATCAGGTTGGCCCAGCGGCCTACAACAGCGGCTTGATCGACCCGGTCGCTAATCCGGCCAGTGCGCTCGGCGTGCTGAAGAATCGCAACCTCGGCGGCACGCTGAAGCTGTTGTATCACTTCAGCGAGCCGATGCGCGACATCGGCGCCGTGTACTATCGCATCAGCGTGCGCCCGACCGATGCCACCGGCCAGCCGACCGGCGCACCCGAGTATCTGTCCGACGGCCTGTCATGGAAATACTTCACGGGCGGTGGCGATGTACTGCCCGAATCGCTCGGCCCGGTGACCGTCGGGACGGAGAGCAACCTGTACAAGATCCCGTATGACTTCGATCGGGACTGGCAGGGCAATCAATACCACGGCTACCTGAACACGAAGGAAGCTCGCTTCAACACGCCGGGGCGATACCTGCTGACGCTTGAGGTCTTCAACGCAGCGGGACGCCGCTTGCGCCCGACCGGCACCGCCGATCCGGGCGACGGCGTGCCGGGTTCGACCGCCGCCTTCACGTTCCGCCGCTGGTATCAGGAGTTCGGCCCGACGGCCGTGGTGCCGTATGCGGCCCTGACCCACATGCTGTGGTGGGATAACCGCGTGGCCGAGGCGGTTATCGTCGATCTGCGCGTCGGCGGCAGCCCAAATACCAGCGAGTGTCAGTTCCTCGAGGGGCCGGGCAGCCAGACCTTCAGCGTCGGCTATCGTGCCTACCATCCGCAGGAAATGTTCCTGCTCTACCACTCGCTGTGGTGGCGGCGCGGCCTCGGCGGGCCATCCGATCATATGGTGAGCGCCAGCCCGTACAACGCAGGGTACCCACCTGCTGGTCCGCTGGCCGTCAGCCCGAGCCACACGTTCAGCCACATGCTGTCGCATCCGCCGGTTCCGCCTGACGGGCTGACCCGCTGCACGTTCTCGCTGCACCTGCGCACATGGGTCAAGACGACCGATGGCGAAGGCAGCCTCGACTACGGGGACTACGACTACGGCTCGTTCGCCTTGGCGATTACGCCGTAAGCCCTGAGCATGCCCATCCGGCAAGAAACGAAGAACCCCGGTGTTTGGCCGGGGTTCTTGTGTGTCTCGCAACCGGTCGGGCAGGCGCTATCCGCACCCTCCGCTTGTCGCGCCACGTTTGATCGTCAGCACGACTTTTGACGTGTATTCGACATCTTCAAACACGTCGTGATTCGGGTTGGCAGCCGGGAAACGCTGGCCCAGCGCCAACGGGAACGCGTAGGCGAGCCGGTCATCCGGATGGTCAGCGATGAACGACTGCTGCTTGAACTCCTCGTCTCCGAACGTCGTCAGCCACCCATTGATCCCGCCTTCGAGGATGTATACGTTGGGCACGGCCTCTGCGGTCAGGATCTTCCACGCCTCGGTGGCGGCCGTCTCGTCATTCGACGTGATGACGAACAAGGTGTTATCGGGCTGAAGGTGGAGGTCCGATACCGTCCCGAGGAGCGACGCCAGTGGAATATGGTGGGCGTCGATCAGATGGAACTGGTTGAAGTCCGATTCGCTGCGTACGTCGATGACATACGTGATGATGCCGCGATCGTTCATATAGGTGAGCAGTTCCATCGGGTGGATTTGCACCGCCCTCTCATTGAGGCGGGCCTCCTGTTCCGGCGCGATTGCGGCCCACTTGTCAGCATTCGTCGGCTGACCGACCAGCAGCGTGGTGACGCCCACGGCCAGCACGGCACCAGCTGCGCTGAACCGCCAGCGCGGGAAGGTGAGCTGAGTACGGTCGCCGAAGCGCTTTTCCATGAACTCAGCGAACGCGAAGGCCGCCAGCGCCATGATAACGACACCGACAACCACCACACCCGTATCCGCGTTGAACAGTTCGGGCAGGGTAAAGCGCCCCATATACGACGAGTGCCAGAAGCCTTCATACAGCCCGACCGTCTCGCCGAACAGGAAGATGCCGAAAAACACGCCCAGCACAAACACGATACCGTCGATCTTGAAGGTGGCGGCCGAGACGATTGACGTGCCCGGACAGAAGCCACCGACGATAAAACCGACGCCCATGATCAGGCCGCCGATGATCCCCGGCCATAGATAGGTGGGATTGACCCAGATCAGGTTGTAATCCAGCAAGCCGAGGCCCGACGTGAGGAAGATCAACACCATCGCCACGACGATGGCACTGAACATCACCTTGAGGACCGTCATATCGCGCAAGTAGAACTGCGCGGCCAGCTTGGTGGACTTGCCGAAGCCGGCAATCTCCAGCGTGTAGCCGAACGCGAACCCGATCACCAGGTAGACGAGATAGGCGCCGTTTTGGCCGAGCATGTCCGTAAGGGGAAGCGGAAACTCTCCCATGATCGTCTCTCCTTAAATCCACGCCTTGCGGACGAAATAGGCCAGCGCGTATCCGCCGGCGAATACGGCAAGCATGAACGCCCAGCTCCCGACAGACAGCACGGCACCTCCCGACAGTGCTTGCCCGGAGGTACAGCCGCGCGCAAGGCGCGCTCCATAACCCATCAGCGTGCCGCCGAGGAATGCCATGAGCAGGCGGTTGCGGTTGGAGATGCGTGGGCCTTTGTCGATTTCGACCTTGAGCCGACCGTGCCGCCAGCCCGAGAAGAAGCCGCCGAGGATGGTCCCGAGCGTGACGTATACGACCCAACTGTCGAGCGGATTGCGGTTGCCGCCGGCCATATCGATGAGATACGGAACGCGATCGACGTGCCACGGCGCGATCCAGTCCTCGACCACCACCAGCAGGCGGTTCATGCCGCCGGAAGCGCCGAGGCCGTTGCCGGTGATGAAGAACGCGGCGAACAGTACGATACCGAGCACGATCCCGCCGACGTACGGCGTGACATACGGCTTGGTCTCGCGCTGCGTAAGCATTTGGACGAATGAGCGCGTCTGTCGCGCCGGATGAACCTGAACCGCCATGGGGTTACCTCCTCACTCTACCGTAGACGTACGTGTGGACTGCTGGGCCGAACCGAGATCGGCGCTGTGTGCCGGTGCCGGCCGACCCGAAGAGGGCTCCGGCTGATGCGTTGTCATCGGCTCACCCTCGGAAAGTGGAACTTCGACCTCATCCCAGCCCGTGATCATCGCCTCGATGTTCGAGGTCGGCGTGGTGCCGGTGGTGGTGAGGTACACGTGCATGATGATGAACGTCGCGAACAGCCAGGCGATCAGCGTATGGAATGGCGCGAGGAACGGTAGACCGCCAAGCGCCGCCGTGACATCCGGGAACTGCTGCGCGCCCCACATCAGCGCGCCGGTGATGATCTGCGCCGGCAGCAGGATGTTGAGGATGGCCATGTAGGTGATCTGCTGCAGCGGGTTCATCTTGCGCTCGTGCGTCTTCTCGAACGGATGCGGCTCGCCCTTGAAGATGCCGTACAGGTAGTACTTCGCCTGCGAGAAAGCCTGGTCGAAGAAGCCGTATGGGCGTGGCAGGAACTGCCGGATTTCGCCGCTGACGAGGTGGTAAAACGCCGACAGCGCCGCATTGACAACCAGCACGATCGCCAGCGCGTTATGCACCAGCACGACGCCGTTGAAGCTGAACATGCCGAAGGTATCCGGCCGATGGATGACGAGACCGGTGAAGATCAGGCCGAAGATGGCGGCGGTCTGCAGCCAGTGCCACTGACGTTCGTAGATGCTGTACAGGTACAGCTTCTTGCGAGCCGCCGGTTGATGCTTGGCACCACGCCGCGCCGCGAAGTAGCGCAAGCCGCCGTGCAGCACGACGCCACCCAGCACGCCGAGAAATGCCAGCGTGCCGATCAGGTCGACCCACCACACGGCATCGTGGCCAAGCACGTACAGCTCGGTGGGCGCAAGCGTGTGATTGGGTGTGTACAGCAGCATGCCATCGTCGTTGCGGGTCAACGCGCCGTTGAGTGCAGCATCGTCGCTGACGAGCGTTGGCTCGACGCCACCCGGTGTGAAGCTCGCGAGGGTGAACGCTGTGCTGAGCTTGGAGTCGCCCGTATGGCAGGTGTCGCAGTCTTTCGTCGCCCACTCGCCCTGCGCAATGTTGTGATGGATCGCGTAAGGCACGGTCTCGGCGGCGATGTGTGCGCCGGCCAGCCCGCGTGCTTCGAGGCGCTGCGCGATGAGGTCGATCTTGGCGTCGCTGTCGAGCCGCAGTTCAGCGTCGTCCAGCGTGCCGCTGGTATCTGCGTCAAACGCGGCGAGGATGTCGTCCGGGTATGCGCCATCCGTCAACCAGACGGCTTCCAGATCGCGCAGGGGGACTGGACGCGCAGGCTCACCGTAGACCCAGTACCACACGCTGACGAGGTTGTACGGCGCCAACCGTGCACCGGTCTCGGCGGACGAGGGCAGGACGACCGGTTCAAAGCCGGTCAGCAGCGTACCCGACTCGTCGCTCTGCAGGCCGCGGTACGTTGAGCGAGCCGTTGACTGCGGCGTTAACACCGTCCAGTCGACCGATTCCAGCGTTGGGCCGTAAACGGTCGGGACGTGGCAGGTCTCGCATGCCAGCGCCGACGTGTGACGGTCGGCATACGGCAGCCACGTGTGGGTCGAGACGGCATCGTGACAGGTCGCACAGTCGCGGTCGGCGCCGCCGAAGCGCGTGATCGTTTCGGCATTGGCATTTGCGAACTGATGCAGCGGACGATACAGATAGTCGCCAAAGTCCATCCGGCGCGGGTCGAACTCGAGATGATCGGGGCGCGTTGCCTCGGACTCGGCGTGGAAGACTGGATTGTTCAGCGCATAGTGGCAGTCCGTGCAGCCGACAGCGCGCTCAGCGTGGACGTCCCAGGTGCGGCTCAACTCGGGCTTGTCCAGGATGTTCAGCCCAGTGCGCGAGAGCCGCTGCGGAGAGAATACCTGCCCGGTGGTCAGCGTCGTCCAGAGGGTAGGATCGCCGGTGCTGAACACCAACGGGTCTTGTGCGTCGTCATGGACGAGGCCGTGACACTGCCCGCAGTTGGAGTTGGACGGGTCTTGTACGCGGATCATATCTTCACGGACGGTGCCGTCGGCGTTGAACGCGCTCGCGTTCCATGTCCAGCCGTCGTCACTGGGCGCGACGATCCCGCTGCCGATCAGCGTCGCCGTGCTGGCCCAGCCGAACTCGCCAGCTTCCAGCGCGGAAATGCGCGAAGCGTTGTCAGGCGCGGCGGTATGGCACAGGAAGCAGTTCATTTCGACCGTGCCGCTGGCTTCCCAATCCCAGGCAACCAGGTTGCCGGTCTGCGGATCGACGACCTGAGCGGCCAGTGCAGAAGCATCGGCGGGAAGGTTTATCAGCGCGTCGCCGGACGGGGCAGTTTGGGCCGGGCCGCCGCCGACGTGCCGCCAGCCATAGGTCTGGATCCAGCTCGCAATGGTCAGGTCGATGCGAAGATCGTCGGCTGAGGCGTCTGCCTCCGGGGAGAGATAGCGGTAGCTGATCGGATCCCAGCCGCCAAACAAGCCGGAGCTGGATGCCCAGCCGTCGGCTGGTGTGGCAAAGGCACTGAGACCAGCGTCCGCATGGCCGCTGTGAGTGGCGATGAATTCCGTATCATGGCAAGAGCCGCACGTCTTCATCGTCGAGACTGCGCCGCCGGTGTCGAGGACGTTGCCACCGTCCGCATCGAGCAAGGCAAACGTTGGATGGAAGGTCGGGCTTGTCGTCTCGTCAGGTGCAGGTGTGTCCTGCGCTTGAGCCGCAAGTGCCCCAAAGGCGAGCGCAGTGCCTAGCACGGCCAGCGTCAGTCCGAAGGCGACTGCGAGTGAGAATAACCGGCGGCTAGTCGATTCGCGCGTGCGTGTAGTGAATGCTGTTCTAGTCATTGTGCGTCCGGGCCGCGGTTACCGCTGGCGCCCGCCCCATTCGATCGGATCGCCGTAGTAGCCAAGCGCTTCCCAGTCGAACCGTCCGTTATCGCTGTGGCAATCGGTGCACTGAAGCGCGTTTTCTGCCGGCTGTACCATGTGCGTGATCGGCAGGTACATGCGCGTCTCTGCAAAGCCGTAGCTTCCGCTGTAGTCGATGCTGGCAAACTGTGCGCCCAACTCCAGCGCAGAGTCCCAGTCGAACGTCGTCCAGAAGCCACCCTCGCCAGAAGTCAGTGGCTGCAGAAGGATGTTGTTGACGGTGTCGTAAGGCTGTGTGGCGTAGTGCACCTTGAATGGCATGATCTTTGCATCGGGATCGCTGATATCGCCCAGCGGCAGATTCATGTACGTCGGCTGCGTCGGGTCGATCAGGTCGCCGAGGATGTAGTGCTGAGCCGATCCGTCATACCACGCGTATTCGGGCCTGTAGTCGGTGCCGTATACGAAGCTGCCTTTGATTTGCAGATACACGTGATCGTCTTCTTCGCGGTTGGGATCGCCAGCGGTCGACCAGTCCCACTCGAGTTTGGTCGGATCGCGCAGCGCGGCTGCGGGTATATGGCACGTCTGACACGCGACGGTATCGACGTGCGCCGTGATCCGCTCGTCCGCATGCAGCGTGGTTTGATGGCAGTCGGTGCAGGCGACTTGATTGGCGTTGTCGACGCTGGACGAGATCGCGCGACCCGCAACTTGATGATCGAGCGTTCGGTGGCAATCGGTGCACAGAAAGTCGTAACGTCCCATGTGCACGTCGACGTTCTCGGTGGGGAAGTACAGGCTTGGGTCGAGATCGCCGTGCTTCACACCCGCGCCGCCACCACCGTTAAAGTGACAGCTCCCGCAATCCTCGCGGGTGGGAATGCCCACGCTTTGCGCCGCCGCTGCGAGGTCGACGCCCTCGGCAGGTAAGCCGCTCTCGGTCTTGAGGTACCCGCCGCTCTGGTCGTGGCAGACGAGACAATCGACGTTCGCGGTATTGGTGAAGTCGAAATCCGCGTCTTCCCAGCCGTAGCCGACGTGACAGCTCGTACAGCGTGCCCAGTTGCCCTGAATGCCGATGCAGAAGTTGTTGATCGTGTTGGCCTTGCCGATCGCGACCGGTTCGTCGCGCCATGCCACCTCGACCGGCTCACTCTTCCATGTCCAGTGGACGGTCTGAACCATCTCGTTGGCGGCATCTTCGTGGCACGTGAGACAGGCCGCGGTGACGTCCTGCCCGGTCTCGTACGGGCCGCTCATGAGCGAGCTGTGATCGGTGTGAATGGGATGGTCCGGGATGTACGACCACGGGTCGTCAGAGGGGTTGTTAGCGGAGGAGACCGAAAGAAAGATCGCCCCGCCAATGATGGCCGCTGTTCCCAGCAGGCCGAGGATTGGAACGATACGTTGACTTACCATAGCACTCTCTCTGGTTCGATGAGCCGCCCGGGCAAAGCGAGCTGCTGTTGGGCGGATCACTTAGTAAGGACTCAGGCACTCACAATTCATCTGACAACGGGCTGGACAACCGTTCAAACGAGTCGCGCAGGATCTGACGCATGGTGTCCAAAACGTCGATCATGCGGGGGTCGGCGAGGTCGTAGTAGACTGCGGGACCCTCGCGATCGGCGGTGACCAGTCCACGCTGACGCAGTAGGGCCAGATGCCGCGACACTGTGGACTGAGGCATGTCGAGTGCCTCAGCAATAGCGGAGACGTGCCGGCGCGACTCGGCGAGCGCATACATGATCTGAATGCGCCGGGGATCGCCGAGAGCTTGGCAGATGCGGTCGTGCAGCAGGTTCAGTTCGCTGATGTTGGGGATCGCCACAATGCGGGTACCTATTCGGATACGTGAATACATGGAAAGTATCGGCCCGAAGGGAGAAGACATCCGCTGATAAGCGTAATGACTGTTTCGTGACAAATGTCACAAACGCAGACTGCGCCGCCTGAGCGCGCAGCGTTGTGCCGCTCACAAACCTGCCTGCGCAGTTCGGTAGCGGCCTGCTGGCAACCGTATGCCGAAAGTAGGCCAGAGACTTCGCCGCAAACAAGGCATTTGAGGCGGGTTTGCGGTATACTCATACCCATCTCGAATAGATTGGAGGGCCTTGCGCGGCTACTAAACGGGGTAAGCGCGCGAGGCGGGTTGCTTGTCATGGCTAAACCGTTCTTTCGCCGGCCTACATTCTTGTTTGTGTTGGCAGGCCTGCTCTGTATCGTCGTGGGCATGGGGCTGTTCACCTTCGTATATGCGAAGGGCTACTCCTACCTGTCCGACGACCCGGCTGCGTGCAACAACTGTCACGTCATGCGTGACCAGTACGACGCGTGGCGGCACTCCGTCCACTCGCGTGTCGCAGGCTGCAACGACTGTCACACGCCGCATGACTCTGTCGTCAGCAAGTACCTCGTGAAGGCCATTAACGGCTGGAATCACAGCGTGGCGTTTACGTTCCAAACCTACGGCGAGGTGCTGCACATCCGCGATTTCAACGCGGATGTGGTGCAGGGCAACTGTCTCTATTGTCACGAGAACGTCGTGAGCGCCATTGCGCCGCATCACGACGACGCGCCGGACTGCGTGAGCTGTCACGCAGGAATCGGCCATCGGACGCGGAAATAATCGCAGGGAGAAAGATGCGATGAGGAAAATCATTTACGGTGTACTGCTGCTTGGTTTGATCTTGGTTGGGGTTGGGATCGGCGCGCTGCTGGCGAGTGTGGCGACACGGCAAACCGAAGCCGCCCAGTACCCGCTGCAAGTCGTTGAAATCAGCGAAGACGAGATTGATCCGTCGGTGTGGGGGCTCAACTTCCCCATGCACTACGACCGGTTCTCGATGACGTCGATCAACTACGGGGAGACTCCGTACGGCGGCGCCGAGCCGTACAGCAAGCTTGAGCGCTACCCGGCAATGATCCGGTTGTGGGCCGGCTACGCGTTCAGCAGAGACCACAACGAAGAGCGTGGGCACTTCTATGCGCAAATCGACCAAGAAAACACGGAGCGCGTCAAGATCGTCAGCCAACCCGGCGCGTGCATCAACTGCCATGCCGGCGAGACGCCACAGTTGATCGCGTCGATGGGCTGGGAGCAGTTCAACGCCACACCGTATAACGACTTGGTCGATCAACTGCATACCGGGTCCACCTGCGCCGACTGCCACGATCCCGAAACGATGGCGCTCCGGCTCACCCGGCCCGGACTGATCAATGCGTTGGAACAGCAGGGTAGAGACTGGACCGAGGCCAGCCGTCAGGAAATGCGGTCGCTGGTGTGCGCGCAGTGCCATGTCGAATACTATTTCGCGGGCGACAACAAAGTGTTGACCTTCCCGTGGTCGGAGGGTATGAACATCGATGAAATCGAGGCGTACTATGACGACCTCGGCTTCCGCGATTGGGTACACGCCGAGACAGGCGCGCCGATGATCAAGATTCAGCACCCGGAGACCGAACTGTACAGCACCGGGCTCCATGCCAGCTCAGACGTGGCGTGCGCGGACTGCCACATGCCGTACATCCGCACCGGCGGCATCAAAATCAGCGACCATTGGCTGCGCAGCCCGCTGACCAATGTGAGCGCCGCGTGCCAGACATGCCACAACCTGCCGGAAGAGCAGCTTGAAGCGCGCATCACGACGATTCAGGACCGCACCGCCGAACTGCTGCGCTCCAGCGAAGAGGCGCTGCTTGAAGCCATTGACACGATCGTCGCCGCGAAGGAAGCCGGCGCGACCGACGAAGACTTGGCAGAAGCGTACCAGTTCCACCGCGCGTCGCAGATGCGCTGGGACTTCATCTCGTCGGAAAACAGCACAGGCTTCCACAGCCCGCAAGAGGCGGCTCGCGTTCTTGCGAACTCCATCGACCTTGCGCATCGGGCCAAGTTCAGCGCGGCGACGGTGCTCAACACGCTGAGCGGGCAGAACGTCAACTTCACGCCGTAACGCGACGGTTGTGCGAGTCACCGAAACGCGGGGCAGGCGGTCTGCTTGCCCCGCGTTTTCGTTGAACGGGCGCTGTATACTCGTCCAATCGCCGACCGCAGGTAGGAACGACCCATGACTGCCGATCAGCACGTTCGCGAACAACTGACCAACTTGCTCATGCTCCGCCAAGCGCACATGACGTTCGAGGATGCAATCGACGGCTTTCCGGCGACTGCCCACAACATGCGACCGGCGGGTGTGAATTACAGCTTCTGGCACCTGCTCGAGCACCTGCGAATCTGCCAGTGGGACATTCTCGACTACATCCGTAACCCGGACTACAAGGAATTGAAGTTCCCCGACGATCTGTGGCCGGCGCGCGACGCCGAAGCCCGCGAGGCTGACTGGAACCGCACGGTTGAGCAGTTCCTCTCCGACCGCGACGAACTGGCGCGGATCGTGAACGACCCGGCGACAGACCTGTACGCGCAAATTCCGCACGGATACCCGGGACACACGATACTGCGCGAGATCCTCGTCGTGGCCGATCACAACGCGTATCACATCGGTGAACTGGGCATTCTGCGCCAAGTGGCAGGGTTGTGGTAGGGGGGCGGGATGATGAGTGCCGAGTCTGTGCGCAACCCTGCCAGCCGCGTGGTTATCCGGTCGGTCGCACTGCCTGCCGAGCACGGCGGGTGGGGCTTCTTGATCGAACCGATCGTGCTCGGTCTACTGGTCGCGCCGACGTTTGCCGGCTTCCTGCTCGGTGTTGCCGCCATCGCCGTGTTCCTCGTGCATCAGCCGCTAAAGGTGGCAATCAAGGATCGACGCAAAGGCGTGCGGCCCCCGCGCGCAGTGTGGGCTGAACGGTTCTCTGCCGGTTACGGATTGGTGGCTGTCGGGGCCTTCGCGGCGACGCTGGCCCTGGCTCCATCGGCTGATTTCCTCATACCGCTCGCGCTGGCGATGCCGCTTGCCGTCGTGCAACTTTTGTATGACGCGCGCAATCAGAGCCGCCGTCTTGTGCCGGAACTGAGTGGTGCCTGCGCGTTGGCGACGACTTCGACGGCGATTGCCCTGCTTGGCGGTTGGGGTCTCCTGCCGGCGCTGGTCTTGTGGTTGATCGCATCGCTGCGGGCTGTCGTATCTATCCTGTACGTGCGTGCGCGTCTCAACCTCGAGCACAGGAAACGGCAAACGCCGTGGGTCGCGTGGGCGGCGCACGGCGCAGCGCTGGTCGTCATGGTTGCCTTGGCCGTCGCAAGCAGAGGGCCGTGGCTGGGTGTCGCCGCGTTTGGGATCCTGCTGGCGCGAGCGGCGATCGGGCTGTCTTCGTATCGTACGCCGCGTCCGGCCAAGATCATCGGACTTATGGAGATGGGCTACGGCCTTCTGACCGCAGTTCTGACCGGTGTGGGCTTCCGTTTTGGCGTATGAGCCGCGTAACGGGTCAGCCTAGCCGCCGGTAAACTCGAAGAGCTGGATCAGGTTGCCGCATGTGTCGTTCATTACGGCAAGCGTTGACTGTCCCATGTTCGTCGGCTCCATCGTGAACTCGACGCCGAGACCCCGCAGTCGTTCGTACTCTGTGTTGATGTCGTCCACTTGAAACGCCGTGAAGGGGATACCATCCCGCATCAACGACTCCTTGAGCGCCTTCATGGCCGGATACTCGCCGTTCGGCTCAAGCAGGAGTTCGACGCCGTTCACGTCGCCGCGCGCGGTGAGGGTCAGCCAGCGCACGCCGGGGCCAAGCGGGATGTCATGCTTAACGACGAACCCCAGCTTGTCTTGGTAGAACGCGAGCGCGGCGTCATAGTCGGTGATTGGGATGCTGCAATACGCGATTCTCATGAATCCTGTTCCTCTCTCAGTAGACGAGTCGCCTCCCAGCAGTCAAGCTGCCGGAACGCACTGGGACTGAGACCGTACTGCTTTTTGAACGCCTTACCGAACGCGGCATGACTCGCGTAGCCGGCGGCAAGCGCAACCTCACCGATGTCGATCGCGCCGAAACGCAGCTTGTAGCCCGCTCGGCGCAGACGAAGACGCCGGATATAGCTGGCCGCGCTCTCACCCTTCGTGCCGATAAATACGCGGTGGAAGTGCGGCACAGAGTAACCCGCCATATCTGCAAGCACTCCCCGCGTTAGCGGCTGATCGATGTTGCAGCGTATGTAGCGGTCGATTGCATCAAGCGGTGCTGATGGGTCGCGTACGCTCTCAAGTTCCATGCTTCGTATCGTATCGGTTTGAGCGGGCTGGGCGTTACTCCAAACGTATCATAGTGTGCTTCACGTAACAGAGCGAGAATCAAAACAGCGGCCGGGTGCAGGATTCCCAACCGCTGCTTGTATGGCAGGTGCGCCGCTGTTCTGGCACACCTCCCCCCATACCACTGCTTACTCAGGATTGACGGTCACCGGCGGGCGAGTCATTGCAGAGACGTCGCCACCCACAGCCTCGATGCTGTCATACAGAGCCTGCATGACATAGTCGGGGTTGTGGGCGAAGTCGCCCGGATCCTTCTGCGAGTACTGGTAGTTGTACGCAGCCCGCAGCAGGGTCGGTGTCCACGACGCGTAGCGATCTGGCTCACCCTCGTCGCCGACACCGTTGCCGTTCGTGTCCACGAACCAGTACGGATAGGCATGCGAGTCGTAGTAGATGCTGGTGCCGATAGTGTTGGTCGCGTAGGCTTGCAGGGCAGCAAACAGCGCCTCTTCCATCGTCACGATCTCGTCGTGGATCGGTTCTTCGTTGTCACCGTCGCCGTCGTAGTCGATCAGTTCGACATCGTCCAGCACGCGGATGAGCACGACATCTTCCTGCTCTTCGACCTCTTCATGGCAGTCCTCGCACTCGTTGACCTGAATGAGACCGTCATGCGGGTAGTGGCAGCTCGAGCACGTGTTCGGCGCGTCTTCAGCGTGCAGGTTGCGCCCGTTGTATTCCTTGCCTTCGTACTGGTAGATGCCCTGCGCTTCGTTGCCGAAGAGCGTGGCGCCAGCGGCGAAGTAGTGGATATTGCGGAACCCGAGGCGCTCGCCGACTTCATCGTCGCCGAGGCCGCCGATGGCGCGGTTTACGCTGACCGTCGACTCACGGCCCTGATGGCAGGCGAGACACAGGTTGTTGACGTCTGCCTCGCCGAAGCCGAGTTGTGCGCCATTGGGGAAACTCACGGTGTCGACTTCGTAGATCGTAAAGTCGCTCAGACTTTCGTGACAGGTCGAGCATTCCAAACCTTGCGTCGGCTCAACAGCAATGTTGACGCCGTTGGCGATGAAGGTCGGTAGGCCGCTTGCGGAATGGCAGCGCGCGCAGGTGCCGGGGACTTCGCCTTCGGCATCCCAGTGGCGCCACGCTTCACGCGTCGGGTCGAAGTGCATCGGGGCGTCGCGGACCGCAAACTCGAGGTCCTCAATCGGATCCGCCAGCACGGCGCTCAGAGAAGCGGTGCTGTCGTACATCAACTGAATGACGTACTGCGGGTTGTGCGCGAACGCACCCGGGTCCTTCAGCACGACCTGATAGTTGTACGCCGCGCGTTCGAGGTTGGCGGTGAAGGCATTGTAGCCGTCCGCTTCATCCTCGGTACGCTCGCCGTCGCCATTGGTGTCGATGAACCAGTACGGGTACGCGGCCGAGTCGTACGCGATCGGGGTACCAGCTACTTCTTCGGCATACGCCTGGATCGCGGCGTACAGGATTTCCTGCATGCCTTCGATTTCTTCAGCGATACCTTCGAACGTGTCGCCGTCACCGTCGAAGTCCGAGCCGGAGCCAGCCATGCGAATGAACGGCAGATCCTCAACGGACTCGACGTCTTCGTGGCAGCTCGCGCAGGCTTGGATTTCGAGTTCGAGCGTGTGCGGGTTGTGGCAGTCGGCACAGGTGCCGAAGCCTTCGACGTGCACGTTGCGGCCCATGTAGACCATGCCGTCATACTGATACCCACCGCGCGCCTCGCCGCCGTACAGCGTCGCTGCCGCCGCGTAGTAGTGGATATTGATGAACCGCAGGTCCGCACTCGGCGTGTCCGGAGTCTCGGCAAGGCCGAGGTCCGCGATCCGCTGGTTGACGCTGTCGGTCGACGCACGGCCCTGATGGCAGACCATGCAGCGCGCAGAGTCGCGCGTGTCGCCCAACTCGGCGCCGGACGGGAACGATACGGTGGTTAGCGCTGCGGCGGCCGGCGCATGGCAGGCATCGCAGGTGACCGTAGTGCCGAGCGGCGCATCTGCGTCGACCACACCGAACTCCGAGCCGTCCGCGCCCATATAGTCGCGGTAGCCCGGGGTCGAGTGGCAGCGCGCGCAGCCGGCTTCGACAACACCGTCTTCGTTCCAGTGATTAAACGCCTCACCCTCAACATCATTATGCGGCGAGTTGACCCACGCTTCGTAGTACTCGGCAAGATAGGGAACTTCCATGTCCCCTTCCTGCGCGTACACCGCGGGCGTCGCCAGCAGCATTAGCCCTGATGCCACAAATAGGGCACCTGCAATCGCCATGAGATAGCTTATTCTCTTCATGCCCCCCTCCTTTCAGGATCGGGTTCGATGATGGCTTCGTTCACCGTTTGGCTCCCCTGCAAGTGCCTTAGCGGCAAACCTTTAACTGAAAATCTGCTCTTGTGGCAGAGCAATCCCCGACGTTATTGTCCCGCATCTACGGGAAGGTTTCGTCGGCCGTGAGGATGAAATTCGATCATCCGATGGTATGAACTTCGCGAACGCCGCGAAATAGGTTCGCGCGGCACAGACGGGCGTGTAACGACAGATGGGCGTACCCAATTCCGCCTGATAAACGTCACAAACGGTCAGTCGAGGCGCCTTCCGGGCGTGCGGTTAGTGCTACACTGCGCTTGATGGCCGGTGTCGCGCTAGACCGGCCGATGTCGAGGGAAGGCGGGCGCCATGCACGAGCTTTCAATCGCTTACAACATCGTCCAAATTGCAGACGACGCGGCCCGCGAGGCCGGTGTCGAGCGTGTGGATGCCGTGCATCTAAGGCTCGGACAGCTCAGCGGCGTTGTCAGCGAGGCGCTGCTATTCGGGTACGACATCGCGGCACAGGGCACGCGCTTGGAAGGTTCCCGGCTTGAGATAGAGGACGTGCCGGTGGTGATCTTCTGCGCGCAGTGCCGAGCTGAACGCGAATTGGAGAGCATCCAGGTGTTTTGCTGCCCGGAGTGCGGCACGCCGAGTATGGACATCCGAAGCGGCAACGAACTCGAAATTGGCTATGTGGAGTACAGCGATGAACCCGCGCATTCTTGAAATCCGCAAAGGCGTACTGGAAAAGAACGATGTGCTCGCCGCGAGCTTGCGCGAGCGTTTCCGCAAGGCCGGCGTGCTGGTGTTGAACGTCGTCTCCAGCCCCGGCTCCGGCAAGACGGCGCTGCTGGAGGTCACGCTGCAGCGGCTGCTGGCACAAGGCTACCGTGCCGCCGCGCTGGTCGGTGACTTGGCGACCGACAATGACGCCGCGCGCCTTGCGCGGAGCGGTGCCAGTGTCCGGCAGATCACGACGAGCGGCAACTGTCATCTCGAAGCGCACATGATCGGCGATCACTTGCGCGACTGGAAACTCGAGGTCGAAGGGCTGGACTTCCTGTTCATCGAAAACGTCGGCAACCTCGTATGCCCGTCGCATTATGACCTCGGTGAGGATATCCGCGTCGTGATGCTGTCGGTGACGGAAGGCGAGGACAAGCCGCTCAAGTACCCGCCGATGTTCAACTCGGCGGATGCTGCGGTGATCACCAAGGTGGACATCGCGGATGCCGTCGAGTTTGACCGCGCCCAGACGATCACCAACATCAACAGCGTGCGCCCCGGCATGACGATCTTCGAGACATCCGCCAAGCGTGGAACCGGCATCGACGCGTGGATCGCGTTCCTGATCGCCCAACATGACGCGCTGAAGTCGCCGGCGGCGCGCTAGGGAGACACAGTCAAATTCGCGTGACTTGGGCGCGTATCCGGTGACATCTGTCACTGGAGGCGGGCATGGGTTCCGCCGTACTATCGCCATATCGGCACCCGGCGACGAACGGCTCATCGCCGCTGTCGCCGGGGTATTCAGGGAGGAGCGAACGATGTGTCTCGGCGTTCCCGGTCAGATTAAAGACATTTACGAGCGCGACGGCGCCCGCATGGGCAAAGTGGATTTCGGCGGCATCATCAAAGAGGTCTGCCTCGACTTTGTGCCCGAGGTGATGGTGGGCGACTACACGATCGTCCACGTCGGGTTTGCCATTACCCAGTTGGACGAGCAGTCGGCCATGGAAACACTGGCGCTGTTCGAGGAGATGGGTGTGCTTGAGGAGGAACTGCTCGCCGCGCCGGAGGTCGGCACGTCGGACGAAAGCCAGTCGCCTCGAGGTGTGACGTGAAGTACCTCGAAGAATTCCGCGATCCCGAACTCGCCAGGCGGTTGCTCGACGACATCCACGGCATCGCCAAAGGCCAATGGGTGTTGATGGAGGTGTGCGGCGGGCAGACCCACAGCCTGATTCGCAACGGCATCGACACGCTGCTGCCGGACGCCATCGAGCTGATCCACGGGCCGGGTTGTCCGGTCTGTGTCACGCCCCTTGAGGTCATCGACAAGGCGCTGCGAATCGCCGCCCAGCCGAATGTAACGTTCTGCTCGTTTGGCGACATGCTGCGCGTGCCCGGCAGCGGTGAGGACTTGTTCACGGTCAGGAGCGGCGGGGGAGACGTGCGGATCGTGTATTCGCCGCTCGACGCCGTCAAGATCGCCCGCGACAACCCGGCCCGTGAAGTCGTGTTCTTCGGCATCGGCTTCGAGACGACCGCCCCGGCCAACGCCATGGCGGTCGTGCAAGCCAAACGGCTTGGCCTGAAAAACTTCTCGATGCTCGTATCGCATGTGCTGGTGCCGCCAGCGCTCGACGCGATTATGAGTTCGCCGCATACGCGGGTCAACGGATTCCTCGCCGCCGGCCACGTGTGCAGCGTGATGGGCTACTGGCAGTACGAACCGCTGGCACAGCGGTTTCGCGTGCCGATCGTCGTGACCGGGTTCGAGCCGCTCGACCTGCTGCAAGGCATCCGGATGGCGGTGCGTCAGTTGGAGGAAGGGCGATACGAGGTCGAAAACGCATACGCTCGGGCGGTGACCCGCGAAGGCAATGTGCCGGCACAGAAGCTGTTGAGCGAAGTGTTCGAGGTCACACCGCGCAAGTGGCGCGGTATCGGCGAGATTCCCAACAGCGGCTGGGGGCTGAGCTCGGCCTACCGCGAGTTCGACGCCGCGATCCGCTTCGACGTCACCGATATCAACACGGTCGAGCCTGCGATCTGCCGCAGCGGCGACGTCTTGCAAGGGCTGATCAAGCCCAACGAGTGCCCGGCGTTCGGCAAGGAGTGCACACCGCGCAAGCCGTTGGGCGCGACGATGGTCAGCAGCGAAGGGGCGTGCGCCGCCTACTACCAGTACGGCCGGTTTGTGTCGCTGGAAAGTATCGGCTGATGACGGTAGACGGTACGACCCCGGGTTTCGACATGGACGGGTGGGTGTGCCCGTTGCCACTGCGCGACCACCCGAACGTCATCCTCGGCCACGGCGGCGGCGGAAAGCTCTCGTCGGAGCTGGTCGAGCATATTTTCCTTCCCGCGTTCAGGAACGACGCCCTGCAGAACCTGGGCGATTCAGCCGTGGTGCACATCGGCGGGCAGCGGTTGGCGATGTCGACCGACTCGTTCGTGGTGCGCCCGCTGTTCTTCCCCGGCGGTTCGATTGGCGAGCTCGCGATCAACGGCACGGTCAACGACCTTGCGATGAGCGGGGCGACACCGCTGTACCTGTCGGTCGGGTTTATCGTGGAAGAAGGGCTGCCCATCGCGACGCTGGGGACCATCGTGGAGCGCATGGCGGCGGCAGCCCGCGCGGCAGGTGTCGACCTCGTCACCGGCGACACGAAGGTGGTCGACAAAGGGCATGGCGATGGGCTTTACGTGAACACGACGGGCATCGGGCTGATCCCGCCCGGTGTGAACATTGCGCCGCAGAACGCCCGCCCGGGCGACGTTGTCATCGTGAGCGGGTCGCTGGGCGATCACGGCATGGCGGTAATGAGCGTGCGCGAGGGATTGGAATTCGAGACGCAGATCGTGTCCGACTCTGCGCCACTGAACGGCCTCGTCGCGGCGCTGCTGAACGTCACACCGCACATCCACGTTCTGCGCGATCCGACGCGAGGCGGCGCGGCATCCTCGCTCAACGAGATCGCCAAAGCGTCGGGCGCTGGAATTGTGCTTGAGGAACGCGCGATCCCGGTCAAGCCCGCCGTTCGCGCCGCATGTGAGCTGTTGGGGATGGACCCGCTGTATGTGGCCAACGAAGGGAAGTTGATCGCCATGGTTCCGCGCGAGTACGCGGACGCCGTCCTGGAGGCCATGCGCGCGCACGTCTTCGGCGCAGAGGCGACGATCATCGGGCAGGTGGTCGAGAGTCATCGCGGGGTCGTGGTCGCCAAGACGGGGATCGGCGGCACGCGCGTCGTCGACATGCAGATCGGCGAACAGCTTCCGCGAATTTGCTAATCTGCACGATCTGTATACACGCAAAAGGACGGCCACCTTCGACCGTCCTTCTGGGTTGGTGTGCGACTAGGATCCGAGGCTCATCAGGCGCAAGCGCATGTTGGTCAGGCGTTCGCCAATGATCTTCGCCACGCGCTGCATCACCCGATAACCCCACTGGGGATGCGCTTCCAGCACCTCGCGCAGCTTCACGGCGTCGATGATGATGACGTGCGTTTTCGTCAGCGCGGCCGCGCTCATCGTGTATTCGTACGGCTCGATCAGCGCCGACCATCCGACGGCTTCGCCGTCTACGACCGTCTCGACCTCGCTGCGCTCGCGGCCTTCGTCATCCATATCGATCAGGAGATCGACCGACCCGCTCATGATGAGATACAGCTCGTCGGCGCTGTCGCCTTGCTCGAACAGGTACGTGTCCGGTTCAAGGGTTACCTCGTCGGAAAACTGCGCAATGGACTCAAACAGGTCGTGCGGCAGGCCCGCGAACAACCCGTAGCGCCGCAGCAGTTCAGGAGAAATCATCACATCCTCCAAGGATACAGAACATCGATCATGGCGCAGGGACCATCTGGGTAGCTTCACCGATAAGATCGAGCACGGTACGGCATGCCTGTGGGATCGCCGCACGCACGACCTCGGTCGGCTGATCGCCGAAATCGAGCACGTGGTTGGCGGTCACCGCGACAATTTGGATGGCATCATCGGGCGGCAGGTCCGCGCCCAGCGCACGCCCGACATACAGTGCAGTCGGCAAGTCCGAGTCGTGGGTGCTGCGTGTGTTGAGTGTCTCGGTCAGGTCGCCGGCATCAAACACGACGACCTGACCGGTGAGCGTAGGATCGGTCCACAGCGCGTCGATAATGATGACGCGGTCGTAACCGACCATCTGCTCCATAAGCGTGATTCCCCCGACAGACAGTTCGATGACGTCGATACCGCTGTCGGCGGGAAGCACGTTTCTAACATGCTCTGCCGTCAGCACGCCGACACCGTCGTCCATCAGAATCGGATTGCCGAGTCCGATGACCAGAACCTTCGGAGTCGTGCGTGCGTTGGACGTGGTCATGTTACTTTGCCTGCGTGTACTGCTCGCGCCGGTCGATCACTGTGCCGTCCGCGTCGCGAACCACGACCTCGAGCGGCATTTGTCCCGGCAGCGAGTGGGTCGCGCAGCTAAAGCACGGGTCGTAACTGCGGAACGCCATCTCCACCATGTTCAGGATGCCGTCAGTGACCTGACCCTTGTGGATCAGCGAACTCGCCGCCTTCTTGATGGTGTACGTGATGGGCGCGTAGTTGTTGGTCGTCCCGACGATCAGATTGACCTTGGTCAGGATGCCGCGCTCGTCCGCCTCGTAGTGGTGAGTGAGCGTGCCGCGCGGCGCCTCGACGGTGCCGATGCCAACGGTCGGCGTTTCGGTCGGGATAGTGCGCACGTTCGGGCTGGTGATCTCTTCGTCCGTCACCAGTTCGACCATGCGCTCGGCGGCGTACAGCAGTTCGACCAGACGCGCCCAGTGGGTTGCCAGCGTGTGGTGTACCGGCTTGCCGCCGAGCGTCGAGAAGAACTCCTCGTAGGCCTCCTGCGCCTTAGGCGTCGCCATGCCGTCGGCGGCGTTCAGGCGGCTGAGCGGCGTGCACGCATACATGCCGCTGTCCTTGCCATCCGTGAAGCCCTTCCAACCGATGACCTTGAGGTACGGATACTTGAGATAGGCGTAGGGTTCGACATGCTCGGCGATGTGTTCGGTGTAATCCTGCGCGGCGTACTTGGCGAACTCGTTGCCGTCCGGGTCGACCACGCGGATCTTGCCGTCGTAGAAGTTGACGCGGTTGTTCGCATCGACCAGCCCCATGTAGTACGTGTGCTGCGTGTAAATGTCTCCCACGATCAGGTCGACGTAGGCTTTGTTCGCCAGCACGATGTCGCGGAAGATTTGCAGCGACCACATCGCGAACTCGACGTTGGCACGCGCCACCTCCTCGATGAACGTGCGCTCCTCTTCGTTGATCGCTTTGCTCATGCCGCCGGGTAGGCCGCACACCGGATGAACCGCGCGTCCGCCGATGATCTTGATGACCTCGTGGTTCGTCTTGCGGGTGTTGATGACCTTGAGCCCGGCTTCGGTGCCGACCTTCGCCACCACGCCGAGGATGTTGCGCTGCGCGGCAGGGGCGTCCGGGCCGACGACGAAATCCGGCCCGCCCAGCGCGTAGAAGTGCGTCGTGTGATCGGTGCAGTAGAACGCGCTGTAGAACAGCTCGCGCAGTTTCTTGGCTGCTGACGGCGGATCGACCTTATAGAGGTCGTCGAGCGCCTTGGCCGCGGCCATGTGATGCGCTTCCGGGCACACGCCGCAAATCCGGTTGGTGATGCGCGGCATCTCTTCTGCGGGACGCCCGATGCAGAACACCTCGAACCCGCGCAGTTCCGGGACCTGGAAGTAGGTGTTCTTCACTTCGCCGTCGTCGTCGAGGAAGATTTCGATCTTGCCGTGACCCTCAAGCCGGGTGATGGGGTCGATGGTGATGCGCCGCTTGGTTGTTTCCATGACGGCCTCCTAGTCCTTCAGCTTGGGGTCGAGTTGTGGGATGTCGAGCACCGGAACGGCTTCGACGTGCCCGTTGTGCCGTTCGAGATGCGTGCGGCGCAGCATCGAATGGGCCAACCCGAACCGGTAGAAGTAGCCGGCAGGGTCGGGCAGGGTGTCGAGTACGGCGTCGATCTCTTCCGGCGTCTTGGCGTCAATGACCGATGCCAGCGCGGTGATCAGCTTGGCGCCGCCGTCGATCACGCCCTCGTTCGGCCCATAACAGCCGCGGCAGCCCATGTTGACACTCGGGCAAAGCGCCCCACAGCCCGCGCGGGTCGCGATGCCGGCGCAGAACAAGCCCTGATCGAGCAGGCACTTGTGCGGGTCGGGGATGATCTCGTACGGGCGATAGAACCGCGTGATGCGCTTTTCTTCACGCTCGCGCGGGCACTCGTCGCATACGGTGACGTCCATGCCGACGACCGTCCCCGGTGGGGGAAGCTCGCCGGACATGACCGCCTCGACCAGCGCCTGAATCCATTTTGCCTCGGGCGGGCAACCCGGCAGGTAGTACTCGACCGGTACGATCTGATCGAGCGTCCTGACCGTGTTCCAGAAGCCGGGGAGTGTCAGCCCGCCTTCTTCGACGGCGATTTCCTCAATGGGGATCACACCGTCTGGATTGTCGACCGTGGGCGCCTCTTTGTAGATGTAATCCATCATGCGCTTGCGGTCGGTGAAGTTCGCCAGACCGGGCATACAGCCTTCCATGGCGCAGCTTCCGAAGGCGACCATGACCTTCGACTTGCGCCGAAGCAGATGGGCCATCTCGGCGTTTTCATCGGTGCGGATAGCGCCGTTGAACAGCGTCACCAGAATGTCGCCGTCGGCCAATGCTTCGACATCCTCCTTCTTGAAGTCCATCACGCAGGGCCAGAACACGATGTCGAAGAAGTCGGCCACCGCGAGGATCTTCTCATGCAGCGCCAGAATGGCAATCTCGCAACCACCGCATGACGATGCCCAGTAGATCGCAAGTTTCGGTTTATCGGCCATGTGCTGCCTCCGGTTCGGGAACGGGCGGCGTGCGTGGCATCAAATCGTCGATGTTGTCCTGCCACGTTAGCGGCCCTAGCCGGGCGATGCGCTCAGTCATTTCTTTCACAACTTCGACAAAGACGATGCCTTGCGACGCCGACGCCCATCCGAGCTGAACGCGGTCGGGATGGACTCCTAACTGCGCTAAGGTACGGCGCAGCAGCGCGACGCGGCGCATCGCTTTGTAGTTGCCCTCTTCGTAGTGACACTGACCGGGATGGCAGCCCATCACCAGCACGCCGTCTGCGCCTTCACGCAGCGCCTTGATGACGAACGTCGGGTCAAGGCGGCCAGTGCACATCAGGCGTATGTCGCGCAGTGTCGCGGGATACCCGAAACGGCTTGTTCCGGCGAGGTCCGCGGCGCGGTACGAGCACCAGTTGCACAGGAACCCGATGATGACGGGCGCGTTGGTGCCCCACCCGGGATGATACTTGCTGTAATCCTCCATGGCTCGCCCCTTCTACACCGGTTCCGGCTGCATGAACGTGACCTTTTCATTGCCGTTGGGTCGAACGTCCCACAGTAAGCCGTCGATTTGCGACATGATCGAGTCGAACGTGAAGTGCTGGCCTTCGATGACCTGACTCGGACAGGCGGCGACGCACGTCCCGCAGCCTTTGCACAGCGCCGGGTTCACGCGGCTGACGCCGAGATCCGAGAGGAAGTCGATCGCGCCGTACGGGCACAGGTTGTTGCAGATGCGGCAGCCCGAGCACCGGTCCTCGTCGATGCGCGCCCTGACAGGCTCGACCTCCACTTCTCCACGGCCGATCAAGCTGAGCACGCGCGCGGCGGCGGCTTCACCCTGCGCCACGCTGGCGGGGATGTCCTTCGGACCTTGGCACGTACCGGCAATGAAGATGCCCTCGTTCATCGTTGCGACAGGGTCGAGCTTCGGGTGGCGTTCGGTAAAGAACCCGGCGTCGGAACAGCCGATCCCGAACATGTGCGAGACGATGTGGGCATCATGCCGCGGTTCCTGACCGACCATCAGAATGACCATATCGACCGGGATGCGCCGCTGCTTGCCGATCAGCGTGTCCTCCGCCTGTACGATCAGCTTGCCTTCTTCGCCGGGTTTGCGCGCGGCGTCGGTTACCTCGGCCGCGCGTCCGCGGATGAAGTGCGTGCCTTCTTCCATCAGCCGGTTGTAGAACTTCTCGTAGTCCTTGAAGGCGGTGCGCATGTCGATGTAGAAGTTGTAGACCTCGGCGTGCGTCTTTTCCTTCACCAAGTGCGCGAACTTGAGCGCGGCCATACAGCACGTCGCCGAGCAGTATTCGTTGGTGTTCTTGTCACGGCTGCCAATGCAGTGCAAGATCGCTACGCTGTGCGGCATGGTGAGTCCATCGCGCAGCACGACCTTTCCGGACGTAGAGCCGGACGAGTTGGTCATGCGCTCGAATTCCATGCTGGTAAACACGTTGGCAAGCCGGCCGTAACCGTACTGCGGCAATTGGGTCGCGTCGAACAGGTCGTAGCCCGTCGCCAGCACGATGTTGCCGACCGTCACGATCACGACTTCATCTTCTTCCTCGAAGTTGATCGCACCGGTCGGGCAGAACTTCTGACAGGCCTTGCAGCGGCCGTTCTTGAAGTAGATGCAGCTTTCGGTGTCGATCACCGGGTACTTCGGGACCGCCTGCGGGAAAGGACGGTAAACCGCCGTCCGGTAGCCCAAGCCGGCCTCGTAGACGTGATCGACAACCTTGGCCGGGCAGCGCTCCCAACAGTCGCCGCAGCCGGTGCACAGTTCGGTGTTGATCTTACGTGCCTTCTTCCGAATACGGACCGTGAAGTTGCCGACGTACCCGTCGACCTTTTCGACTTCGCTGTACGTCAGCAGTTCGACGTTCTTGTGCATGCCGACTTCGAACATCTTAGGGGTCAAGATACACGCCGCGCAGTCGAGCGTCGGGAACGTTTTGTCGAACTGCGCCATATGCCCGCCGATACTCGGCTCGCGCTCCACCAAGATGACCTTCTGGCCGGCGTTGGCGATCTCGAGCGCGGCGTTGATGCCGGCGATGCCGCCGCCAACCACCAGCGTGACCGGGTTGATCGGGGCACGGAACGGCTCAAGCGGCTGGAGCTTCTCGGCTCGGCTGACGGCGCCGCTCACGATCGACTTGGCTTTCTCGGTCGCGGCTTCCTTATCGTCCTGGTGCACCCAACTCGCGTGTTCACGGATGTTCGCCATCTCGAACAGATATGGGTTGAGGCCGGCTCGCGAGCACGCCCCGCGGAAGGTCGGCTCGTGCATGTGCGGCGAGCAGGCCGCGACGACCACCCGCGTCAAACCCTTCTCGCGAATGTCGGCCTCGACAAGCTCCTGTCCGAGGCTGGAGCACATGAACTTGTAGTCCTTCGAGACGACCACGTTGGGCAGCTTGCTCGCCCATTCCGCGACCTCCTCGACGTTAACCGTCCCGGCGATGTTGTGGCCGCAGTGACAGATGTAAACACCAATCTTTTCATCGCTCATGATTCATCTGCTCCGTTGCTGCCCGGCATCGGCAGGGCGTTCTTGTCGCGCCGTTTCGGGCGCTGGCGAGTCTGCTCGGCCGGGTGACCGATGGTCGCTAATGCCGGGCCGGCGGGAACCACTTCTGCACCGAAGCCGAGGTCGGCTTCGTTCAGGCCGAATGCGATGCCCATCAGTTGCGTGAAGAACAGGACGGGGATGTGATAGTCCGTGCCGAACATCTTGTTGACTTCGGACTGATAGGCGTCGAGGTTGAGCTGACACATCGGGCACAGCGTAACGATCGCCTGCGCGCCGTAGTCAGTCGCGTTCTTGAGAATGCGCCGGATCAGCTCGTAGGCCGTCTCTTCGCTGATCTGCGTCATGTGGCCGCCGCAGCAGTGGGTTTTCATCGGGAAATCCACGACCTCAGCGCCCAGCGTGGTCATCAACTCGTCAAGGTGCGTCGGGTATTCGGTGTTGTAGCCGGTTTCCGGCCGGACGATCAGGCATCCGTAGTAAGGCGCGACCTTGAGCCCTTCCAGTGGCTTGACGACCTTCTCCTTGACCGCGTCAAAGCCCACATCCTCGACAACGACATCGAGCAAGTGCCGTACGCGTACCGAGCCGGGGGTGTAGGAAAGCCCGCCGGCGCCCAACGCCTGACCGACCTGCGCGTTGAGGTTCTTGTACTTGCGCATGTAGTCGTTGGTCTTGCGAAGGTTGAGGAAGCACGCGCTGCATGGCGCCACGACATCCGCGCCGCCGTACTGGCTGTGGGCCAGCGACAGGTTGCGCGCTACGAGGCTGTAGGCTGGGAGTTGATTGACCGAGAAGTACTCGGTCGCCCCGCAGCAGTTCCAGTCGTCGATCTCGTTGAGGCGGATGCCCAGCGATTTGGAGACCACCTGCGTCGAGTCTTCGTACGCGTATGCTGCAGACTTCAGCGAACAGCCGGGATAATACGTGTAGGTGAGTTCACGGTCAGTCACGTCACACCTCCTGCCCGGCAAGCTGCTTGGCTTTGCTGAGTATCGCGCTGAGCTGCGGCATGTTCTTGATCTTCTGCGGCGTCATGTGCAGGCGGCCCTTGCGCAGCATCTGGAACCCCAGCCCTCCTTTCCGGACTGTGGCCAGCGGATGGTGGACGAGCTGGAAACGGGTCGCCAGTCCGAACTCGAAGCTGCGCCCGTACTGCTCGACGTAACCGATAAAACTCTCGGAGAAGGGGGCGTGGGCATCCTGATGGTAGTGTCCAGCCTGTATTGCCTTCTGCTTCAGGGTGTACATCAGGTCTGTGATGGGGATGTCCTGCGGGCACCGCACCGTGCAGTAGTAGCAGGACACGCAGAACCACGGGGTGTTACTGGTCAGCACGTCCTCGTCCATGTCGGCCATCAACATGGCGAATAGGCGCCGCGGGGTGGAATCCATGTCGCTCGCGGAGGGGCAAGAGCCCCCACACGTGCCACACTGCAGGCAGCCAATCAGCGTCTCCCCGCCGGGGGTTTCGGCCATGACCTGATCGAGCAGTCGTGTGGATGACGGAGTCGCCATACGTACCTTCCTCTACTCCTTGTGCCCCCGCGCAGTCGCATAACCAGCTGCGCTACGGGAAGCGGTTCAAGTCCGCGAGGAAGATCACGCAATAAGACGAGTGATCGCAACAAATATCGTAAAGAGCAAAACTACTTCCTCTATTCTATGACTATCGACTTGCAGCGGCTTTTCCCGTAGTGATGAACGTCACTCACAGCGTATGACATAAATCCGCTGTAAGTTTGCGTCTCTCGTGTTCGTGCGGAGCACGCATCCGGCTGCTGGGGTGTGGCATTCCACCAACGTGCGACCATAAGTCCGGACGGCCGGCGTTCTCGTGATAAGATTCAAGAATAGTGGACATGCAGCGGCAATTGGCCGCGTTGGGCATGTTCGGATCTCCGGAGGCCCTATGAACAATCGGATCCTCGTCACCTACGCGAGCCGGTACGGTTCAACAGCGGAGATTGCGCAGCGGGTCGGCGACGTGCTGGCAAAGCGTGGATACGCCGTCGATGTGCTGCCTTTGGCGGAGGCGACCGCGCCGGGAGACTACGACGGGTTCGTGCTGGGCGGGGCAATCTACTCCGGGCAGTGGCCGCCGGAAGTGTGCGAATTTGTCGGCAGCAACGAACATCTTCTGCGTGACAAGCATGCGGCACTGTTCGTTGTCGCGATTCGCCTTCGCGAAGCGGGCGAAGAGATGCGCCAGTCTGTCCTCAGTACCATCGACACCTGCCGGGTGATGGTCGAACCGGACACGATCGGTCTGTTTGCGGGGAAGATCGATTATGACACGCTGTCGCCGATCGTGCGTCTGCAGGTGCAGACCAAGAATCTGCCCGAAGGTGATTTCCGCGACTGGGCGGCGATCGAGGCGTGGGCCGACGAAGTCGCGGCAGCGTTCAAGCAGCCGCTGCCGGTGGAGCCAGTCGGCTCACCGACCGCGGTGATGGCTGCACCGGCGCCTTGTTGCAGCTGAAGGCAGCGATCAAAGCGGCCGCGAGCTATCCTCGCGGCCATTGAACGTCAATGCTTCGTAGACGGACGTCGGTGCTTAACCCGCGCCGATGGCGCCGCAGATGTGCACGTCGATGCCCATTGCGGCGAACATCGCGGCTTTGGCGGTGAGTGCATCATCCGCCGCTTGCGCGGAAGGCGCATACACGACGTTGAGGTGGTTCGCCTTGTGGCGCGCCATCATCTGATCGCGAGTCACGCCGTGCAGCACCGCGTGCATGATTGGCCATTCCGGCGATGTCGCCTGCCAGCGCCGCTCGGTCTCCTCGTAGGGAAGCTCGACCACTGATGCGCGGCCGAGGTCCGCATGCAGGCGTCCGTCCATCACAAAGACGCGGCTCCACACGATTTCGCCTGCTTTGCTGATCCCTTTGAGCGTGCCGCCCCCCAACCGGAAGTACATCGGATTTTGACGTTCGCTGAATGCGCCCGCGTATCCGCCGATGAAATGCGACGCCGGCGCGGAGCCTGAGATCAGGAACACCCACACGAAATCGTCCACGCCGTCGCCCGTGTAATGTTGACCCCAACGCACGTCGTGGAGAGTCGTCGCGGGATCATAACCTAGGGCGTTCCAGATACGATTGGTCACGAGTGCGTCGACCGCGCATCCTTCGTCAACCTCGTTGAAGTGGGGCAGCGCCTGACCGGCGTACAGCTCGTCGCCGGTGATCTCGTGAAACACCGGCGGGCGCTCGACATTGTTGAGCAGACCCTCGGCGAGATCGGATGCCGGAACCATATCCTTCAACCCTTGTTGATACTGGATTCCGATCGCGTCACAGCCGAAATCATTCGCGATGCGCAGCGCAGCGATGTACATCTTGAGCTGAGTCAGAATTTGCGCGTCGGTCAATTCGGTCGCCTCGTCGGTGCCGGTGACGAAGGTCATGCCACGGGTCTCCAGCCAGTTGCGGCACGCGAGTGCTTCTTTGTCCGGCACGCGATTCATCGCGGCCACCAGCGCCGACTGGCTCAGTCGTTCCTTGTAGATACCGGTTGGGTTCAGCATCTCGTCGTCGATGATCGCGTTGTACATGCCCATACAACCCTCATCGAACACGCCGATGATGGCCTTGCGCTGCTTGAGTTCTGCCGCCAGCCGCTGGCCGAGCGCAAGTGCGTCTGCGCTGCCACTCCCGTCCCAATCGCGGACGTGGCTGACATCATGCGTGATTACGCCTTCGCGCAGCCACTGACGCAGACCGTTGACGAAATACGGGTCGGTGAAGTCCTCGCTCCAGAGCGTGCTATAGCGCACGCCCATCTTGGTGAGCGATCCATTCAGGTTGAGCATGCCGACCAATCCGGGCCACTGTCCGCTCCAATTGGCGAGCGTGAGGATCGGGCCGCGATGGTCGCGCAGGCCGGCCAGAACATGATGGCTGTACTGCCAGACCGCTTCCGCGACGACCAGCGGCGCGTCGGGGGAAATGGACTGGAAAACATCCATGCCCATACGTTGGCTGTCGATAAAGCCGTGCTGGAGCGCAGCGTTGTAGGCGTGCGCACGCCGAATCGTCCAACCCTCTTTGGCGAACGCTTCGCCGATACGCTGTTCCATATCGGCTTGTGCCGGCCAGCATTTCTGATTAGCAGAAAGTCGCAGATCGCCGCTTGCAACAAGAACAACTTCATTGGGTCTAGACTGTATGTCATTCATCGGGTCGTGTCCTGACTACCGAAACAGTTGAATGCGGCCTCGCATATACACCGATGATAACGCAGCACGCGCAGGTCGGCATGACGCCAATGATCCCGGACCGCGTTCGACCTCGACCTGCGCGGCAAGCGCGAATACATAGAGGCAATCCTTTGCGCCATGGGTGGCATGAAGAAGGCCCATTTCAGCCGAAGCGAGGGCGCGCACAACAGCATTATTGGGTGTACGCCCCCATGACACCGGGAAACGGTCCGCTGTACAGTTGTCGGAAGGGCTACCGAATCGAGTTACAGGGAGCATGTCGGTCATGAATGCGAAGCGGGTACTCACAGTCCTGTTGATGTTCGCCGTGAGTTTCATGGCGCACGGACAAGCTGACAAGCCGGCCAGACTACGGGTAATGCAGCTTTCGTATGTGCTCGATGTCAGCGCGCTAGTTGATGTCGCGGTCGATGGCAACGTACTGTTCGAGGAGATCAGCTTTCCGTTCGTCACAGACTACGTCGTGTTGGCGCCGGGAGAGCACGAGCTGACGACATCGATCAGTGGCCGGGACGACTACGTTGCATCCCTGACGCTGACGCTGGAGGCAGGCACCGACTACTTCGTTATTGTCGAGGGCGACTACGCGCAAGGCGTGAATTACATGGTCATCGTACTCGGCATCCCACCTGATAGCCCCGCGCAAAGCGCTGCAATCGTGGCCAACCTCACCTCGCTCGCGATCACGGACCTTGCAGTCGACGACCAACTCGTCGTCGAGAGTGTCACACCGGGCGATTACGCGACACTCGCTCTCCCGAACGTGGAATTCGCGGTCTCGGGCAGTTTTGGCGACCAATCCTACAGCGAGACCTTCACTCCACACTCGAACACCCGACAGATTATCGCCGTGCGGCAGCAGCCGTCCGGCGAGCCGATGCAGATCTACGATCGGTCGAGCTGGCTGTCGGTCGCGGACTATCTGCGCTCGGTCGAAGAAGGCGCGCAGTTCTCGCGCGTTGCTGCGGCCATCGTCGCGTCAGGCGCGCTCGACGCCCTGAGCGACGATCATGCGTTCACGCTGTTCTTGCCGGTAAACGGTGCGCTGGACGGAGTCGATCTGCCGACAGATGCGGAAACATTGATCGCCCTGTTGTCCGATCACGTCGTTATCGGCAGTCTGTCGCCGTACTTGCTGCCCCGAAACGCGACGGTGACGACCCTCTCCGGGGCCGTGATCGCGCCCGATTTCGGCTCGACCCCTAGCGGCTACTGGGAAATCGACGGCGCACCGATCCTGTGGGACATTCGACTCCCCAACGGCGTGATCTACGGCATCGATGGCGTGATCGACCTGTCCCGGTAGCGCGCCTAGCCTCATACCCGTGCGGATTTCCCGGCCGCTCTGGGTGCACAGCCTCATGACACCGGGAAACAGCCCCCTGTACCGTAAACGGTGAGCGCCAATGTGCTCACCGTTTACGGTACAGGAGACAGCATCATGTGGAAGAAGCTCGGCCGCTTTGGTCTGATGTGTGCCATCCTCGCGTTCACACTCGTGGGCATGGTCGCGGCTCAGGCAGAAATTCCTTCGGTCACGGTGACGATTACGGCAGATGGACTAACCGCGCCGGGAGCCCTGCCGGAAGGTTACGTCAACGTGACATTCGACAACACATCGGAAGCGCCGTTTGTCGGTGTCGTGTTCCAGCTCAACGACGGCGTCACGATGGACGATGTGTTTACGTCTATGGCGGAAGGCGATCCGATGGGGTTCCTGCCGCTGGTCCGGCTGAAAGGCGGCCCCGGCGTCATGCCCGGGCAGTCTGTCACGATGACCTACGCGCTCGAAGCGGGCAACTATGCGCTGCTGAACTTCTTCGGCGAAATGCCGCAGGTGGCCGCGTTCAACGTCACCGAAGGCGAAGATGTCACGCAGGTCGAGCCGGCCACCGACCTAAACGTGGTCATGACGGACTTCGTCTTTGGCCTGCCCGCAACCCTCCCCGCAGGCAGTAGTGTTTGGCAGCTCATCAACAGCGGTTCGCAGTGGCATGAACTCGCCATCGCGCCGGTCGACGCCGGCACGACCGCCGAGGACGTGCTCGCGCTGCTGGCTGAAGGCGAGGAGTCGACCCTGCAGCAGTTCCCGATCCTGATGCCGATCGAGGCCGGCGGCACGGTCTGGGTCGACGTCGACCTCCTGCCCGGCACGTACGCCGTGATCTGCAACCTGCCCGATCTGGCGAACATGGAAGACATGCACATCCACTATGACCTCGGCATGATCCAGATCGTCACAGTGACGGCAGATACCGTCACCTATACCGACCCTAACGGCCTGTTCACACTGGATTACCCGGCGGCGCTGACGGCGGTGCGACCTGATCTTGCGGCAGAATTCGGGCTGCCCTTCCCCAGTGTCGCGTTTGCCGACAGCGACGACACCCTCGACTTGTCCACGACAGCGCAGCTTGTCCCAGAGGGGGGCTGGGGAATCGCCGCGATATTCATCCCGGAAGCGTTTTTCACCGCGATGGAGATGCCCGAAGATGCGCCGCTCATTGATCGGGCAACGGTCTTTGTCCCTCAGGAGGGCAATGCTGAAGGTTTGGTCGTGGCGGCGATAAACGAGATCACGCTGGCGAATGGCGCACCGGCAATTCAGGCCGAAGGCGCGGGAGAGACGGAGGACACCTATGTCGTGTTCACGCAAGCGGGCGATGGACTCTTTGTGATGGTGTCGATGATCTCAGCGCCAGGTGGGCGCACCGCCGAAATGGTGGATGGTTTGATGACGGTGGTCAACAGCATCCAGTTCACCGGCACGCTCGAAGACATCATGGCGGGTATGGACGGCGAATAACGAAATTGCACATAGAATGATGGGATGGGCGGCGGTGAGCTGCCCATCCGAGCGGAGTAGTCGCATGGACCGAACAGCCCAGATCCTGACGTTGCGCGACGGGCGTACGCTCGGCTATGCCGAGTGGGGCGACCCGAACGGCAGACCGGTCTTGCTGTTCGGCGGCAGCACCAGTTCGCGTCTGCTGCGCCCATCCGACACCGCCTCACTTACCGAGTCCGGAGTCCACCTCTATACGTTCGATCGTCCCGGCACCGGATTGAGCAGCAGGCAGCCAAACCGGACGCTGCTCGACTGGCCGGCAGACGTGCGCGACTTCGCTGATCAGAAGCAGCTTGGCCGCTTCGCCGTCATTGGCGGTTCACTGGGCGGCGCCTACGCCGTCGCGTGCGCGTATGCGCTGCCCGATCGCCTGATCTGCGCCTCGATCGTCAGTGGAGTGGCCGGCCTCGACGATCCCGACGTATTCGCATCACAGAATCGGGCGACCCAAACGTTGACGCGCATGGCCCAGCGGAATCCGAAGCTGTTGGCCTTTCAAAACAGCATGTCCCGGCCGTTGATTAGCAGCAGGTTCGGCAAACGTATGCTGCGCGCCGCGCTTGGCAACCTGCCCGCCAGCGATCTGGCGCTGCTGGATCGTCCCGGCGAGATGGACATCATGCACGAGAGCGTGCGCGAATGCCTGCGTCCGGGTGGCTCAGGCGCCGCCGACGATATGCGGGCTGTCGTGCTGGACTGGGGCTTCAATCTGGAAGACATCGAGACGAAGGTGTTCATCTGGCAAGGCGAGGACGACCCGCAGGCCACCCCAGCGATGGCGCGCTACATGGCGGCGCGGATTACCGACAGCGAGACCCGGCTGATCCCCGGCGCGGGTCATCTTCTGATCATCAGCCACTGGCGCGACATCGTGGCTCAGCTCGTCGGCTACTGGCGCAGCAAAGAAGTGTGAGACAGAGGAATTAGACCCATGCACATCGCGATCTTCGTTTATGGCACGTGGGGCGATATCCGGCCGCACGTCGTGTTGGGAACGGCGCTTCAGAAAGCGGGTCATGAGGTTCAAGTCGTCGCGTCGACGGGCTACGAAACGTGGGTGCGCGAGCGTGGGTTGGGCTTCTATCCCTTGACGACCGACGTCAACACCTTCACTCGAGAGAACGCGGCGCTCATGGATGCGGGCGTTGTGCGGCAGCTTCAAACCCTGCGAACGCGCATTGCGCCGATCTTCATGCAGATGGGACTCGAAGTGATGGAAGCGACCCGCGAATCCAACGTGCTGTTGACGGTCGAGTTCGGTCTCTCGCTCCTGTTCGACGTGGTGAAGGCCAACAACCTGAAGCCGATCTTCATCAACCCGGCACCGATCAACCCGACGCGCGCGTCGAATACTGTTCTGCCTGCTCGGCCGGGGTGGTTCCCCTTTGAGGGGTGGTACAACCGCTTCGGCTATACGGTGCTGCGGCAGTCGGCATGGCGGTCACTTGGCGGGGCGCGAAACGCGCTGGCGAAACAGCTCGGACTGCCGAAAAGCGGCTACCGGGACTTCCGCGCCCTAGTCGATACCGCGCCTGCGCTGACGACCGTAAGCCGGCACATCTTCCAGCGTCCGTCGGATTGGGGCGATCACTGGCAGGTGACCGGATTTCTCTTCGATGACGATCCGGATTGGACGCCGCCGGCGGACTTGGTCGACTTTCTGGCGGCGGGCGAAGCGCCGGTGTATGTCGGGTTCGGCAGTATGCCGGACGCCAACCCGGAAGCCACCACGCGAACCATCCTGAGCGCCGTGCGGCAAGCAGGCAAACGGGCCGTGATCCTCACCGGGTGGGCCGGCCTCGGCACGGAGGATGTGCCGGAAGACGTCTACATCCTCAAGTATGCGCCGCATCACTGGCTGTTTCCGAAGATGTCGGCGGTCGTCCATCACGGCGGCTCGGGCACGACTGCGTCTGGAATGCGTGCGGGTGTGCCCACGGTTATCGTGCCGCATGTCGGCGATCAAGGGTTCTGGGGAAGGACGGTCAAGGCTCATGGTGTCGGCACCGCGCCGATCCCGCGCAAGAAGCTGACCTCCGACAACTTGGCGGCGGCGATCACGGAATCGACCACGAGCCGCACTCTACAGGCGAACGCGCTGGCGCTCGGCGAGAAGATCCAGAGGGAGGATGCCCTTGCAGACGCGGTATCGTGGATGGAGCGATTCCTTACTTAGCGGCTGATTACGCAGACCCGGAAACGACCAAGGCTATGAAACGAACACGCAAGGTAGACCGCCGCCTTTGGCATCAAGGGTGGATCTCGCCATGATCGCGATTGAACGCCTTCCCGAGTCGTGGATGCGATTCGGAATCATAATCCTGTGCATCATCGGTGTTGTGATGCTGCTTATCGGCATACCCATCCGTTATGAGGCGCTGATGCAGGTGTGCGACGGACCGGAGTGCGCGCGTCGCGTACTGACCACCGGCGACCTAGCCGCAGTGGCCGACATGGGATGGACACAGCAGGGGTACGCGCTGTTCCAGCTCGCGACTGAACTCACGTATCTCGCGGTGATGGGGCCGCTGGCGGTCTTCCTGTTCCGCCGGCGCGATTCGCCGCAGCGCCACATGCCTGTGCTCACCGCCTACATCCTCGTGGCGCTGGCGACGATACTTATGCCGGAGATCACGCTGGCGTTGGCGCGGTCGGGCAACGGATGGTACCTCCTGTATCAGGTCGTCAAGTCCGTGGCGATGCTCGGGTTCTTCCTGTTTCTTTTTACATTCCCGGATGGTCGGTTTGTACCCGGGCGGCTGCGCTGGATGCTCGTGGTCCCGGCCGTAAGCGCCGGCATCTGGCTCGTTACGGGACTGCCGGAGTGGGATCAGGCCGAACGCACCGGAATCATGCTCACAATGGCCGTCTTGTGGACGGGCGTGATCGCGCAGATCTACCGCTACCGCACGACCTCATCGCAGGAAGCGCGCCAGCAAACGAAGTGGCTGCTCTTCGGTCTCCTCCTGGTAGTCATCGTGAACTTTGTATGGGTCATCGCGTTTCAATTCCTCCCACAAGGCGAGGACGATGCCGCTGGATCCCGGGTACTGTTCAATACCCTCGGCTTTCTCGTCCTGATGACCGGCCCGCTGTCGATCGCCATGGCGCTCACGTTCGGCATCCTGCGCTACCGACTGTGGGACATCGACCTCCTCATCAACCGCACGCTGGTCTATGCGCTGTTGACCGTCGTCGTGGTCGTGCTGTACGCCGCCGTCGTCACCGTGCTGAGTCAGGTGACACGCGGCGACAACACGCTGCCAGCGTTCGCCGCCGCTGGCGCGATTGCCGTGAGCTTTCATACTATTCGGGAACGGATTCAGCGTGCGATCAACCGGCTCATGTTCGGTCAGCGCGACGAACCACAAGCCGTGCTGCTTGAACTCTCAAACCAACTTCGAGCCGCCGTGCTGCCCAAAGACTTGCTGGAGTCCAGTGTCAACACCGTCGCGCGCACGCTGCGCGTCCCGTATGTGGCCATTGCCACTCAGCGCGGCGAGGCGCACAGCATGCAAACGGCGTTCGGACAAGATCGGACGCCGAAGCACGCGTTTCCGCTGATCCACCAGAATGAAGTCGTCGGTGAACTCGTGGTCGGTCAGCGTTCGCCCGGCGAACCGCTCAACCGCGCGGATCGGGCTGTTCTGGAGGGGATTGCCCAGCAGTTGGGCGCGGTCGTCTATGCGGTACGCCTGCAAGCCGACCTGCAAGCCGCCCGCGAGCGTCTCGTGCTCACCCGTGAGGAGGAACGCCGTCGAATCCGGCGCGACCTGCACGATGGATTAGGCCCGGCACTCGCCAGCCTGCCGCTCAAGATCGACGCGGCGATCGACCTGATGGAACAGGAGCGTCCTACCTCGGTGCGCTTGCTGGACGACGTCAAGCGTCAGTCGCAGCAGCTTGTCGCCGACGTTCGGAGTGTGGTGCACGATCTCCGCCCGCCGTCGCTTGACGAATTGGGGCTGGTCGAAGCGCTGCGCGCCGGGCTCGCACAGCTCGGTGCTCAAAGCGGCGGCCCGACCTTCAGCCTCGACGCTGATCGCTTGCCCGACGTCCTATCGGCAGCCGCCGAAGTCGCGACGTATCGGATTGCGCTCGAAGCCGCGACCAATGCGCTCAAACACGCAAACGCCAGACACTGTTGGATTACCTTGGGCGTGACGGGCGCAAACAGACTCGCGATCACGATCGAAGATGACGGGATCGGCATGCCGGCGACGATCGTACCGAACGTCGGACTGCGATCGATGCGTGAGCGGGCCGAGGAACTTGGCGGCACGTTCCAGATCGAGGCGGGCGGGCGCGGCGGGACCCGCATCGCTGGGACGATTCCCCTCCCGGAAAGGAATCATGCGCCATGAGTGCGCAACCGATTCGCCTGATAATCGTGGACGACCATACGCTCTTTCGCGAAGGACTTCAGGCGATATTCCTCACGGCAAGCGACATCGAAGTCGTCGGCGTAGCGGCCAGCGGCGAGGCCGCGGTGGAGCAGGCCGGTAATCTGAGGCCCGATGTCGTGCTGATGGACATTCAGATGGGGGGCATGAACGGCATCGAAGCCACACGGCGGATTCTGTCTGATCTACCGGATGTCAAAGTGGTCATGTTGACGATGCTCGAGGACAGCGAGTCGCTCATGGCGGCGATGGCCGCTGGCGCCGTGAGCTATGTGCTCAAAGGGGCAGACAAAGCCGAGGTCTTCCGTACGATCCGTTCTGCCGCAGCGGGAGAAGTCTTGTTCGGGCCGGCCATCGCGCGCCGTGTGACGGACTACTTTCGCAGTCTGAACAGCGTATCGCGGCGTGGCGATTCGCCGCCGGTTCCGTTTCCCGAACTCTCCGAGCGCGAACTCGAGGTGCTGGACCTCATCGCACGTGGGCTGAACAACCATGAAATCGCCTCGGCGCTCTATGTCACGGTCAAGACGGTCAGCAACCACATCTCGAATATCTTCAGCAAGCTGCACGTCGCAGACCGCGCACAGGCGATCGTCAAGGCACGGAACGCCGGACTGGGCGGGGAAAACGCGCGATGAACGATGACGAGCTTTGGAAGCCCGATCGCGTCGAAGCCCTCTATCAACGCTTGGCCGATACCGTCCGCGCACGCATGGAAGGCACGATCCGCCGGGAGTCTGAAGAGGATATGTGCATGTTCGATACCTTGTTTGAAGACGTTCTGCGTAACGAGAACGTCGGCCTGAGCCGCGCCGAACGCGAACGCCTCTATCTTCTCCTTCTCAATACGCTGTAATGGGGCAGCTGCCCTTGCTTACCCTACTGGCAATCGGATCGCGCGGCGACGTACAGCCGATCGTCGCGCTTGGGCGCGGGCTGCTTGATGCCGGATATCGAGTTCGCGTCGTCACGCTCGAGAGCTTCGAACCGATGGTGCGCGGGCAGGGGCTGGACTTCTTCCCGATCCCGGGCGACGCCGAAGCATTGACGCGCGAGATGATGGTCAATCAGATGCAGGGCAAGGGACTTCGTCTTCTGACCATGTTCCGCGGGATCATGCGCACGTTCGGCGCGTTGGCATCGCAGTACGAGCGCACGTTTGCGTCCCCTGACTTGCGTGACTCTACGGCGATTCTGAGCCAACTGCCGGGCGGCCTCTATGGCTACGACCTCGCCGAAAGTCTGGGCGTGCCGTATATCGCGCTGTCGGTGATCCCTCAGGAAATAACCGGGGCATGGCCGCTTGCGCTGCTGCCGATGCAGGCGTCCTTTGGCGCGTGGTACAACCGCCTGACGTATCGCCTCGGACAGCAGCTTGCGTGGCACCCGTTCCGGCGGTCCATCAATCGCTTTCGCCGTACACTCGGGCTGCCGCCGGCGTCCTTCTGGTGGGGCAATATGCGCCGTATGAGTTGCGAGCGAGTGCCGGTGGTGCAAGGATTTAGCGCGCACGTCATTCCTCAGCAGCCGGACTGGGGCAGTCACGTTCATACTACGGGCTACTGGACGCTGGACGAACACGACTGGCAGCCGTCGAAAGAATTGCTCGCCTTTCTGGAGTCGGGTAATGCTCCCGTGTTCATTGGATTCGGAAGCATGCCGGTCGCGGATCCGCAAAAGACCACCGCGCTGATCTTGGACGCGCTGGCGCGCTCCGGGCAGCGTGGCGTCCTCCATGCCGGTTGGGCGAATCTCGGTACGGCAGCCTTGCCTGACACGGTGTTTGGGCTTTCCTACGCCCCCTACGCGTGGCTCTTTCCGCGCATGGCGGCCATCGTGCATCACGGCGGGTCCGGGACGACAGGTTTGGCGCTGCGATCGGGGTCGCCCTCGCTGGTGATCCCCTTCACCGCCGATCAGCCATTCTGGGGCCGGCGCACGTATGCACTTGGTGTCGGCCCGGCTCCGATTCCGATTGCGACACTCACCGCTGAGAATCTCGCAGCGGCCATCAGCGTGATGGTTCACGACAGTGCGATGAAAGCGCGCGCGATCGCGCTGCGAGACGCCATGTCGGGGGAAGATGGCGTTCAGTCTGCTGTGGACGTGATTCAAGCGGAGCTTTCCGAGCGCCGCACCATGCGCTGAGATCCTCAACGCCGCGGCAGGGTTCGGTGCCCGGCCTAGATGCCATTTCATCTCGTACTGGCGTGCCCCCGGGAAGAACCGGGTGTGAGCGCTTCAGCCGGACCTATCGCGAGGAAGTGCTAGACATGCATCTATTACACTCGCTCAAGGAGGTTCGCCAACTGACTGACTCATGAATCGCCCGTTACAATCACAACCGACCGGATGACGCACTCAATGGATTGCCCCTTGCTTGTTACGCCGCATCGGCCACGGTAGATTCCACTTCTGACCGGTTGCAAAGACGGGGTAGTGACCACCAGTCGTCCTTCGGGTAACTGGCGGGAATGCCCGGGCATGTTGGCGGGCGGCGGGCATCCGCAGCCCGCGTAGCGTTCGCTCCAATGGCTCTTTCCGAGCGAAGAAGCGCAAGGCTGTGTCCGTTGCCGTCGGTCAACGAACCGACAAAGGCCGCGGGCGCCTTCGACTCGGCGTGATGAGCCGCGCGATGTCCTGCAGATCGGCAGACAACTCTTGAATTGCGTCGGAGAGGTTCACACGAGATACTCCCCACTGAAGATCGAATGCTTGTATTTCAGCGGATTGTCACGCAATGACTCGAACTTACCCGCTTCGTCACCCTAAATCGATAGATCACCGAGGGTGCCGAACGACAACAGATCGTAGTGCTTGACCTATGGACGAAAACCTGAATCACTACCTGTCACGGTGGAAATTGTCCGATCCGCAGCTGCTGGCGCAGACCCCGACTAGCCACGTCTATACGGTCACCCGCGCGGGGGATACTCTCGTCCTGAAGCTGCTGACCGAATACGGCTGGGAAGAACAGCGCGGCGCGGCGGCGCTGCGTCATTACGATGGGCATGGGGCGGTGCGGCTGTATGCGGCGGATGAGCACGCCCAACTGCTCGAATATGCGAGTGGCGACGACCTGATTTCGCTGGTCGAGCGCGGCGATGATACGGGCGCGACGCGCATCATCGCGGAGGTGCTGAACCAGCTTCACGGTGTGGCACAGGGCAAGCCGGCTGATGGCGTCTTTCCGCTAAAAGACTGGTTTCGGTCGTTATTCGCCAGAGCGGCGTCGGAGGATAACTCGATTTTCGCGCGGGCAGTGCCGGTTGCCGAGCGTCTGCTCAACGCACCGCGCGACGTGCGCGTACTGCACGGCGACGTTCACCACGGCAACATTCGCCAGAGCGCGCGCGGTTGGCTCGCGTTCGACCCGAAGGGGCTGGTCGGCGAACGCACGTATGACTGTGCCAATACGCTCTGTAACCCGTTTCGCGGACAGCCGGGTTACGACCCGCTCGTTCACAATGAGCAGCGATTGCTGACCAACGCGGGTATTCTGGCGGACACGCTCGGCATTGAGTTTCGGCGCGTGCTTGCGTTCACGTATGCCTACGCGTGTTTGAGCGCGAGCTGGTCGCTGGACGCTCGCGCGGAATCGCATGCGCGATGGGCGTTGAATATTGCCCAGATTATCGAGCCGCACCTCGACTAGTCAACGTCAAGTAGCGGGTACCTCGGACGTACATCGCTGATGATTCACACTTGGCCCGAGGGCGCCGGGCCGCCTCACCCCGCGTCGCGTATGTTCCGGTGCCTCTCTCGGAGTGGAGAAAAGAGTGTCCGCGTTGGCTGCCATCGGTCAGCTCGCCGGTGAAGTCGTGGGGGACGCCAGCGGGCGATTGGCTGGGATACTCGCCGCTTGACGCGAGCTCTTGGCGGTCCTTAATGCGTTCGTGCACATTGAGTTGAAGCACGCCTACCATCGCGCGGCTTTGAGGCGTCGGACCGCTGATTCGCACATCCGGCACAAGGCGAAAACGGACTGTCCGCTGTAATGCCCGACGAGGGTATGACGTATCGCAGTCAGTCGACGCGCGCGGTTTTCTGCGGCAAGGCAATTACTCGAACGTCTCGCCCGATGGCCCCGCGAGTGCTCGCTTCAATGCGTCCATGTAGTGCGCCCGCATCCGATAACTCACTTCGGCATCGGGCGCCAGCCCTTCTGCTGCATGCGTGACCCGCGGGTACACGGCCAGTTCGGTGGGGACGTCAGCCGCCATCAGGCGCTGAGCGTAGGTAATGATCTCATCCCGGAACAGATCAAGGGTACCGACACGCAGGTAAGTCGGAGGCATGGCGCTGACATCTGTCGCGCGTGCCGCCGCGGCGTAGGGCGATACGTCCGTTCCATTGTGATTGCCGAGGTAGAGTCCCCAAGCGTACAAGGACACCTTGCGGTAGATCATCTCGGCGCTGGTGCAGGGATCGCTGAAGGGTTAGATACGAGAAACCCTCGGCTGCGATGATTTGCGTGTGCCGGCGTGACGCAACGTTTTGAGACATCGTCGCGTGGCCGTTTGGGCGTGTTGTGATCGGGCTGCTCCGCGCCTTACGGTACATCCGGGCGATTCAAGGTGCGCTGATTCGGATGCGTCATGCAGCACATGAATCCCAGTTGGACCCGGCACGCGCGCACAGCCGGTCGCCGCTTCGCGCATCGAAGATCGTCACAGGTAACTGAAGCGCGTTTCACACGCGATCGCAGAGCTGTGATCCACTTCATTGCGTACAACATACGGCTTGCTATACTCGCACGATGCTCGCGCCCATCGTCGCCACCAAGCTGTTCATTCCACCGCCGCGAGCGAAGGATGTCTTCCGTCACGATCTGATCCAGGTTATGGGCGGGGGGCAAGACCGAAAACTGACCTTGATCTCCGCTCCTGCCGGCTATGGCAAGACGACGCTGGCAAGCGCATGGATCGCTCAGAGCCAAATCAAGGTGGCTTGGTACTCGATCGATGTCGCGGACAACGATCCTGTACGATTCTGGGATTATGCTATCGCGGCGATCCGGACCGCGTTTCCGGGAACGGGCGAGCAGACGCTCACGCTCCTCCACGAACCGCAGCCGCTGCCGATCGAAACGATTCTATCGACGCTGATCAACGAGCTCTCGGCACTTCCTGATTCAGTTGCGTTGGTCCTCGACGATTATCACGTCATCCAATCGTCGGACGTTCATGACGGGCTCGCGTTTCTGGTCGAGCACATGCCGTCGCAGCTCCGGCTCGTGATGACGACCCGAATCGATCCCCCGCTTCCGCTCTCGCGCATGCGCGTTCGCGGCGACCTGCTCGAAATACGGAGCGCCGATTTGCGCTTTCCGCCACCGCAGATCGCGCACTTCTTCACGAATGTCATGGGGCTGACGCTCTCAGCTGAGGACATTGCGGCGCTGGATACGCGTGTCGAAGGGTGGATCGCCGGACTGCAGTTGGCCGGTCTCGCTTTGCAAGGGAAGAGCAACCCGGCGGAATTCATCGCTTCGTTTGCCGGGGATCATCACTATGTGCTGGACTATCTGGGCGACGAGCTCCTTGATCAGATGCCGGATGCAATGCAGCAGTTCTTGCTGCAAACCAGCGTCCTTGAGCGGATGAACGCCGAGCTTTGCAACACCATTCTCAACGTCGCAGACAGCCGGGCTGTGCTGGATCACCTAGAGCGCAACCACTTCTTCGTCGTCGCGCTTGACGACAAGCGTCAATGGTATCGCTACCATCGCCTGTTTGGGGACTTCCTTCGTCACCGACTGGGGTTGAAGTATCCGGACCGCGTGAACGAACTGCACCAAAGGGCTTCCCAGTGGTTTGAGCAGAACGGCCTTCTGTCGGAGGCCATTGACCATGCGCTCGCGGCGCGCGACCACAGCCGGGCGGCCGCGCTAATTCAGGGGATTGCCGAGCTGCTCATCTGGCAGCGTGCCGAGCACAATACGCTGCTTGGCTGGTTGAAGGCGCTGCCGGACAGCGTCCTTCAAAAATATCCGCGTCTCTGTCTGTATCACGCGTGGGTACTCTATCTGACAAACCAGATGAGCGCAGCCGAACAGCGCATCCGGGATGCCGAGACTGCGTTGAGTCTCACGCCCGGCAATCAGGATCCGACGACCGCGGGGATGTTGGCTGCAATCCACAGCACGTTGACCGCCGTGCGCCATCGGTTTCCGGCGACGCTCACGCTGGCCCGGCAAGCCTTGGAACTCCTGCCAGAAGAGGCGGTCAGTTGGCGCTGCATGGCGGCGATCAATCTGGGCGTGACATGTGCGTACATTGGAGACGTTCAGGAGGCGACGGACGTCCTCTCGTATGCGATGGAGCTGAGTCAGGAAGTCGGCAGCGCCTTCGCGATGGTGTCTGCATTCTGGCATCTATCGTCACTGCAGTTGTCGCAACTGACGCTGCGTGCCGCCGAGAAAACCTGCCAGCAGCTAGAGAATGCGGCCCGCCTGCCGGGGTTGCAGCGTTTCCCAACCGCTGGTTATATGGTGCTGTTGTTGGGAGAGATCCATATCGAGCGCAACGAGCTTGTCGCAGCAGAGAAGTATCTGCAGGAGAGCGCTGAACAGATCAATCCGGAAAGCTTCCCGATGGCGCTGCTGCGGGCTTACGTGGGACTGTCGCGCCTCAAGACGCTGCAAGGCGATCTGGTAGGTGCGGGGGAGTTCTGGGAACTTGCGGAGCAGCTGGAACGGATGAGCAAGCTGCAAGGGCGCTCGACACAGCTCTCGATTGCGCGGGCGCGCCGGTTGCTTGAGCAGGGCGATTATTCCGCGCTCGACAAATGGGCGGCGGAAAACCAGTTGGGAGCCGATGACGCGATCGGTTACGACCGCGAAGGCTACTATCTGATGCTGGCGCGGTTGTATAGCGCCGTTGGGACGAAGATTGACAGCGCGCTTCATCTTCTGGAGCGACTGGTCAAGCAGGCCGAGGGCAGTCGACGTGCCGGAAGCATGATCCGCGCGCTTGTCTTGCAGGCTGTTGCGTACGATATCGCCAACGACCGTCAGAGCGCGGTGGAGTCGCTCGTGCGCGCATTGGTGCTTGCAGAACCCGACCAACCAGTTCGTGTCTTCGTCGATGAAGGACCATCTGTCGCACGGCTGTTGGAGGCGGTTATCGATTTGCAGCGGAACGGGCGTCTTCAGCCGTCTGTCTCGACCGATTACATATCGCGGTTGCTTGCGGCGACGGCGAAACGAAGCCAGCCACCAGCAGTGTCCCGTCGTCCGGTGGGGCACGTGCACGACGCGCTCAGCCTGCGCGAGGTGGAAGTGCTGCGCTTGCTGGCGGACGGACTAGACAGTAACGAAGTTGCGGAACGTCTCGTAATCGCTGTTGACACGGCGCGCAAACACATCAAGAACATTTACAGCAAGCTGGGCGTGCACAGTCGTTGGGAAGCCCTAAAGCACGCCGAAACGCACAGGTTGCTCTAGCGAAATACCCAACGTGGGGTATGACACTACCCCACGCCAGCGCGTACCCTGAGGTTGTTCAACTCGAATTGTTGTCCAATCGCAGGAGGCACTGCAATGGCGATCGAACCCATCTCTACACAACAACGCAATCCCGTCAACGCGGGCAGTCATGACGCCCCCGGCGCACGCGCAGCGCAGGCCGAGGCTCCTCAGACGGCGGTGCAAAAGCGGCGTCCATTTCGCTGGCTCGCCAGGCTTATGGTCGTTGTGCTGGGTCTGATCGCGGTCGGAACCGTCTACGAAGCTTTGGCAGAGCGTGCCGACATCGGCGCCTATCCTCCGCCGGGCCAGATGGTCGACGTCGGCGGATTCCGCATGCACATCCGCTGTATCGGCGCTGGCAGTCCGACGGTCGTCATCGACGCGGGCTTGGGCGATTGGTCCCTCGCATGGAGTGTGGTGCAGGCGCAGGAGGCGGCGACCACACGGGTTTGTGCGTACGATCGCGCCGGCATGGGGTACAGCGAAGCCGGTCCTCTGCCGCGCAGCGCGGAGCAGATCGCCGCCGAACTGCATACCTTGCTGGAGCGGGCCGGCGTCGCGGGACCTTACGTGATGGTCGGTCACTCGTTGGGCGGGTTGCCCGTGCGTGTCTTTGTCCACACGTATCCAGCTGACGTCGCCGGCGTCGTGCTGATCGAATCGATGAGCCCTCGACAGATGGCCGAGCCGTCGGATGCGGCCGCACGTGAGGCTGTAGGAACCTCCGGCGGGAGCGCCGTTCCGTCGCTGCTGGCGCGCATCGGATTGGTGCGGTTGCTGGCCGACCCCTTCGGTTTTGTACGCGATCTACAGCCCGAGGCACGAGCTGCATTTATCGCTTTCTCTGTAACTCCGCGATCGGTCCAGGCGTGGGCAGACGAAGGCGCAGCGCTGCCGATGAGCCTTGCACAGGCGGGTTCGGTGACGTCCTTCGGGGACCTGCCGTTGACCGTCCTGACCGGGAGGCTAAACCAGCAGACGGGCTGGCAAGCGATGCAGGCTGAGTTGCTTCAGTTGTCGCCGAACAGCCAGCAGATCGTTGTGGAAAACAGCGGACACAACATCCAGATGGATCAACCCGAGGCCGCCGTCGAGGCGATTGTCAACATGGTCTCGCGGGTTCGATAACCGCTCGCAAGACCGCGGCGTGCGCGAGGCAAGGTATAGAGTGCTGTGCCTCGCGCACTCTCCTCCAACATCTGACCGCCCGAATACGACAACATACACGAGGTGTGCAATGGCACTGGCAACATGGTGGGCTTCTGATCCCCTGCTCCAACTCGCTCCGCTACCGGGCTTTCAGGTCGCGCTGGCCGGCGATGACGAACACTTGGCCGCCCTCAATCGCATTTCCGTAGCGAACGTGAAGCAGCGCCGGCGCGCCGGTCACGTTCCGTATCTGGGGGTGGTGGGTACAACGGCGGTGACCTATGGCTGGATGGCGACACGCGAGGCCTCCATCGGCGAGCTGGACCTCACGTTCTCCGTCGCCCCGGGCGATCGCTATCTATGGGACTTCGCCACCCTGTCCGACTGGCAAGGACACGGGTTGTACCCGCGGCTGTTGAACGCGATCGTGCAGATGGAGCATGCCGAACGGTTCTGGATTCTTCATGCCCCGGAGAACCTGCCATCGGGGGCGGGAATCAAGAAAGCGGGCTTTCAGGCGGTAGGGCAGCTTTCGTTCCAACGCGACAACAGCCTCGGACTGATTCCGCTAGGCGACCCCGACCGCGCACGCATCGGTGCGGCCGTGCTGGGTGTCCCGCTGATTGCGACGAGCTTGAGCCCGTGCTGGCGCTGTGTCGAACGCGTGGTCTGCACATGTCAACGCGATCCCGAACGCTGCTCGTGTGCGGTTCAGGTCCGATCTTTCCCCACGACAATACCCAACGTGGGGTATGACACTACCCCATCTCCCCGACTACCGTAGGGATAGTCACAACGCAGACGATCGCGACGACCCCATTCACAGCAGTTAGATGGACGAGGCAGCGATGTCCCACCCGAAACGCGTCTACACTTTGCTCGGTGTCCTGATCCTCACGGGCATCCTGTCCGTCACTGCACCTGCGACCACGGCATCCGCGGAGAGCTTTCCGCTGCAGCAGGTTGATCGAGACAGCATCGATGCCTATGTTCGATCCAGAATGCAGGCCGCCAACATTCCCGGTCTGGCACTGGGTGTGGTGCGCGGCGACGAGATCGTCTACTTGCAGGGATACGGTATTGCCGGCGCGGATGGGCGACCGGTGACCGGACAGACTCCGTTCATCCTCGGTTCGACCACGAAGTCGTTCACGGCACTGGCTGTAATGCAGCTGGTCGAAGCTGGCCGAATTGACCTCGATACACCCGTTACCGCGTATTTGCCGTGGTTTCGTACGAAGGATGCATCAGCGTCAGCCCAGATCACCGTGCGCAATCTCCTGCATCAGGATAGTGGGCTGCCTGAGTTGGAAGGTCGTCAGGGCCTTGGGCGCAACGACCAGAGCGATACGGCGCTGGAGGACGGTGTACGCGAATTGTCCGGCGTGACGCTCCGCCACCCCGCCGGTCAGCACTACGAATACTCAAACCTGAACTACAACATCCTGGGCCTGATCGTGCAGACCGTGTCAGGGATGTCGTACGAGGAGTACATCGACTCTGCGATCTTCGCGCCGCTCCAGATGAGCCACAGCGCGGCGTCACCGACACATCCAGTCGCAGCGGGCCTCGCCACGGGTTATCGCTACTGGCTCTTCTGGCCGGTTGCGTTTGATGCGCCGTATCCACGCCACATGACTCCATCGGGCTTTCTGATGTCGTCGGCAGAAGACATGGCCCACTATTTGATCGCGCAGCTGAACGGCGGGGTGTACGGCGATGAGCAGGTACTGACTCGGCAAGGAATCGAGACACTCCATACTCCGGGTGCGCGGATCGGCGCTGAGAGTTCGTACGGCATGGGGTGGGTGGTTGAGGGGCAGCCCGGATCGACCAGACTGTGGCACAACGGGGACGTCAGCAACTTCCACTCCAATCTGCTGCTGCTGCCTGAACAGCACCTCGGGATCGTCGTGTTGGTTAACATTGGCGGCTTTCTCAACAGCAGCGCCATCAACATTCCGATCGAAGGCATAGCCGAAATCCTTGTCGGCAGCGGCCTGACCGCACGCACGAATCCGCCGGTGTCGGTCATCTCGCAGACGGTCATGCTGGCAGTGCTACTCGTCCCTGCACTCTGGGTCGCTGGATCCTACGCCTCGGTACGACGCTGGCAGCGCAATGGCGATCTGCCTCCACGTGGCCCGCGTCGTTTCTGGCAGTTCTATCTGCCGCTGACCATCGACGTGCTTCTCGCTGTATTCGCCTGGTTCGTCGTGCCGGCCCAGTTTGACGCGTCGATGGAGACCGTCGCGCTGTTCGCCCCTGACGCGTTTGCCGTCATCGCGATCGTGACCGTCGTGTCGATTGGCTGGGCAGTGGCGCGCACCGTCCTGACTCTTCATCCGCGGCGTTCGGGAGGTTATGCATCCGGCTGAACAACGAGCGCAACCCTATCGAACGAATTGTGAAGTCAGTCCGGAGTAGCTCAGCACATGTTGAGCAGCATAGAAGGTGGGCGAGTGCCATGTTCGTGAAGATCAGAATCAGAGGTCGCTTGAGGCAGGAGTGGTCGGATTGGCTCGAAGGGCTGGACGTCTCGCCTCAGGCCAACGGTGAAACGGTCTTGAAAGGATCCCTCACCGATCAGACGGCGCTGCTCGGACTGCTGAACCGCATTCACGGCCTCAATCTTCAGCTCATCGCCTTGACGATCTCGGAGCACGCGCCAGCGAACCACCGATGATCAATCACCACCCGTTAACCAGCAAACATAACCCAATTCAGGACAATGCTCACGAGGAGGAGCAAACAATGAACAACACAATGAAAGCCATGGTCTACAACCGCTACGGATCTCCGTCGAATGTCCTTCATCTTACGGAGGTCGCAAAGCCAACCCCGGTAGACAACGAAGTCCTGATCAAGGTCTACGCGACATCGGTCAATTCCGCTCAACTGCATCTCATCAGAGCCGATCCGTTCCTGGTCCGCATGAGCACCGGGATGCTCAAGCCAACCAAGACCATCCCCGGTGCCGACGTTGCCGGGCGGGTTGAGGCAGTCGGCAAGGATGTCAAGCGATTCAAGCCGGGCGATGAGGTCTTTGGCGACTTATCGAGCTGCGGCTGGGGAGCGTATGCCGAATACGTGTGTGCGGACGAAGGCGCGCTGATGCTGAAGCCTGCCAACATGACCTTCGCGCAGGCCGCTGCGGTGCCTCTGGCGGCTGTTACGGCGCTGCAAGGCCTGCGCAAGGGTCAGATCAAGGCGGGTCAGAAGGTCCTTGTCGTTGGCGCATCTGGCGGGGTGGGGTCGTATGCCGTGCAGATCGCCAAGGCTCTGGGCGCAGAGGTCACGGGCGTTGCCAGCACGAAGAAGCTGGACATGCTTCGCACGCTAGGCGCGGACCATGTCGTCGACTACTCGCAGGAGGATGTTACCCGCAGTGGCCAGCAGTTCGATCTGATTTTCGATGCCGCGGCTTTTCGTCCCTTCTCGGCGTATCAGCGTATCCTGAGCCCCATGGGGATCTACGTCTTCGCCGGGGGATCTACGTCCGGCATGTTCCGTACGATGCTGTTTGGGTCGATGCGCTCGAAGAGTGACGGTCAGCAGTTCGTGACCTTGAGGGCCGGCCCCAACCTGACCGATCTGGAGTTCGTGAAGGATCTCCTTGAAGCGGGCAAGGTCATCCCGTTCATTGATCGGTGTGTCCCGTTGAGCGAAGCAGCAGCGGCGTTGACCTATGTCGAAGATCGTCAGGTGCGGGGCAAGGTCGTCATCTCCATTGCGCAGGATCGGGACAATTAGCCCGGTTACAGGCAAGTCGTCGGAGAGAGGGTTACAGGCAAGGTGTTTCGCGAAGAGACACCTTGCTTGATTCTGATCGACAGCCAAAGTACAGAAACGGCGACTGTTTCAGTGTGCGCTCTGTTTCATAAGGCGTCGATGCGCATACGTGCCATCGCTCACTGTGCGCTGCCACACTAAAGACTTTGTGTTGCCTTGGTGCAGGTCTATACTTGATGTATCTCCGTCCCAATTATCGCCACCAAGCTCTATCTCCATCCGGCAGGGCGCAATCTCGTTCCCCGTGTGCGCCTCATCGAACGGCTCGATGCGGGCCTCCAGCGCAAACTGACGCTGATCTCCGCCCCGGCCGGGTTCGGCAAGACCACTTTACTGAGCGAGTGGCTCGCTCACATCGGAGTTTTCGCCGCTTGCCTTTTACTCGATGAAGGCGACAACGACCCTGCACGCTGGCTGCGTTACCTTATCGCCGCTCTGCAGCGTCCCGTCGAACACCCCGCGCACGCTCCCCAGCCCGTCGTGCAGCATCCAGTCCCACGAGGCGTCCGGGTTGCGCTGGGCGAACATCCCCAGCGGACCGTGCATGTAGTGGGTGACGTCCGACCCTGCCTTCGCCCCGATCACCGCCGGCAGCCCGCGCTGCACGTCCAGCACGTGGCGCGTTGTCGATCCGCTGGCCGTATGCGCGATGCGCCGAACATCGAGCGCATGTCATGTCCGTTCACGGCTTTGCGGGAGTCAACGCGCCCTCACGCTCGTAATTGACGATCAGGACTCCGCGTGGCGATACACTGCTCTCCGTGACCTCAAACGCCGCCGGAACGGTGCCGTCGGCAAATAGTCGCTTGCCGCTGCCTAACGTCAGCGGATAGATCTTGAGCCAGAACGCGTCGACCAGGTTATGCTTGATGAGGGTCTGAAGCAGGTTTCCGCTCCCGTAAACGTGAAGATTCGGCCCGGATTGATCCTTCAGCCTCGCCACGTGTTGTGCAATGTCGCCGCTGAGGAACACGGACGGTTGCCACGTATGAGAGAACATGGTGTTCGAGGCAACGTACTTGGTCGCTGTGTTGACCCCAGGCCATAGGTTCGAATGTTTCGGCCAGTAGGGCGCCCAGATGTCAAACGTCTTGCGCCCAATTAGGAGATCGAACGGCATGTTCATCTCCCGGCGTATGACCGCTCCCAGCATGTCGTCGGCATAGGGGCCGACCCACCCGCCATACGCGAAGCCACCGCTGGTGTCCTCCTCCGCTGCGCCCATCGACTGCATAACACCATCCAGGGAGACATGGGAGATTGCGATAACGCTTCTCATGACCGGGCTCCTTCGACAGCCGTTAAACCGGCGTCCAGCATAGCACGTGCGTTCGATGACTGGGAAGGTCTCGGCTTCGACGCCAGACACCGCGCGCGCAGATACACCAGCCTGTTGCCACCGGTCAGCTCACCGGTGAAGTCGCAGTATAGCTTTTATTCCCAATCGACGACGTGCAGCACTTCATCGGTCCAGTACATCAGGCGTGTTCCGTCTCTACTGACTATGGCACGACCGAAACACGTGGGCATCTCGAGTTGTCCGACAGGCGTTGACGCGGGACAGTAGGCGTTGTGTGCGCCATTCGCGTACTTGCAGGATATCACTGAGCGATGGGGCACCAGCGATCAGCAAGGGCAGAAAAGCAAAGACCGCCAGCAATTCTAGCGGTCTCGGCTCAGGAAGCCGTTCGGATAACTTCCTTTCGTGCGGGAGGGACAGGATTCGAACCTGCGAACCGGGTATAAGCCGGTTAACCGCTTAGCAGGCGGCCCCATTCGACCACTCTGGCACCCCCCCAAGATTTGGGACTTGCGGTCTGGCTAAAGGCGGAGGGAGTGGGATTCGAACCCACGGTAGCGCGGTGCGCTACGTTGGTTTTCAAGACCAATGCCTTAAACCACTCGGCCATCCCTCCATCCAGGCAGATCGGCCAAGCGTGAGCAGTTTAGCACAGCCTCACAGGCGGGTCAATGGGGCCTCGCGTGGCGTCCGCGTGATGGGGGTACAATAGAGGCGCTCGTGCCGCGCTTGATCCGGATGCTATCGTGGACGCTCTGCTGCTAATCGCCATTCTCCTGTATCTCATGTTCGTCATTTACGCCGCCAATCAGGTGCAGGCCGGCGTGTGGGAACCCAACATCATCCGCCTCTGTTTGATGTCGTTGGTTGGCCTGTTGTTCATCCTGGCGCCGTGCAGTCTTCAGGCGTTGATCCTCAGCAGCGATCCGGCTCTTGCCGGGCAGTTCACGCCGGTCAGCCTTCCCCATGCGCTGTTCGTCGCGGTATTCGCGGGTGGCGCTGCCTTGTTCTCGTATCAGCTCGTCCAGCGCCCAGAGCTGCGCGTGTTCGTTTCACGGTACGTCAAGCAGTTCAACCCCGACTCACCGGTACACTTGACGGCGATCGTCATGTGCCTGCTGGCACTGTCGGCCGTCGCGTTCGAGTTCATGCTCGCCGGTGGAGTCTCCGGCATTGCCGACTCCTACGCGCAGTCGGAAATCTCGCTGTGGTCGAGTGTTCTGGAGACGGCCTTGTTGACGGCAGCAGCGTTTCTCGGGGTAGGTTTCGCCATACGACGTGGCGGGTTGCCGTCGCTGGAACGGCTTGGGCTGCGCATCCCGACGCAGAACGACGCGATTGCCGGCGTGGCGTTAGGCATCGCGCTGTACGGTGTCTCGGCCATTTTCAGCGCGGTGTGGATCACCTTAAGCGACCCGCAGACGTTCGCGGAGCAAACGCGGGCGACGCAGGAAATCAACAGCCAGCTTGCGTCACTGCCGGTCGCAATTCTGGTCGGCGGCGGTGCAGCCATTGGCGAGGAGATCTTCATCCGCGGTGCCCTTCAGCCCATCTTCGGCCTCTGGCTGACGAGTGCATTCTTCGCCTTGCTGCACAGCCAATACCTGCTGACTCCCACGCTTGCGCTGGTGTTTGTGCTCGGGTTATCGTTCGGCAGGTTGCGTCAACTTCAAAGCACGACCGCGGCGGTCATTGCGCACTTCGTCTATAACGTGATCCCATTTGTGCTGTTCGCGTTTCAAGGGGGAATGAGTTGATCCGTACGTTCATCGTCGCGGCGGCGCTGTGGGTGGTCGCTGGCAGTGTCGCCGCACAGCCGGGGTCGCCGCTGGACCTGCCGACGGCTGTTCCGATCACGTTGACCCCGACAGAGACAGCGTCGCCCCCCAGCACCGCCACCCTAACCGCAACGTCTACGCCAACCGATACGCCTACGCCCACCGCGACGCGCACACCGACCGCAACCGTCTTTCGGACGCCCACCATCCATCCTTCGATCACGCTCGAGCCTGTGATGCCCGAGGTGCGCGCCGAAGTGCTGTTCCCGCTTGGCGTGGCCTTCGACGTGCGCTTCCGCGCGCCCGCCGCCGGCATGGACTGGGTGATCTACACGTGGGAGCAGGGCAGCGCGCGCGACCGGGCAACCGTCGACCTCGACAACATTGTCATCGGAGACGATGGTTGGGTGCGTATGACGGTGCTGTGGGAAATCCCCGCCGATCCGCCCGAGCCGTTCGTGCCGCTGACGTTCACATGGGCGTTTCAGCCGACGGCGCAGGCGCTTGAGACGGTCGCGATCGAAGTCGTCCTGACCGACCAACGCTTCGAGTGGGACGTGCTCCAACTCCCTGACGACGGAATTGCGATCGCCGTACCAGAGGGCGCGGTAACGACGGCCGCGATTGCCGCGCAGCTTGACCGTATCCGGGAGCTAATTGGGCCGACGAGTCGAGAAATCCCCGCGATGAAGCTGGCCCTTTTCGACTCGGCACGCGGGTCCAATGCCTGTACCGAGAATCCTGATGTCCAGAGCATCGTGTTGGCCGAGCGCCTCCCTTGCCGGATTACCGACGCGGACCGGATCTACGATCGGACGCGCTGGGTTCGACTCACGGCGCCGCGCCTCAGCGGAACGGTTGCGCAGGACGTGATCTCGGAATTTGTCATGCAGCGGGTGTTTGCTGAAGCGTTCGAGGCAGACACGACACCGCAATGGTTCAAAGTGGGGGCCGCGCAGTACTTCTCATCGGTCGGCAAGGCGCAGGCGCTGATCTCCGTGCGTGATGCCTTCCGCACCAACCGTCTGCTGCCATCGCTGGACGCTGCGCCTACCGACCCCGTTCGCGAATCGTTGTGGCGCGACCAGAGCTTCGGATGGGTCGTGTATATGACCGACCAGATCGGTCGCGACGGACTGCTGGCCGTCTTTGACGCGATGACCGATGGCGCCACGCTTGATGAGGCGTGGGCGGCAGTTTCAGGCGGGCAGACGACCGCCGCAATTGGGGCGGGGTGGCGAGCATGGATTTTCACGCCGCAGGCGGACATCGCCTACAGTGCGCCGCCGTTCGGCCCGCCGACGCCCACCGTGCGGCCTTCGCGAACCTTTACGCATACGCCGACACCGACCGAGACGTTCACGCCGTCACGCACGCCGACCGACACGCTGACGCCCACCGTCACCTTGACGTATACGTCAACAACGGCCAGCGGCTTCGCGCCGCCGACCCGCGCGCCGTCGCTGACACCATCCGATACCCCGACAGCCACCGCGACCCCGCGCCCTGCCGAGGTCTTCGAAGTCCCGTCGGAAGCCGAGCAGACGATGCCGACGGCAGCGATCGTCGTGGGCGGGCTTATTGCGGCTGCCGTCGTGCTGATCATCGCGATAACGTTGATTCTGCGCAGACGCTGAACGACGTACACTAGCGGTTATCGGACAACACGCAGATACACGGGGAAACATCACATGCCGGTAGACATCGGTTGGAGGGCAGGCAAGCGCCTGCTTGGCGTTCGCTACTACGGAAAGGTCGTCGCTGACGACGTGCGCGCGCAAACCGAACAGATGGGGGTGTTCGTCAAAGAAGGAGTCGCGCCGATTCACATGGTTATCGACGCGTCAGGCATCAGCGGTGTGGGGATCGGGTTGGGCGACCTGCGTTCGCTTTCAACGCCCAACTTCCCGGAAATCGGCTGGATGGCGATCATCGCGCCCAACGCCATGTATCGCTTCTTCATCTCGATCGGCGTGCAGTTCTCGCGCGGGCAGTACAAGTTCGTCAACTCGCTCGACGAGGCCGAGCAGTTCCTGATTGAGCAGGACGCGACGCTCGAGGCCGTCCTCGAGGCATAGCTCGCAGGGCAGCGGAACACGACCCTAGCCGCCGCGCGGTTATCCGCTACGATTCATGCGCCAGACGAACCGAGGCGTATGATGATCAACCTGTATGAATTGACCCGTCCCGAACTAGACGCGCTGTTGACAAGCTGGCAGCAGCCCCGTTTTCGCGCGGGGCAGGTCTGGTCGTGGCTGTATGACAAGCTGGCGGCCGACTTCGAGTCAATGACCGATCTGCCGGAGTCACTGCGCCGGCAGTTGAGTGAGACGTGCACACTCGGCGTGCTGCGCATTGCCGCCGAACGCACCAGCACCGACGGCACTGCTAAGCGTGTCTACGAACTGCCGGACGGGCAGCTCATCGAATCGGTACTGATGCCGTATGACGACGACCGGCGCACGGCTTGCATCAGCACACAAGCAGGATGTGCGATGGGCTGCGTGTTCTGCGCAACCGGCCAAATGGGATTCGCGCGGCACCTGAGCGCAGCGGAAATTGTCGAGCAGGCGGTTCACTTCGCGCGCCAGCTTCACCGCGAGGGAGAACGGCTCTCGAATGTCGTCCTGATGGGCATGGGCGAACCGTTCCACAACTACGATGCATCGCTGGCGGCCGTGCGCCGTTTGATGGCCGACCTCGGCATCGGCGCGCGGCACATCACCATCAGCACGGTCGGGTTGGTGCCGCAGATTCGCCAGTTTGCCGACGAAGGGCTGCAGGTTCGCCTCGCGATCAGCCTGCACGCCGCGACCGACGAAGAACGCTCGGCGCTGCTGCCAGTCAACAAGCGCTACCCGCTGGCCGATCTGCTCGACGCATGCCGCGAGGTTGTGGAAAAGACGGGTAGGCGCGTAACGTTCGAGTGGGCACTGATTGCCGGCGAGAACGATTCGCCTGAACAGGCTCACGCGCTGGGCAGCTTACTGACCAACCTCAACTGCCACGTGAATCTGATCCCCTTGAATCCAACCGGCGGCTACGCAGGTCGTCCGTCCGACCCGGCCGCGGTGCGCCGGTTCATCGAGATCCTCGAAGCGTATCACGTTCCGGCGACTGTGCGCGTCAGGCGTGGAATCGACATTGACGCCGGCTGCGGGCAGCTCAAGGCGGCGGTGCTGAGGCAGCGCGGTCGCGTTGGCATCGAGGACATCGACTAACGTGCTCACCGTCGGGGATGCGCTCGGGCTGGCCGTGTTCTCTGGCGCGCGCTGTGTCGCCGGCACGGCAGGGCTGGGCCGTGTGGTCCAATGGGTGCATAACGTCGGCGTGCCGGACGCGGCTAACTGGCTCAACGGCGGCGAACTAGTCCTGACGACGTACATCAATATGCCGCAGGACGCCGACGCGCAGGCCGCGTATCTCAGCGCAATGATCGACAAAGGGGTTGCCGCGCTTGGGATCGCCGTCGGCCGCTATACCGATAGCATCCCCCAGCACCTGTGCGACCTCGCCGAGTCGCACGGGTTCCCGCTGATCGCCGTGCCCTTCCAACTGCTGTTTGTCGATATCGCACGCACGATCAATCAGGCGATTGCACAGCGCGACCTGCGCGCGGCGCTAGACATCCATCAACGCCTGACTCGGCTTGTCATGCAGGAGGCCGGGCTGACCGAACTGGCGGTCACGCTGGCAACGCTGGTGCAGCAGTCGGTCAGCATTGAAAACGACCGCTTCGAGGCGTACGCGAGCCACAACCTTGCGCCAGTGGACGAGGCGCGCCGCTATACGCAGCAGCAAGGGCGCACTGACCCGCGGCTCGTCGCCGCGTTGGAGTCGCGCGGGTACCTGCCGGAAATCCGGCGCACGCTGCGCCCGATCATGCTGCCCAAAATGCCCGATGTAGGACTGGAGATGGAGCGTATCCTCGCACCGATCGTGCTGAACGGCGAGGTATACGGCTATCTGTGGATCATCGCGGACGGCAGCCCGCTGACCGAGCTTGAACGGATGGCGGTCGAAAGCGGGTCGACTGTCGCGGCGTTAATGCTGCTGCGCGAAGAACGCGCTCAGCGCGCTGCCGTCGAGGAACGGGCCGAATTGGTCACCCGTCTATTGTCGCCGCGCGCGATCGAGCGCGAGGACGTGTACGCCGACCGCGCCGCGCGCTGGGGGCTAAATTTGCGGGCGTCCTACCGGGTGGTTGTGGTCAATGGCGTCCGTCCGCCGCTGAACCCGCTGCTGGCACGCACCGAGCGGTGGCTCCAAGCGGCCGTTCTGAACGGTTTGGCGGGCATAAGCGCCGACCAGATCGTGCTGTTGGTCGAGGATTCGCCGGCGCTGGTGGATGCTGTGCGCCAGTGGATCGCCCAGATCGGGCCAGAGCGCGATGAAGTATGCGCTGCGATCAGCACGGCCGGGCGTGGGGTGTCTTGGGCTGCGCACGGACTAGTCGATGCGCAGGACGCGTTGATGTTGGGCGGACGGCTGGGCGACACCTCGTCGATCCTGTCCTGCGACGACCTGAGCTTTCCGCTGACGCTCTATCGCGCCGGGCCGGCAGCGCTCGACTCCAATCCGCACGTGCCTGCGCTGCGCGACTTACGCGCCGAGACGGGCGCCGACCTGTTCCACACCTTGCACGTCTATCTTGAACAAGGCGGGAGCGGGGTCGCGGCGGCGGACTCGCTGCACATCCATCGGTCGACGCTCAATTATCGTCTGGGCCGGATCGCCGAGGTCACCGGCACGGAGTTGAGCGACCCGCGGCAACGACTCGCGCTGCATACGGCGATCGTGCTGATGCTGCTATTCGATCCCGACGATCTCGCCTAGCGTGCACCGATGCGCGAATACCTTGATGCCATTCTTGAGGCACACGGGCTAGGGCGGGCTGGTCACGTGACACGTCCGGCCGACGGGTGTAACAACCCGATCTACGTCATAGACGATCGTTATGTCGTTCGTTTTGACGGACTCTTCAGCGCCGACGAGACCGACCCCGAAATCACCACACGCTTTGCCGGCGAGGCGTGGGTGTATGAGACACTTCGCAAATTCGACCTGCCAGTGCCGGACGTGCTTGCACTGGACGACCGGCGGACAGTCGCGCCGATGCCGTACATGGTGATGACATACGTGCCCGGACGCGCGGCGATCGAGAGCACGGCGTTGACAGCCCGTCAGCGTCAGGCGGTGGCTCGCGACGTGGGGCAGTTTCTCGCACGGATGCACAACGCGATGTCGTTCGATCAATTCGGCAAGTGGCATCAACTGCAAGACGGGACGCACATGGCGGCATGGGCGGAATGGCCGACGTCCTTCCTAGAGCGTTACGTGGACTGGTCGGAAGAACTCGGCGGTGCGGCAAGCCCCGATCTGGTGCGCGATATGCGGGCATTGGTGAACGCCGCGCGACCGGCGTTCGAGCAGGTGACGCGGGGTGTTATCGCGCACCGCGACGGACACCCCGGAAACATGCTGCAAGTTGACGGACGGCTATCGGGTGTTGTCGACTTCGAGTGGTGGATGGCCGCCGATCCGGCGTGCGATTTCGCTGTGGACGACCAGTGGGAGCAGTTTGGAGCAGGGTGCGTCGATGCGCTGTACGAAGGCTACACGTCGATCCGCCCGCTGACGCCCGGCCATGCCGAAAAGTCCCGCGTTTATCACTTGCTGCGGGACTTCGACGACATTGTTACGCGATTTGCCGCCGGCGATCGTGCGGCTTCGCAGGCGGCGGCGCGAGATCTGCGCACTAAGCTCGGTTGATCGCGGCTCGGATTTCGCGGGCGGTCTCGCCGAAATCGGACGTAAACGCATCCTCCGGGTGGCGCGGGCGGCGGATCGTCACCGGAATGTCCGCGACGATCTGTCCGGGGCGGCGGCTCATCACCAGCACACGGTCGGCCAGCAGGGTCGCCTCAGTGATGTCGTGCGTAACCATCAACACCGTTTGCTGCTCCCTGCGCCACGCCCGCAGCAAGTCGAAGCTGACTTGCTCGCGGGTGAGCGCGTCGAGCGCGCCAAACGGCTCGTCGAGCAGCAGCACGTGCGGCCGCTGCGACAGCACCCGCCCCAGCGCGACACGCTGCGCCATGCCGCCGGACAGCCCGCCCGGGTACGAGTTCGCGAACTCCGTCAGGCCCAGCATTTCGAGCAAGGCGTCGACTGTCTCCAACCGGTTCGCGCGGTCGACGCCTGCCAGCTCGAGCGGGAGCGCCACGTTGTCGCGAACCGTCCGCCACGGCATCAGTGTCGCGTTCTGGAACATCAACCCGATGCGTGGAGACGGCCCGCGCACGGTGGTGCCCTCCAGCCGAACCGCGCCCGCAGTCGGTGCAAGCAGTCCGGCGATCACGTTGATGAGCGTGCTCTTGCCGCAGCCGCTCGGCCCGACGAGGCACACGAACTGCCCGGGCGGAATATCGAACGACAGCGGACCGAGGGCGGGCAGGGGCTCGCCGTTCGGCTGTGTGAAGGTCACCGATAAGCTGCGGATTTCGAGCACGATGTGCGCCTAGTTCTCCGGCGTGGCCGCGATTGGCGGAGCGACCTCGTAGTCGATGCCCATCGGGACGTAGCCGTTGGTGTACGCGCCGGTCACGTCGAAATCGGCGGGGACGCTGCCCATCAGGGCCATCACGTCGCGCGTATTGAGCCACACATCATCGTTGATGATCCCGGTCAGCGGATGATCCCACAGATCGATCGTCGCCAGCAGTACCTCGAACTGCGCGAGTTCGGCGGGTTCGAACGCCTCGCGCAGGGCGTCACGGACTTCGACGCGTTTCTCGGCGAATGCCTCGGGGGCAGGGAAGGTGGCGAGCAAAGCGTCGAACTCGGCGGCGTAACCCTCAAGCGCGCTGACGAGTGCCTGCGACTGAGGTAGGTTTTCGACATGGTTCAGGCTGTGCAGGTAGGCGCGGGCGGGGTTGGTCGCCGTGTCGAACACGCCCTGATCGAACGCGATCGTCACCATCCAAAGGAGGTCGCCCTCGTTCTCCACCACAGTTTCGTTGGTGACGATGCCGTTGGAGGCGATATTGGCGATGTCGGCCACTTCCAGAACGGTGATACCGGATACGTCTCCACATTCCCCGGCGTCGATCCGGCGCTGGATCTCGAGCGGTTCGTTGTTACTGTAGACGACCGCGGCGTCTACGCCACCGGCGCACAGGATGTCCGGCGCGACATAGCCGATCGACTCAAGCTGGAGATCCGCTTCGGTGAGACCGGCGCTGGCGAGCAGCGCGGTGAGTGCGGTGTAGTTGGCGCCGAACGGCCCGGGAATGCCGACGCGCAGGCCGGCCAAGTCGTCGGGCGAGTCCATTTCGACGCCGTCGCGGGCAACCACGGCGACCGGGTACTGCATGAACCATGCATAGACATAGACCACCGGGATGTCGGCGGCGCGCGCAAGCAGTACCTGCTCACCGCTGATCAGCCCGAACTTTGGCTCGCCCTGTGCGATCTGGATCACGCCGAGATTCTCGTCGCCGTGCTGAATCTGCAGATCGTAACCCGCCTCGGCGAAGTAGCCCTCTTCGATGGCGACGTACAGCGGCGCGAATTGAACGTTGGGGATGAACGAGGCAAAGAACGGCAGTGGCTGAAGCGGCACATCCTGCGCGGCTGAACCAAGCCCGGTCACGGCAAGCAAGAAGACGAGCAGTAGGCGAAAACGGGATGTCATGCGCAGCTCCTCACAATCGGTAGACTCATTCGAACTGCTGCCAACGCAGCAAGCGGCGTTCCATCATCGTCACAAGGCGGTACAAGCTGAGGGCCAGCGTGGCCAGCAGGATCACGGCGACGAACACGAGCGGGATATCGTACTGCGAGAGGCCCAGCCGCACGAGATGCCCCAGTCCGGCGCTGCCGTTGATCAACTCGCCGACGACGGCGCCGATCACGCTCAACGTCGCCGCGGTCTTCAACCCGGTGAGCAGCACCGGCATAGCCGCCGGCACCTCAAGCTTGACGAACATCTGCCGGCGGGTCGCCTGCGAGACGCGCATCAGATCGACCAGCGTCGGCGGCACGTTGCGAATTCCGACCACCGTGCTCATCAACATGGGGAAGAACACGATCAGCGCGCTGGTGATGGTCTTGCTGGTGATGCCAGGAAACCAGATGACCAGCAGCGGGGCATAGGCGACGACTGGCGTCGACTGAAGCGTGACGATGATCGGCGAAAGCACGTCGTCCAGCAGCGGGCTGTGGGCGATGACGTAGCCGAGCGCGACGGCGAACAGGACTCCGAACCCTAGCCCCGACAGGACCTCGACCACGGTCGTCCAGATGTGCGGCCACAGGCGGCCCGAGCCGAACCAATCGACGAACTCGGCCCACACGGCGGCCGGCGCAGGGAGTTGATAGCTGGGGAACGCTTTCGACATCACGAGCAGCTGCCACGCGATCAGCATCAGCCCGAGCGTGACGATCCCCGCGTAGCGGCGGATCGTGCGCGGGGCGACGCGGCGGCCATAGCGCACCGGGATGCGCGTCAGGCGGACGAGCGGAAGCGGGAACTGCATCAGAAAACCCCGTTCAATACGACCGGGGCCGAGTGGGGGAGAACCGCATGCCGCCGGAGACGGCCAACATCATACCATGCGCGCATGCGAACTGGCAGCACAAGAGCGCCGTGGTACGGTACGTCCGGCGTACAGCGACCTTCTCCCATCCGGACTGTAACCGTCGGCCCCGGACTTACACCGGATCAGCCGCCGCTTCCGGTGTCCCGAATGCAGCGGGTCGCGGGCTGGGGGACGCTTATGCCCCGTCACCGCCGGTAGGGAATTCCACCCTGCCCCGAAGGTCTGTCGATTGAGTCGATCATATCACGACAATGGCGCGGTGCGTACGAACGGTGCGCCGGAACTTATGAGACGTTTAGCGAGGACGCGGCTATACTGATCAACAGAGTGTGACGACGGTGCTTTGGAGAGGATTTGCCGATGCGACTCCGCGCGGTGATCGCGGTGCTGGTGTTGATCGCGGCGGGCTGCCAGTCCGGGTCCCAGACCCGCGAGCCGATCGGGACGGTGACGCGGCCGGAATTGGTCGGCCTGATCGACTGGGAACGGTCGCCGCTGGCGGTCGTGTTTCGCGCGGAGGTGACGGCGGCGGACGCCAACGCGTTCGAGCGCCGCAACGACGTGGCAGACTGCACGATCTACGGCGACAACCGCGTCGTGTACACGCCGCCCGGCGGGCTTGCCGGACCGGTCGTGTTCCAGTCCGTCAGCGACGAGGCGATCCGGGTCTTTGTCGAAGAACTCACGCTGATCTACCAGTTCTACAATCGAGGCAGCGGGTTGGATGCGCTGGCGCCGGAAGACCGTCCGCCGTTCATCGAGACACTGCTGCTGGTGGTCAACGGGCAAGCGCACCGGGCCGATGCGCTCGGCGCGCTGCCGGATGGCTACTATCGGGACGTGGCCGAACGCTGTCGTGCGGTCGCCGACTCACCGGCCGAGCTGATCCCGGCGGCAGGCTATGTGTCGGTGCGGCCGATCACGTATAACCCCGAGCGCTCCAGCGTCGAGTGGGAATTGCCCGGCGAACTGAATCTGGCCGCGCTGACCCCCGACGAACGGGTGTGGGTTAGCGGATCGGCGATGCAGGACCTGTGGCGGATGCTGCGGATCTACGGCTCGGACGTACAGATCACGCAGGGTGAAGCGACGCTGCAAGCCGCCGTCGAGGTGCCGGGCGTGACGCGCTTCTCTCCGCCGCGGCCGTGAGTGCTGCGCCGACCATGCGTGTATAAGTGGACTGCTGCGACTTTTTGACATAAGGACGAATGCGATGAAGGTGCTGGTCACAGGCGGGGCAGGGTATATCGGGAGCCATGTCGTTTACCGGCTGATCGAGCGCCGGCACGACGTGACCGTGTTCGACAACTTGAGCGCCGGGCACCGGCAGGCGGTACATCCGCAGGCCACGTTCGTGCAGGGCGACCTGCTCGACATGGCCGAGTTGACGGCGACGTTCGACGCCAACCGGCGCGACGGCGCGCCCCCGTTCGACGGCGTGCTGCACTTCGCCTCGCACATTCAGGTCGGGGAGTCGATGCGCGATCCGTTCAAATACCTGCGCGACAACGTCAACGCGATCACCAATCTGCTCGAAGCGTGCATGACGACCGGCGTCGACCGCTTCATCCTGTCCTCGACGGCCAACCTGTATGACGCGCCCAAGCGCATCCCCATCACCGAGGACGAGGCGCTGATCCCCGGCAGCGTGTACGGCGAGACCAAGTACATCGGCGAGCGCTACCTCATGTGGATGGAACGCATCTACGGCCTGAAGTACTGCTGCCTGCGCTACTTCAACGCCAGCGGCGCGCACCCCGACGGCATCATCGGCGAGGACCACCGCCCGGAGACGCATCTGATTCCGCTGGTGCTTCAGGTTGCGCTCGGCCAGCGCCCGCACGTCGACGTGTATGGCACCGACTACGACACGCCGGACGGCACGGCGATCCGCGATTATGTGCACGTGACCGATTTGGCCGACGCGCACATTCTGGCGCTGGAGGCGCTCAAGGACGGCAAGAGCCGGGTGTACAACCTCGGCAGCGGGAGCGGCTATTCGGTGCTGGAGGTGATCGAGTCGGTGCGCCGCGTGACCGGCCACCCGATCCCGGTCAAGGACGCGCCGCGCCGGGCGGGGGATTTACCGCGTTTGGTGGCGGACAGCACGCGCATTAGCGCCGAGCTGGGCTGGGAGCCGATGTACGACACGCTCGACCGCATCGTCGAAACGGCCTGGGCGTGGCACCGGGATCATCCGGACGGGTATGGGGGGTAGGGGGACCAGAGTAAGGGGAGTCTGTACCAAGCTAGTACGTGGCCGGCAACTCGCTGTTACTAAATGAACAGCCGGTAATCGTAGGGTGGTGAGCCGAATCGCTCGAGCAGAAGACCGATTCGTGAAATCATTCCGGCAGTCTCTATTGTGGCTGGCAATTTGCTATACAGATCCATGTTGTTCCAATTCATCTTCGTAAGTCCAAGGATCTCTTGGGCCAACACGGCTAACGATGACGATCCCGCGTGTCTCGTTACTTGCAACGGGGTGGGAATGTGACGTCCGCCCAAGAAGTAGCGCCTCCCAGGGATCACCGCTTCGGTAACACCATGCGTCCAAAGCAGGGCACGCTTCGACTCCAGCAATATCGCTGTACCTCGTCGGATTGGGAAGTTGTCTGCTTGTAAATTACCATTCCTTGACGGGGTGCATGCGGTGAAGCGCAACGCGTGGTCGCTAGATATCTCGATCATGTCAACGGAAGCAATACCAGCGAACCCTTCGGTAAACCCAGCTACCTCGTCCCGTGTGAACCTAGTGTTCTTATGAATGACAATCCGCTTTGGCAGGCCTCGGCCAGCATGATAGAGTAGCTGTTGTGTGTTTTCAGCGGAGCGTCGTGCATCTTCACGTGACAGGTGAGGATTCTTTTGCCGATCGAAGAACGGATCCTCAACTTTACTCAGGCGATAGCCCAGTCCCAACCCGGCCGAGTCGAAGATGTGACTGCAACCCACAACAATTTGCCTTCCCTTTGGTGCGTTCCGAACGATCGAATAGCCTACGCCCATAAAGGCAGTATCTGCGTCTATGCTTTCAAGCGCCCACGGCGTGCGAAGCGCCTTTACATAAATTGCGAGACTCAACCACCACTTGATTCTGCATTGGTCGGGGTAGTTGATGGGTTTGTCGCGTAGGAATTGGGTCGCCACGCCATTCTGGACACAATACGCCTTTATTGAGTCGTGAAGGTCGAAGTACTCATGATCAACATCGTACCTAGTCCATTTCTCCCAGCGATCAGGAACGTAAATGATAATAGCTTTTGCTGTAGAACCTGCTCGTATACTGTCAATTAGCCTCAAGATGTGCTGATGAAGCATGCTCGCGCCTGAAACTACGTCGAGACCCTCATCAATTTCAGGGCACTCCAGCCAAAGATTGTCGGAAGGCTGAGGTATCCGAAGCGGGACTCCAAATGCCGAGCTGAAGCCGGGGTACTCCAGCAGATATTCGTCCTGTTGACGCCGTGGCTTTACACTAAATTGAAACGAGTTTAGAAACGTAGAGACTCGAGGTGTATCTAGCTTGGGACAGATCACGGCCAGTTGTATTTCTCGGCCGAGGACTCCGTCATTCAGTCGAAAATCATAAGGCTGATTTCGAGCCAATCCTCTAATTGGGTGAACGTCCTTGACGAAACCATCACCCTGCATGTTTCTGAAGACTAACGAGGGATCTCTGTACTCCGTTCCATGATGGCGTATCTGAGATTCGAGCGATTTCGGCAACGATATCGAGTTCTTCGCTCGAAAAGATGAGACGGTTGCTAGTGATGGTGATGATGCGTGGACTCGAAATTTCCAGCGTGCGCCTTGTGTTGGAAACTCGATTGTAGTTGATCCCGCTGGAAAGAGTTTATTGATCCAATCAGATATCGCCGCGTGATATTGGCCGTTATATTGTTTGGCCGTTAACTGGTAGTTGATCTCACGATCCTGATCGTTGGAAGCTGGATCGCCATTCCGTAGAAATCCCTTCATGCGGGGGGTAAACGACAAATACACATGATTGCTGAAAGTGCGAAAGTTAAGGACAACAGCATCGTGTATGTCAACAACGGTACCGCCCAGATTGACTGTCTCAGAAGACCTTAGGTTCCAGAGCTGCCAACTCCTGTGAAACCTGCCCATGCCAAGGTTTATCTCGGCTGAGAGGTACTTGCTTATCGCCTCTAGCAGGATGCCTGTAACAACGCTGTCCTCAAACTGAAGTTCTTTGGTGTCAATGTGCGTAATCGACACTTCAGTCGTAATTTGGCTGCCAAATGCCTGCCTAATATCGTCAAGCGTTCCTAGGGCTAGGACTTTCCCTTTGAGGAAACCCGCGGCAATTCTCCTGTCACCAATGAACGCTCGGATCTGCTTCCACGGGCTTTCTGTAGTCGACATCGAAACTTCAAACTGATATAGCTCTGCAGGGCACTCAATTTCGACGGCATTACTTCGAATAACAGCCGTTGGGGTGCCAGTACCTACTGAGAAAGGCGCTCCTGAGGTTGACTGCCGCTGAATTGCCTGGTTGCGGAGTGCATCTGCGCGATCTCGGAGTTCTGCCTGCAAGCACACTGTCCCGAGCCTAAGCATTACATCGTCAAAGCCCTCTGTTGAGATGTAGAACGCCTCGCGGTTGTTGGCCGCTGCCGTCTCAAGAAGAGTTATCACCGCATCATCTGGCTTCTCATTATCGTATCCACACCAGAACAATCTTCCGTTGCCAGGGGCTGCGTACGCTTGGGACAAACCGGACATCACTGACAGATCACGGCCACTGTATCCAATAACGATTAGATCGGTGTCTCGCAGGTGACGTACGAGGTGCGCTACGAACTCACTCTCCATTGATCTGACTTCTTCGGCCGTGTTCTTGAGTGCATCGTACCTGTAGTCTCCGTGGAGATAGACGTGGAGCAACTCATTGGCAGAGGGCTTTCGCTCTACTCTGTTTCTTGTATCCATTCCGGCTTCAATAATGGTGATCTGGGGATTGGTCATCGACCCCGCAACACGGGGCACTAGGCCATCAAAATTGGTTGTCCACACAGTGTCAACTACCCCAGAAAGGGCAAGCAGACACAGCACCTTGTAACCTACAGACGGTTTCGCCTGCCTGCTTAGCGATTGGAAGAACTTTGCCCTGTCGCTTGGGATTGGATAACATTTCTCGGCATAATAACCATACTCCTCGTTTGCCCCAAGATCTGGATACTCTTCTTGATCATTTAGCCAACGTTGTATCTGATCCCGCACTGCCTGGAGGGCAAGATTCGAAAGCTGATCCCTCAGACTAGGATTCTGTGAGACGACTATGCTTCGCTTCCACTGCCAAATGCAGTCGATAGCAGACGGAATGCCGGAGTTGACTGAAGCACCAGCTCCCAAGAGTATCGAGTACGGAGAACCTGTGTTGACTTCAACTGATCGAACCAGTGCATCAATAGTGAGTATCTTCAGCAAACCCTTAGCCTCGCCTCCTGCCATTCACCCCATGCGAAACCGAATTGCCATGTACCACGAATCTCGACCGCGGAGCACAAATCATCCACGCAGGCGATAGACCAGACATCTCCAAAAGATTCAGGTTTATGCGAAACTAATGTTATCACGAATCTTGGCTGGGTGATCAAGAGGTTAACGTGTGCACCAGGAATCTATGCACTTGCTACACCTACTCCTCTAGCGTGCTCGTGTCGCCTTCGGGCTGACCCAGTGCGCGGGCCTTGAGCACGCGGCGCATGATCTTCCCGCTGCGCGTCTTGGGCAGCGACGATACGAATTCGATCTTGCTCGGCACCGCGATCGGCCCGATCTCGTGGCGGATATGCGCCTTGAGCGCCTCGGACAGCTCCTCGCTGGGCCGCTGGCCGGCCACCAGAATGCAGTACGCGTAGATGATGTTGCCGCGCACGTCATCCGGGATACCGATCACCGCCGCCTCCGCTACCGCCGCATGGCTGACGAGGCCGCTCTCGACCTCCGCCGTGCCAAGCCGGTAGCCGCTGACCTTGATCACGTCGTCCACGCGCCCGATGATCCAGATGTAGCCATCGTCGTCCTTGCGTGCGCTGTCGCCGGCGAAGTACCAGCCCTCGTGCGAGAAACGGCTCCAGTACTGCATCTCGTACCGGTCGGGATCGCCCCAGATCGTGCGCAGCATCGACGGCCACGGCTGTTTGATCACCAGCAGGCCGTCCTCGTTGGGGCCGCACGGATTGCCCTCCTCGTCCACGACGTCCACGACGATGCCGGGGAAGGGGCGTGTCGCGCTGCCGGGCTTGAGGCCGACCACCGGCATCGGCGTGATCATGAAGCCGCCGGTCTCGGTCTGCCACCACGTGTCCATGATCGGGCAGCGTTCGCCGCCGACCACGGTGTAGAACCACTTCCACGCCTCGGGGTTGATCGGCTCGCCGACGCTGCCGAGCAGGCGCAGGCTGGAGAGGTCGTGCTGGCGCGGCAGGTCGTCGCCGTAGCGCATCAGGCCGCGGATGGCGGTCGGCGCGCAGTATAAGATCGACACCTTGTACTTCTCGACAATCTGCCACCAGCGGTCGTTGCCGGGGAAGTTCGGCGCGCCTTCGTAGATCACGCTGGTCGCCCCGAGGATCAGCGGGGCATAGACGATGTAGCTGTGCCCGGTGATCCAGCCCGGATCGGCCGCGCACCACCACACGTCGTCGTCCTTGATGTCGAACACCCACGACAGGGTGGTCGAGGTATAGACCTGATAGCCGCCGTGCGTGTGCAGAATGCCCTTCGGCTTGCCGGTCGTGCCGCTGGTGTACAGGATGAACAGCGGGTCCTCGGCGTCCATCTGCTCGGTGTCGGCGTCCGGGCTGGCGGAGGCCATCACGTCGTGCCACCATTGATCGCGGCCCGGCGTCATGTTTACGTCCTGCCCGGTGCGCTTCAGGCAAACGACGTGCTCGATGGTCGGCGACTTGGCGGCGGCCTCGTCGGCGATGTCCTTGAGCGCGACGATCTTGCCGCGCAGCCACGCCCCATCACAGGTGACCAGCACGCGGCTCTTGGCGTCGTTGATGCGATCGGCCAGTGACTGCTCGCTGAAGCCGCCGTACACGACGCTGTGCGGCGCGCCGATCTTGGCACAAGCGAGCATCGCGACGACGATTTCCGGCACGCGGCCCATGTAGATCGTGACGACGTCGCCCTTCTTGACGCCCAGCCCGCGCAGCACGTTGGCGAACTTGCCGACCTGCTCGTGCAGCCAACCGTAGGTGATCTCGAGCGCGTCGCCCGGCTCGCCTTCCCAGTAGTAGGCGACGCGATCACCCTTGCCTGCGGCGATGTGCCGGTCGAGCGCGTTGTGCACGATGTTGGTCTTGGCGCCGACGAACCACTTGAAGAACGGCGCGTTGGAGCGATCGAGCACCTGCTCCCACGGCGCGAACCACTCGAGCGCCTCGGTGGCGCGCTTACCCCAAAACGCCTCGATGTCGGACACGGCCTGCGCGTAAAGCGCCTCGTAGTCTTTGATCGTCGCGACAGCCTTGACCTCGTCGGACGGATGGAACCACTCAGAATTGTGCAGCGTAAACTCGTCGCTCATGACGGCACCTTTCTAGGTAAGTCTTTTTGTGGGTCTGGCTTGCCCTGACTTTAGCGAGAGAACAGGCTTTTGGCAAAGAACCACAGGTTGGCAGGGCGCTCGGCAAGGCGGCGCATCAAGTACGGATACCACGCCTCTCCATACGGCACGTAGACGCGCACCTGATACCCCTCGGTAGCGAGCTCGTGCTGGCGCTGCGGGCGGATTCCGTAGAGCATCTGGAATTCGAAACGTTCGGACGGGGCGCTGCGCGTGTCGATGCTCGCCTTAGCGGCTACGATCATTTTCTCGTCGTGGGTGGCGATGCACAGATACGCCGGCGGCGGTGCGGCGAGGTACTCGTCGACGATCTCGCGGTACTGCTCGTCTACGTCGCTTTTCTCCGCAAAGGCTACGGTTGGCGGTTCGAGGTACGCGCCTTTGCATAGGCGGATGTGCGCGCCTTCGCTGGCCAGCGCGCGCATGTCGTCCTTGCTGCGGTACAGGTAGCTCTGGATCACAGTGCCGACGTTGGTGAATCCGTACTCGTCGCGCAGCGTACGGTAGATGCGCAGGGTGCGCTCGGTGTAATCCGACGACTCCATGTCGATCGTCACCGGGATATTCCCCAGCGACTGGGCCAACGACAGGATCTCGCGCATGTTGCGGATGCACAGGTCTTCGCTGATATCGAGGCCGAGTTGGGTGAGTTTGAGCGAAACGCTGGCCTGCAGCTTGTCGGCGGCGATGGCGTTGAGCAACGCGACATACTCGGCCACGACCGCCTTGGTCTCGGCTTCGTTGAGCACGCTCTCGCCGAGGTAGTCGACGGACACCAGCAGCCCTTCGGCGTTCAGCTTGCGGGTCACGTCGATGACTTCAGATCGCTTTTCACCGGCGACGAAGCGCCGCGCCACGCGCCTTGCAAGGAAGAAGCGGGACATTAGCGCACGCGCCCAACGGGCGGCCGAAAGGTACAGCAGAAAACTGCGCAGCATACGCACTCCTCGCGCGCGAACGTCAGCGAACGCGGTTGATTATACGGAGTGTCGCGCCGATTCGGGAGGCGGGAGGATCAGATTCCGGGCTTTCGGCCGTTCATGCTGACCGGCAGCATATACGCCGACTGAAGCTGAGCTTGCAGCGAGTCGCGATCGACCCGCGATGTCAGGTCGAAGCTGATCGGCGAGACCGACACAAGCCCTTCGTGCAGCACGGTATAGATGTCGCTGTCCGGCTCGGCCGTCGACGGGTCGAGGTTCTGCGAATAGCCGACAGCGCCGTCAACCGTGAGGTCGCGGCGCGGTGGCCGCACCGGCCAGAACAGGCGCTTGCGGCTGATGCGGGTGACCTTCCACGGCGTCTCAGGCGTCGCACGGGCCGGCACTTCGACCTTGAGCACATCGACATCGGCCGGGCGCTTGTTGCCGTTGAGCAGCCATTCGCCAAACATGCGGACGAAGTGGGCGGCGGTGCTGAAGTCGACCTCGCGCGAGTAGGTCAGGTGCAGGTCTTTCGGGACTTGCAGCGACGCGGCCAGCGCCGGAATTCCGAGGCACGCAGCTTCAATCGTCGCGCCGACGGTGCCGCTGATGGTGACGCCGTTCCCGACGTTTTCGCCATAGTTGATGCCGCTGACGACCAGCGACGGCCAGCGTGGCGCGACTTCATAGACACCGTGCTGCACCGCTTGCGCTGGCGTGCCGTTCACGGCGTAGCCGGTAATCTCGCGACCAGCGATAGTGAGGGTGCGCTCGACAATGTTGCCGCGGCTGGTGATCGGCATACTGCGCGCGGTGCCGCTTTGTTGTTCGGCAGGCGCGACGATCAGAATGTCGGCGACATCCGCAAACGCGCCGGCCGATGCCCACAAGCCGGGGGAGTCGATACCGTCATCGTTTGTGAATAGGACTAAAGGGCGTTGAACTGACATCGTTGATCCTAAATCCGCGAGCGGTAGAACGAAACGTCACCCGCGGGTTTCCTCAGCATAAATCCAAATGTTAAATCCCAAGTATTAAAGATCCTTAAACATAGCGCGGCCAAGGCGTGATCATTGCGTTATCGACACACGTCAACCGGGGCGTTGATCGCGCCAGATCGGGACGTTGCCCAGCGCCCGCGACACGTAGATCGCTGCGTTGGAGAGCGGCGTATCGGCGTCGTCGTCGGCCATCGGTTCGACGGCATTCTTGATCTTGTGTCCGTTCTTCGCGCCGAGATCCAGTTCGTCCTCGATCGTGAGCATGTGCCTGAATGATTCAGGACCTACGCGCAGGTTGATTTCCGCGTGCTGTGACATCAGACGCTTGCCGCGATGACTCAACACTTCCGAGACGTATACGCTGTCGATGGCGCGCGACGGCACCGCCCACGTCGTGCGCCTACCCAACCGTGCGGAAATCGAGGACGTCGCAGGATCGACGACGATACGGGTTGGCTGACGGGCGATCTCGACGCTGTTCTTGATAATCAGGAAGACCAGTATTGTCGCGACGAATATGCCCATATACGGCAGCAGGTGGGGTGCGGGCAGCAGTGTTCCCGCGTTCGGCAGCGCCAGTTCGACGGTGAGTGACAGCACCGAAACGGCAATGAATACAACGGTCCACAAGCCGTACCACAGAATGCGGCCGACACGGCTGCGACGCCAACGGCCCGCCAGCGCGAACTCGAGCACGTCACCGGCCTGATGCAGCTCCCAAGTGCCCAAGTCGATCGGAAGCGGTGGCAGCGGTACAGGCTCTGCCGGCGCGTCATCGCTCGGCAGCGCTTTTGGGGGTATGACTTTGAGGGGCAGCCGCGTGACCCGTGCAAGCGCCTGTGCGGCCCGATTGGCAGCGAGGTTGTGCCGCGCGCCGTCCTCATCCTGCCAGCGTACCAGCTCCACCCAGCGCGACATCCGCTGCGCGGCAAGCTCCGGCTTGACCACGAACCCGAGCTGCCACGCCATCAACGTCGGCGACCAGCCCAAGACCACGCTTTTCAATTCGTTCAGCGTGACGCCGCCTGCCGGCAGTTTCTGCAGCCGATTGAACTGAGGGCTAGAGGTCAGCGTTCCGTCGATGACGGCTTCAAAGATGACTCTGCGCAGTCCTTCTGCTAGATCGACCGCCACCCAACGATCCGGATGAAGTTCGACCGATACGGACTGATCTGCGCTGACGACGGTGAATTGCGACATAAGAACGACGACTCTGAGGCGGGTATAGGCAAACAACGCTTGAAGAAGTGGTCGCTATTATCGCACAATCGCACATGATGACTAGTTGAATTTGTTTCGCGGGGAATCGAGGCGACATTGCGCGTTCTGCTGCAGCGAGTAACGCGGGCACAGGTAACGGTTGATGGCAACGTAACGGGTGCGATCGAGCACGGGTTCGTGGCGCTCGTCGGCATTACGCACACCGACACCGAGGCCGAGGTCGATGCTCTTGCCCGCAAGACGGCGGTTCTGCGCGTGTTTGACGACGACGACGGCAAGATGAACCGGTCGATTCTGGACATTGGCGGGGCGGTGCTGGTCGTGTCGCAGTTCACGCTCTACGCTGACGCTAAGGGGCAGCGCCGCCCCTCGTACTTGATGGCTGCCCGGCCAGAACAGGCAGAGCCGATGGTCGCGTTGTTCTGCCGCAAGCTGCGCGATCAAGGTGTACAGAAGATCGCGACCGGCGTGTTCGGCGCAATGATGCAGGTGGAACTTGTCAATGACGGCCCGGTGTCGATTTGGCTCGACAGTGTCGATCACACGAGTGCGGCCAAGCAGCAGTAGACGCGTGAACATCGGTTCCTAACGCTAATGGCCCGTGACCCACGCCCGGGTTTGAACGTATACTGAGTTGTGACTTACGCAGCGAGCAAGGGTTACCACGTGCGCAAGCTCCTCGTTCTTGTGTTGGCTGCGGTCGGCATCTTTGTCGGGTGCCAGCCCCAGCAGGCAACTCCTCCCGAAGACCCGATGAGTCTTCTGCAACGCGCGGCGGACGCCGTGCGCGGCGCTCAGACCTTTAGACTCTACGTAGAGCAGTCCGGCGATAACTACGTCATTCCGGTCGTGTTGGGCGGGGGCGTCGTCAACGTTCAGTTTCGGTTCGCGCGCGCGCAGTATGTCAATCCCGACACGCTGCAGGCCAGCGTACGCATTGTCACCGAATCGTTCCCGCGGCTTGCGATGGATGTCGAGGTGTTCAGCATCTCGGCAGAACAATGGTTCCGAGTATCGCAGCTCGACTGGGTGAAGGAAGACTTCGCGCCCGGCTTTAACCCGGTGGCGCTGATTGCTGAGGACAGCGGTTTTCAGGCCGCACTGACCAGCCTTGTAGACCTGGACTATCTTGGCCGGACAATCCTCGAAAACGGCGTGCAGGTCCACCATTTGCGCGGCGTGGCGAGCGGGCCAAAGGTAAGTGCGCTGGTCGTCGGCCTGCTCAACATACAGGGTTTACTGCCGCTCGAGGTCTTCCTCGACGCCGAGACCGGTTTCCCTGCGCGCCTGATCCTCGAACTGCCCGGGACCGCGCCGACTGCTGCAGACGAGCCGACCCGCTGGACAATCAACGTCTACGACATCAATCAGCCGGCCGATGTCGAGCCGCCGAACGGAGTGGACTGGACGGCGCCAGCGATTGTCGCACCGGCCACCAACGCGACCACACGGATCCCTGTCGAGGCGCTGGCGCAGCTCGGCATCCTTGCTTTGGTTCTCGGCACCGCAATCGCTGTCCCGGTACTTCTGTGGCCGCGACTGCGGACTGCGACCGCAGCACCGGAACAGCCCGCTGCCGTCCGGCCATGGCTGATCGTTGCGATCGTAAGCGTACCGGTGTTCATCGGGGCGCTCGACCTGACGGTCGTGTCCGCGTTCCTGCCGGAACTCATCGTCGATCTCGAGATTCCGCTGCAAACCGGACTCGACGATGCCGCATGGATCGTCAGCGGCTATCTGCTGGCGTATGCCATAAGCATGACGTTTATGGGGCGCGTGAGCGACCTTGTCGGACGGCGGATGGTGTATGTCGTTTGCCTCGGCGTGTTCGCGGCAGGGTCGATTCTGGTCGCTGTGGCGCATCTCGGCCCAACCGACTTCTTCCACAGCCTTGCGCTCCGCCTCGGGCAGGTGCCTGACCGGCCGAACATTACGCTCGCCGTGATCATTCTCGGTCGTGTGGTGCAGGCGCTAGGCGCCGGGGCGCTCGTACCGGTCAGCCTCGCGCTGGTCGCTGACGTGTTCCCGCCGATGCGTCGCGCGAGGGCCTTGGGCGTGATCGGCGCCGTCGATACGCTGGGCTGGGTGCTGGGCCACCTATACGGCGGGATCGCAGTGCAGTTCATGCCGTGGCAAGGATTGTTCTGGATCAATGTGCCGATTACCGCCGCCGCATTGGTGTTGATGTTGGTCGCCCTGCGTGGCGTGCCGGACGTGCGTGAACGAAGCCGGTTCGATTTCGTCGGTGCGCTCTTGATCGTTCTCGCGCTTGCCGGGCTGACGCTCGGCCTCGGCGCAAACATCGAAGTGGGCGTCGATGTATCCGGCTTCGAAGACCTTTCGCCGCTGCCGGCATACGCCGCACCGGTGCTGCTCGGCGCGGCGTTGAGTTTCATCTTGTTTATTTTCGTCGAACGACGGGTTAAGTCGCCGTTGATCGACTTGAAGATGTTCCGGCGAAGGGCGCTCTCGGTCGGACTGCTGGCGAACCTGTTCGTGGGGTACGTCTTGTTCGTGGGTCTCGTGACAGTCCCGATTCTGGTCAATGTCCGTCTGGAAGGCACATCGACGTTGCAGGAGACGGCGCTCGTCGTGGGCCTGATGTTATGCGGCCTAACCGTGCCGATGGCGATGGCGGCCTTCCCCGGCGGGTGGCTGAGCGAACGGATCGGCGCGCGGACGACGACCGTTGCAGGCTTGTTGATCGCCGCGTTCGGATTCGTGTTGGTCTGGCAGACATGGACCTACACGGTGTCGGATGCGCTGGTCGTCCTCGAAATGATCATCATCGGGGTCGGTATCGGCTTGACGTTCTCGCCGATCAGCGCGTCGGTTATTGACACTGCGGACGAGCATCATCGCGGGGTAGCGTCTGCGCTGGTGATCGTGCTGCGGCTCGTCGGCATGACGCTCAGTGTGTCGACGCTGACGGCACTGGCCCTCACGCGCGTGAACGCGCTGCTATCGGAGCGCGTCGGGGTTGTCCAGGGGCTAGAAGACATCAACGCCGCCGCGCAGATCACCGTCGAGGTATTGGCGGAGGTTGGACTGATCGCAGCAGTGCTGTGTCTGATCGGTGCGGGCATCGCGCTGCTGCTGCCGAACACCCGCACGAGTGGGGGGCAGTAGGGGCCGCGCGAAGGCACTTTGCTCTTGACCGCTCACCGCGATTGTGCTATCTTCTACAGCACATTGCGGGTGTAATTCAGTGGTAGAATGTCTGCTTGCCATGCAGAATGTCACGGGTTCGAGTCCCGTCACCCGCTCAGCACAACCCCGGCACACGCCGGGGTTTTTGTTTGCCTACGGTAAGTCTTCCGTGTCGTCGGCGCTGCGCCGGCGGATCGGCTGATCGTCCGGGTGCAGCGCACTGCCGGAGTATCCCATGTCGCGCAGGCGATCGTGTTCCAGCGATTCGAGCTGTGCAGCGACCCTACCGTAATCGGCAGGCGGGATTGGCCGGTCGGTGCCGTCGGGGCTGCGATAGACGTAGCCCGTGCCTGCGCACCAGTCGCAGTCGCCTGACTCGCCGGTGAAGTCGTCGGTTAGCCAGCCATATCCGTCGCACGACGGGCACCGCACTATGGAATCCGCCATCTCAGCCTCCGGTGCTGCCCGCTGGGATGTTTAGCGGCACGTATGGCCCCTGCGCCCACCAATCGGGGAACGGCTCGTAGTTTTCCGCGCTGAAGTACCAGTCAAAGATGCGCCGGGCGATCGGTGCGCTGACCTGCGATCCTTCGAGCGATTGGCTGACGACGATGGCGACTGCGATCTCCGGGTCTTCGGCCGGGCCGTAAGCGACAAACCATGCGTTCGGATAACGGGCGGTTTGCGCCGTGCCGGTTTTGCCGCAGATACGGTAGGGCGCGTTGTCGAATCGGATGTAGGCTGTACCGAGGTCTTCGTCAGCAATCGCGCCGCACATGCCAGTCTGGATTTCCTCCAGTACGCCGGGTTGGAACTCGATCGTATTGAGGACTTCCGGTTCGAAGGTCTGCGACACCGCTGCACCGTCGAAGCCGCCGACCTGCTTGACGATCGTCGGCTTGTAGACCGTGCCTCCGTTTGCGAGCGTCGCGACCACCACCGCCATTTGAATCGGCGGAACTGACACGTTGCGCTGGCCGACGGCGATACTGATGGCCTCGCTGGTGAAGCTCGGCGTGTCGAGGTCGGCGGCAGCTTCGACCGCCCCGGTGAAGATGCCATACGGTTCGCCGAGACCCAGCATGCGCGCATATTCGGCGAGCTTGTTGCCTTCGGCGTTGTATAACTCCGCCCCATACTGCCAGAAGAACGGATTACACGATGCCATAATCGCCTCTGCCGGCGTGATGTCGCCTGCCGGCGGGAATCCGTCGGTCTCGCGCCAATCTGGGCGGCTGTCGACGTCGTCTCCGACTGGGCGACCCTCCCAACGTAAGCCGCAGGTGAAGACGTCTCCCGGAGAGACAATCCCTTCGTTTAGAACCGCCGTCGCCGTAATTAGCTTGTAGACCGAACCCGGTGCGTAGCGCGACTGTGTCGCGTGATTGATGAATGGCTGGCGTGTATCGGCACTGACCTGCTGTAGCAGCTCGACGCGGCGAGCCGGTTCAGGCGACGTCGGATCGAACAACAGCGGGTCGAACAATGGAAAGCTGACCATCGCCAGAATCTCGCCGGTCTTGACGTTGAGCACCACCGCTGCGCCGTCGGCCGCGACCTGCGGGCTGCCCCATGTCGGGTACGCGAAGTCGTAAGCGTCCGCCATCGCCTGCGCCACGACCAACTGCAGCTCGCGGTCGATCGTCATCTGTACCGGTGTCGGCGCGCTGCCGCCGATGCTGGAGAATTCGCGCAAGATAACGCCGCCGGGCTCGGTAATGCGCAGGGTGCGCTCTGGCGTGCCTGCCAGCGCGCGCTCGAACATACGCTCGACGCCGCCCTGACCGATCAAGTCGCCCGCGCTGTAGCCGAGCGCCTCGTACTGCGCCTGCTGGTCGGCGGTGATTTGTCCGACGTACCCGGCGACATGCGACATCGCGTTGTTGCCATAATACGTTCGTGTTTCGCGGTCGAGCGTGATGCTCACGCCGCATGTGGACGTCAACGCGGCCTGATTGGCGTCGTAGACCTCGGCATTCAGCTCGGCCAGATAGAAGATCGTCTCCGGGAAGTTGGCGGCGAACAAGAGGTCAAAAGCAACGAACGGCCGGCGGGTCAGCCGCGAGATGAGCGCCTTGCACCCTTCTTCGTCCGTCATGTTCGCGCGCGCAGTGTACAGTGTCACCACGCGACCGCGCCCTGCCACGATCCGGCCGTTGCGGTCGTACAGGTTGGCGCGCGGGGCAAGGTCGCCGTCCGATGTCAACTCGCCGGTTGACGGGAGTTCGGCGAAAATGTCCATACTCGACCACGCCACACCCCAACGTCCACCATCGTTGACGAGGCGCATCGTCCGGCCAGTGTCGACGATCTGCCCGAACAGGCCGGATTCGATCGTCACGTCGTAAGTGACGGCGGCTGTCAGCCCTTGAAGATGGATATCGCCAACCGAAAAGTCGACGCCTTCAAGCCCCATCGCGGTGTTGGCAACGGTGTAGCGGTTCGAGAAGACCTCTTGCGGATACGTCTCCTGGCTTTGCCGGCTGAGCAGCGCCCACATCGCGGCGCTGTCAGCGCGATCCCAAGCGGTCAGAAATGCGTCGACCGTCTGACGCGCGCCCTCGTCTTGCGCAGAGAGCGGAACGACCAATGCGGCCAGCAGCAGCACGGCGGCGATCGTTCGGAATGCACGGGCGATGCGCATGCAGCCTCCAAGTCGTGCGGACATTCGGTAGCAACTATAGGGTGTGCGCCCCGCCGAGTCCAGCCGTTTGTGATATGATTGAAAGACGATTAGACAACGATTTCTGGGTGTTGTACCGCATGGCGCGTGTGATCATCTGTGTACTTGCGGTGCTCGTGCTCGGTGCGTGTTCGCTCGAACTTGAGACTCCGGCAGCTGGCGATGGAGAGATCGGGCGAGTTCACTCAGTGATTGACGGCGATACCATTGACGTAGATTTGAACGGTGAGACCGTCCGCGTGCGCTATGTCGGCGTCAATACGCCAGAGCGCGACGAAGTGTGTTACAGCGATGCAACCCGCGCCAACCGCGCGCTGGTGGAACGCCAGACCGTGCGTCTGGTGACCGACGTCAGCGACACCGACCGGTTCGGGCGTCTACTGCGCTACGTCTACGTAGGCGACACGTTCGTCAATCGGCAGCTGATCGCCGATGGTTGGGGCGAGGCCGTCCGGTATGATCCTGACGTGCGCTTCTACGATCAGTTCGTGCAGTTGGAGAGCGAGGCCGAACGTGCCGGCCGCGGTTGCCACCCGACTGGGATCTTCAATGATGGATCCACAACCCGCTAACGTTACACCCGATGTCGGACCTGACGCGGCCCGGCTTCGCGTGCTTTCAGGTCAGCGCAGACGCGTTTGGCTGTTGTTTCTGGCGGGTTTTGCCGTGTTCGCAACCGTCTTGACTGCGGTTGTGGCTGCAGCGGGACCTCACATTGGAGTGTTAGCCAATCTGGTTGCGATTACGGTCTGTTTGGTTCCGCTGCTTCTCGTGTCGTTTGCGGTCATGATCGGCACGGCGGCCGCGATTTGGGGCGTCGGGCGGCTGGATGCCGCCGCTGTGCGCCAGACCGCACGCGCGGAGAACGCGGCTGCGGATCTCGCTGAGCGCACGCGCGATGTCGCGCGCGCTGGCGGATCGCGGTTGATCGGTCTGTCGGCGGCCGTTGAACGGCTCGCCCCCCTCTGGAATATCTTCGATAGTGAGGAGACGAAAGGAGACGGTGATGGAGCCAAACGCGCAGCGGATGACACGCCTGCCCACCCGTAACGGTCCGGTTAAGTCCACCAATTCGGCTGAGAAACGCTCGCTAGTCGGCTACCTCTTGGGGGGAGTAGGGGGGCTTGCGCTTGGTCTGCTGAGTACGTACTTTTTCCGCCGGGCTTCCCACGAAAACGAAGAGGGTCCGCAGCCGATCCAGACTGCGCAGTTGTTCGGGCTTGCTCTAACGCTGCTGACGGTGCTGCGCCAGATCGCGGAGATGGGCAAGCCGCCTCATAGACGGGGAAGAGGATAGTTCGCTATGTGTGGACGATTTGTACTGACTGCCGATGCCGAGACTTTGCAGATGGCGTTCGATCTTGAGACCACGCCAGCCCCGCTGGTGCCGCGCTATAACATTGCGCCGACTCAACCCGTCGCCGTCATTACCAACGCGGCCCCCAAAGAGCTGACATATCATCGCTGGGGGCTTGTACCTTCGTGGGCGAAGGATATTTCGATCGGTAGCCAGATGATCAACGCGCGCGCCGAGACTGCGGCGGAGAAGCCGTCGTTCAAGAATGCGCTGCGCCGCCGCCGCTGTCTGATCCCGGCCAGTGGGTTTTATGAATGGCCAAAGAAGGGCCAAAACCCGCTTTTCATTCACCTTAAGGACAACTCGGTGTTCGCGTTTGCCGGCCTGTGGGAAATCTGGCGCAGTCCCGACGGTGACGAACTGCACACGTGCTCGATCCTGACGACCGAGCCTAACGACTACATCGGCCAGTTTCACAATCGCATGGCGGTCATCCTGCCGCGCGACCGCTACGCCGATTGGCTGTATGACGGCGAACTTCAAGCCGCGGAAGCGCTGTCGATTCTGACGCCAGTAGACGAAGACAAGATGACGGCGTACGAAGTGTCGAAACGGGTCAACAGCCCAGCCTTCGACTCGCCGGAGAACATCGAACCGCTTGGCACACAGGCGGGCTTGCTGTAATGCGGTTGGCCGTTGCGCTTATCCTGGTCTTCGCGCTGGCGGCATGCGAGGCGACGACCGTCCCACCCGCGCCGGTGACGCTTGACGCGCCGCTGGCGCCGGTTGCAACCCCGGTCGCACCGGCAGGCACGCCGCCTACGCCGGATCGGCCGACGCTGACGCTGGTGCCCAGCAATACACCGTTTGTCCCGCCAACTTCCACCGTGACCCTTGCGGCAGGCCCGACCGATGAACCGCTGCCGACTGACGACCCCAATCAGGTCGTCGTTACGCTGAACCCGCTGGTGATCACCGATGTCGAACCGCCGATCCGGATGCGGCTTCCCGAAGGCTGGACGACTGCGTCAGACGCCATCATCCTCCCGGAGTTTGACGGCTCCGGAGTGGTGCCGTTCGGCTACTATCGAGGTCCGATTACCGGTGGTACGGGCGTGATCACCGTGCTTTATGGGTTTCCGAATCTCGTGTACGGATACGGAGACCGCAGCGCTAACGTGTATTCCGACGCGCTGCGCCTGCTGTTGTTCGCCGTCATCGAACCAGAGTGCGAGTACTCGTTCGATGAAGAGCGCCCGTTCCGCATGGGCGAGCTCGCCGCGCGCGGCACGTACTATGCCGCCGACGACTGCCCGGACGGGCTGCCCAGCCTCAAAGGATGGTTCGCGGCGTTCAACGTCGAAGGACTGAACATCGCCGTTTATGCGTACGTCGAGCCGCTGGAGGCGTACGACGGCCCGGGCCGGGCCGAATTGGCGGCCATATTCGACAGCGTCACGGTTGACTTGTCGCTGCTTGCCACCGAGACTCCAGCACCATAACACGTGAGAACGTAAGGAACGCCCAGTGAACTGGATGAAACGAATCCTGCTGCTTGGCGCTGTATTGGGTTGCATATTCGCCCCGGCGCTTGCTCAAACAACCGAAACGCCGCCACCCGACGGCACGACCACGCCAACCGAAATCCTTGCGACCCTGCCGCCCCCCGAGCGCCCAACCGCGCGCACGACGCTGAGCATCGGGGCCATCGACGTGCAGTTGTACTTTGACGATATCAAGCAGGGCGGGGTGGGTGTGATTCATGTGGTCGGAGACGGGGTCACGGCGGCGCGCGCCGAGTGGCTGGGCGACATCATTCCGTTCTTCCCCGCCCGTGACGATGGCCTGTTCGCGATCCTGTCTGCCAATATCGAGCAGACATCTCGCGAGTACGACCTGACCGTGTACGTCGATACCGCGGTGGGGACGTCATCGGCGTCGACGCGTGTTCGCGTCGGGCAGGGCGGATTTGTCCGCAGTACGTTCACCGTGCCAACCGACCGATCGTACCTGATCGATCCCGAGATCGAGCGCGCAGAGTTCGCGCGGCTGTACGCCGTGTTTGAGGACAACATCGCGCCGAGACAGTGGGACGAGACCGGCTTTGCGATGCCGATCTTTGGCGAGTATACGTCGCCGTTTGGCGAGCTGCGCCTGTTGAACGAGGTTGTCGAGACGCGCCATACCGGATGGGACATGCGCGCCACTGTCGGCGTCCCGGTACAGGCTTCTGCGGCGGGAACAGTGGCGTTTGCCGGGGTGATGGACATCCGCGGCAACTACGTGATCGTCGACCACGGCCAAGGCGTGTTCAGCGGATACGCGCATTTCTCGCAAATTCACGTCACGCGCGGCCAAGAGGTCACCGCAGGTCAGGTGCTCGGCATGACCGGGAACACGGGGCGCAGCAGCGGGCCGCACCTGCATTGGGAGATGAACATCAACGGCGATTGGGTCGATCCGCGCACCGTCTCGCGGACGTGGCTGCCCTAACGCGACGCTAGTCTCGCTCGTCGAGCGCCGTGTAGCGCAAGAATGCGCGCTCTTGCTGGGTGATCTCGTCGGGGAAATCCAGATCGACCGCCGACTCAAGAATGCGATAGGCCTTCTTGATATAACCGCGTACCGTGCTCAGGCCGATTCCGAGTTCATCAGCGACCAGATACGCCGGCATACCGCCGAGCCACAGCTCGAGCGCCTCTTTGACGCGCGCGGTGAGCTGAGGAAATTTCAAACTGGGCGGAAGCACCGAGGCACGCTGCAAGCGCGGCGGGACTCCACGAACCGCACGCACAGCATCGGCGACACCGGGCGTAACGGTAAAGTCCCGTTTCTCTGAATACACGATTGCCCATCCGATACGCAGGTTGACCTCATGCTTGAGCAGGAAGGCCTTAGCGCCCTTGTCGGCTGCGGCAGCGACAAGGTCGAGGTCGAGCTGTTGGGCAAGGCACACGACGCGGCAGCGCGGCAGTTCTTCGCGCAGCTGTTCAAGCGTACGGCGCAGGTCTCCCGGGCCACCGACATGATTGGCGTCGATCAGCAGGTAGTCCGGTTGTTCGGCAATCGGTACCGTCTGCAGATGCCGCCACATGCCGTCGAGGCTGTCGGTGCGCAGGGTGACGCGAGTGCGCCGATCCCATGCCAAAAACGTATAGATCGCGTGGCGCGCATACGTGTCCGGATCGTAGATCAGCACTTTGAAGTTATAGCGCGTGATCGAGGTCATGGAAGCCCCCCGGCGTGTTACAAGTCCCCCGGAAGTATACGACCTTACGGCCCGTGTCGCAAAACCCGCCTAAGCCCGGCGCCAGTCCGGCGGGCGGTTTCGGATGCGCCACAGCACTCCGGCGGGATAACCGATCATCTTGGCGATATCGCCGACAACGCGGATTACGGGAACCCACAGCGCGGCTTTCAGCATGTCGAGCGTCCCGGCATAGGGCAGACCGCGCAAGACCGCTGGCAGCCGTGACCATGGCCGGCGGCAGTACGCCAGAGCTCCAACAGCGAACAGGCCCCACGCAATTGGGTGAACGACGAATCCCGCCGCAGCGATCAGCGGCGCGCCAACCACGTAGGTTGCGTAGCGGATCGCGTGACGTTTACGCCATAAATCGGCTTTACCGTCGCCGCGGGCGTAGAGTCGGTACTGCTTGTAAAACGCGCGCAGCGAGGTGCGCGGCCGGAAGTAGACGAGCGCGTCGGGCGCGAACGCGAACGGGCCGGCGATGTCCCGCATACGAAAATCGAAGACCAGATCCTCGCAGTAGTCGAGCCATTCCGGGTAACCGCCCACGCGTTCCCACGCGGATTTGGTGAACGCCACGCTGCGGCTGCTAGGAAGGAATGTGCTCGGGTCGATGTCCGCACGCTGAGGCAGGACGGTGGCGCCCATTGCCGCCTCGAACACCGTATGAACATCCGGCAGGAAGAAACCGGCGACGCACTGTACTGCCGCGTCGCCGTCGAACGGGGCTGTGAGATGCTCAAGCCAGCGATCGGTCAAGCGCACACCCGCGTCAGTCGCGGCGATAACATCCCCCGACGCCGCTGCGATGGCGAGATTGCGCCCCCGGCTGATATTCGCGCCATGCTCGATGCGCAGCAGAATTGGCAGTCGATCGGCGTAGCTCTCGATGATCGCCGCAGTTCGATCCGTGCTGCCGCCGTCAACGATAACGATTTCGTCCGGCACGCGCGACTGTGCCGCCAGCGACTCCAAGAGCCGCCGGATCGACTCGCCCTCGTTGAGGACGGTAGCGATCACAGAAACGCGCATGAACGGGCCTTTCGGCTTCGCAGCTAGGCGCGGTGCCGCTCTGCGAACGCCTGATGGAACGCGATGATCGCCTGCGTACCCTTATGGTAGAGGTCGAGGCTGAAGTGCTCGTCTGGTCCGTGCGCGCCGTCGGTGCTCAATCCAAATCCCATCAGGATCACGGGGAGGCCAAGCTCGCGCTGAAAGTCGGAAACAATCGGGATACTGCCACCTTCGCGCATGAACACCGGCCGGCGCCCCCATGCTTGCGTATACGCATCGATCGCGGCCTGCATCGCTGTCGAGTCGCGTTCGGTCAAAGCCGGGTCGCCGACATGGAGCAGCCTGACCTCGCTCTTGACGGTCGGCGGCGTGATCTGCGCGACATGCGCTTTGACCTTCTCGTAAATGTCATGGGGTTTCTGATCGGCCACCAACCGGCAGCTGATCTTGGCCATCGCCTTCGCGGGCAGCACGGTCTTCGCGCCGGCGCCGGTAAAGCCGCTCAGCATCCCGTTGACCTCCAAAGTCGGTCGTGCGCTGACACGCTCGCGCAGGCTGTAGTCCGACTCGCCCCACGGAGTCGTCAGTCCGGTAGCGCGCGACCAGTCCTCGTGCGCCCACGCCGTCTTCGCCAGCTCGTCGCGTTCTTCGGCGTCGAGCGGGCGCACGTCGTCATAGAAACCGGGGACGCTTACCGCACCGTCGGGATAGTGCAGCTTGGTAATGATTTCGGCCAGCGCCTGAGCCGGGTTGTGCACCGTGCCGCCGAAACCGCCGCTGTGCAGGTCGGTCGCCGGCCCCTGAACGTGGATCTCCATATAGGCGAGGCCGCGTAGTGCATAGACGATCGAGGGCTGCTCGGCCGAGTAGATCGACGTGTCCGAGATCAAGCAAGCATCCGCCGACAAACGGTCTTTGTACTCGGCGACGAACTGCCCGAGGTGGAGCGACGAAATCTCTTCCTCGCCTTCGAAGATGACCTTGATGTTGACGGGAAGCCCGCCTGTGTTGACGAGCGACTCGATGGCGTTCAGATGAGCGACAACCGGCCCCTTGTCGTCGGTACTTCCGCGTGCATACAGCACGGCATCTTTGACGACCGGCTCGAACGGATCGGTCGCCCAGCCGTCGGCCTCGCGGTCGGCGGGTTGAACGTCATAGTGCCCGTAGATCAGTACAGTTGGGCGATCGGCGCCGGCGGTCAACCATTCGCCGTAAACGATCGGGTGACCGTTGGTAGCGATCAGCTCGGCGGTTGGGAAGCCGATGCGTTTCATCTCGTCCACCAACCATTGTCCGGCGCGCTTGACCTCTCCCGCCAACTCCGGTGTGGTGCTCACCGATGGAATGCGCACGAGGTCGAATAGCTTTGCATTAAACCGGTCGGCGTGTGCCGCGGCGTACTCCTGAGGGGACATGAGGGCTTCCTGTGTCATAACCCGCGAAACAGGGTAGCATTATAGCAAATGGATCGTCCTCAAAAGGTGCTGAATGTCCGAGACGCTGAACCTGTCTCCAGATCATCTCGCCGTGATTTACCGGGTGTCCGGGATGATGAATTCCAGTCTCGACTTCGACACCGCTCTCGAAAACATCATGGGCGCGGTGATGACTGTCGTCAACGCGGAGCGTGGCTTCATGCTTCGCGTCGACGAAGCCACCGGCGAACCCAGTGTGCTGGTGGCGCGCGGCCCGACGAGTGATACCGAAGGCTACAGCACGACCATCGTCAATCAAGTCATCAAGACGCGCCAGCCGATGCTGACCAACAACGCGCAGTTTGACGACCGCTATCAGCCGGGCCAGAGCATTATCATCCGCGGCCTGCGCGCCATCTTGTGCGCTCCGCTGATGATTAAAGACCGGTTGATTGGCGTGATCTATGTCGACACCTCGATGCGCGCCGGAAACTTCACTCCCGGCGACCGCGATCTGCTGGGCGCCGTTGCGGCGCATGCGGCCATCGCGCTTGAGAATGCCCGGCTGTATTCGCTCGCTGTCGAACAGGGCCGCCTGATGCGCGAATTGCAGATGGCGCGCGAGATCCAGGAGTCGTTGCTGCCGCAGCACATGCCGCAGATGCCGGGTTACGAGATTGCTGCGCACTGGGAGTCGGCGCGCGAGGTGGCCGGGGACTTCTATGATGTGTTCGCGCTCGGCGACGACCATTTCGCGGTTGTGATCGCCGACGTATCGGACAAAGGCGCGCCGGCCGCGCTGTTTATGGCGGTCGCGCGGACGATGATCCGCACGATGGCGCACGCCGGGTTGACCGCGCTCGACACCCTTTCACGCACCAACGACCTCATCCTCGAGGACGCCGAGAGCGGCATGTTCGTGACGGTCTACTTCAGCATGTATCGCACCGGCGGCGCGGTCGAGCACGTCAATGCCGGCCACAATCCCTCGATCCTCTACCGCCACAACGAGAAGCGTGCATTTCTGCTTCCGCAGGGCGGGCGCGCGATCGGGTGGTTTCCGGACAATCCGCTGCGGCGTGACGAAATCCGCATGCAGCCCGGCGACATCTGCGTGTACTACACCGACGGCGTCTCCGAGGCGTCCAACAAATCGGATCACATGTACGGCGAGGAACGGCTGATCGCCGCACTCCAGCGCAGCGCACACCTGCCGGCTGATCAGATCCTCACGGCGATTCTGAAGGATGTCGATACGTTCTGCGAGGACGTCGACCCGTTTGACGATCAGACGCTGGTTGTCGTACGCTTCACCGGCTGAGCGCAACGTCGACCCGGCACCGGGGTTATGTGATTTGATGCCACAAGTGATCAAGTCCCCCTATGGTTTCCAGTAGCAACAATCAGAACCTACAAGCCTTCCGATGGGTTCTCATCGCCGCCGGTGTAGCCATCACGTTTGCGACCCTGTGGGCGATTCGCAGCATCCTGCTGCTGACGCTGGCGTCTGTCGTGCTCGTCGTGCTGGTGACGATGCCGGTGCGTTTTCTCGCACGCTACAACGTGCGGCGCGGGCCGGCCATTGCGCTTTCGCTGACCGCGATGACCGCTATCGTGCTCATGCTTGGGCGTGTCATGCTGCCGGAGCTTATCGAGCAGTTCAACACGCTCACCACCGAAATCTTGCCGGAGGGCGTGGTTCAACTCATCCAGAGTATCAACGAAGCTGAGCTGTTGGCGCCTGCGCCTTTCCCGTATCACATCTTCGACCATGCCGCGAGCTATAACCCGACACGCTGGGTGATGTTGGTCGCGCAGCCGTTGGCGTATCCGGACAGCTTCCTATATGAGTCGCTGCGCCCGCTGATCGAAAGCGTGCGGGTTGACGCGGACTTGGTCAACGAAGTAGCGCGTCAGATTGCGACGGCGATCGGTCAGATCGGCGTGTCGGTGCTGCCGTTCGTCGGCGATGTCGCCAGCACGGTGCTCAGCGCGCTGATCGTGATCTTCTTGAGCCTGTATTTCTTGATCGATCCCGGCGGCTATGCCGAAGGCATGATCCGTTTGTTCCCGATGTGGTACCGCGAGCGGGCGCGCACCATCATGTCCCAGATGTACGACTCGGTGCGGGGCTGGTTGGAAGGGACGTTCATCTCGATGATTTTCGTCGGGGTAGCGAGCTGGCTTGGGCTGAGTTTGTTGCAGCTTGAACAGGCGGCTGCACTGGGTGTATTGGCGGGGCTGCTCTCGTTCGTCCCGAACTTCGGGCAGCTGGTCGCCGTGATCGCCGCGATCGTTGTCGGCGTAGTGCAAGCGCCGGGCAGCGTGGGGTGGATCATCGTTGTCATTTACGGTACGTCCTTTGTGCAAAGCCAAATCTTTACGCCGCTGCTGTTCGGACAAAGTATCCGCATTCCCCCCGTACTTGTGCTGCTGGGCCAGATCGTGTGTGGTTCGCTCTTCGGCTTCTTAGGGATTTTGCTGGCCGTGCCAATCACGGCAATCTTCCAGATCCTTGTGCGCGAGGTCTATGTAGGAGATGTGCTGGGCGATCGTTCGGGGGCGCGCGGCTCGTCGCGCGGCCAGCAGACCGAGAAATCGCCCGCTGCGGACGACGGAAGCGAACTGGCGGCCGACACGGCCTGACCCTGACATTTGTGATGAACTTCGCAAACTGCCCTTGACACGGGAACGCTGAGGACTATAATGCCGCCCTTGTCGCTCAACTGCGACGTTAACAAACGACCGAACAGAGGATGACGGAGCGCGCGAAACGGCGGGGCTTCCGCCAGCGCGTACTCGTCGACGCATCGAGTGGTTGTGGGGCCGCAACGCGACAACCGAGACAAGCGCACTTGCTTGGGCAGATATCCCAATTAACCCAAAACAGTTTAAGAAACTGTTGAAAATGGGATTGACTCTCCAACGCGAGGATGCTAACCTGTTGGTCCCGCGCCGAACCGCCGCAGGTGGTTTTGTGCGCGATGCAGCTTAACAGCAGAAGAGTGAGACAGAAGAGCCCCGAGGTCATGAGAGGTCATGGCCTTGAGAAATTGATGGAGAGTTTGATCCTGGCTCAGGATGAACGCTGGCGGCGTGCCTAACACATGCAAGTCGAACGGACCCTTCGGGGTGAGTGGCGCACGGGTGAGGAACACGTAGCTTACCTGCCCTCAAGACTGGGATAACCCTGCGAAAGCAGGGCTAAAACCGGATAAGCTCACGAGGTACAGAGGCCTTGTGAGAAAATCTAAGGAGCTTGAGGAGGGGGCTGCGGCCCATCAGCTAGTTGGTAGGGTAACGGCCTACCAAGGCGACGACGGGTAGGGGGCCTGAGAGGGTGACCCCCCACACTGGGACTGAGACACGGCCCAGACTCCTACGGGAGGCAGCAGTGAGGAATATTGCGCAATGGGCGAAAGCCTGACGCAGCGACGCCGCGTGGACGATGAAGGTCTTCGGATCGTAAAGTCCTTTTCTGCGTGACGAGGAAGGACGGTAGCGCAGGAATAAGTGTCGGCTAACTACGTGCCAGCAGCCGCGGTAACACGTAGGACGCAAGCGTTATCCGGAATTACTGGGCGTAAAGAGCGTGTAGGCGGCACGGTAAGTCAACCGTGAAAGCTCCCGGCTAAACTGGGAGAGGTCGGATGAGACTGCCGAGCTAGAGGGTCGTAGAGGGGTGTGGAATTCCGGGTGTAGTGGTGAAATGCGTAGAGATCCGGAGGAACACCAGAGGCGAAGGCGGCACCCTGGACGACACCAGACGCTGAGACGCGACAGCACGGGGAGCGAACGGGATTAGAAACCCCGGTAGTCCGTGCCGTAAACGATGTGCACTAGATGTTCGGTCCTCTACGGGGGAGTGAGCGTCGCAGCCAACGCGGTAAGTGCACCGCCTGGGGAGTACGGTCGCAAGGCTAAAACTCAAAGGAATTGACGGGGCCCCGCACAAGCAGCGGAGCGTGTGGTTTAATTCGAGGCTACGCGAAGAACCTTACCTGGGTTTGACATCCCCTGACGGCGTATGAAAGTACGTTTCCGAAAGGCAGGGAGACAGGTGCTGCATGGCTGTCGTCAGCTCGTGTCGTGAGATGTTCGGTTAAGTCCGAAAACGAGCGCAACCCCCGGGTCTAGTTACAAGTGTCTAGACCGACTGCCTGCGACAAGTGGGAGGAAGGTGGGGATGACGTCAAGTCAGCATGGCCTTTACATCCTGGGCTGCACACGTGCTACAATGGCGCGCACAATGGGAAGCAAGACCGCGAGGTGGAGCAAATCCTGAAAGCGCGTCGTAGTTCGGATTGCAGGCTGCAACTCGCCTGCATGAAGCTGGAGTTGCTAGTAAACGCAGGTCAGCACACTGCGTTGAATACGTTCTCGGGGCTTGTACACACCGCCCGTCACGTCATGGGAGCTGGTCACGCCTGAAGTCGGGAAGGTAACCGAAAGGAGCCTACTGCCGAAGGCAGGGCTGGTGACTGGGACGAAGTCGTAACAAGGTAGCTGTACCGGAAGGTGCGGCTGGATCACCTCCTTTCTAAGCACAAATGGGGTGGGAGCGAAAGCTTACTGCCCGACCAAGCAAGACCCATCCGGGTCATGGTGCTCAAGACCGAAGGTCTCGTCTGTCTCACTGTTCTGCTGTTAAGCACAGCAGTTTTTCAATTTCTGAGTGGTTTAGCTACCTCACGGTGGCGTGGAGCGCAAGTTCCAGGCTACCGCCGGGCAGATAAACCGGCGCAGGTTAACAGCCGAATACGAGTAACGCGATACACGCAAGGGTGAAGCGGGGAGCGATGTGCTCCTTGCATCATCACTGTGTTCTCGAACAAGGAAAGTAAGGGCACACGGGGGATGCCTTGGTGTCTAGTGCCGACGAAGGACGTGGTACACTGCGAAAAGCTCTGGTCAGGGGTGTGCACCCGCGAGCAGCCAGAGATGTCCGAATGGGGAAACCCGGTCCGGGTCATGCCGGATCACGCTGAAAAGCGAGGGAACCAGGCGAACTGAAACATCTAAGTAGCCTGAGGAAGAGAGAGGATTCCGCGAGTAGTGGCGAGCGAAAGCGGAACAGCCCAAACCGGTGGACGCGTTCCACCGGGGTTGAAGGACTGACGGAAATCTGCGGAAGCGAAGTAGAAGGGCTTGGGAAAGCCGACCGAAGAGGGTGAGAGTCCCGTACACGCAGCGAAAGCAGAGGGTCAGAATCCTGAGTACCACGCGGCACGCTAACCGCGTGGGAAGCTGGGGGGTCCACCCTCCAAGGCTAAACACACTAGACGACCGATAGTGCAAAAGTACCGTGAGGGAAAGGTGAAAAGAACCCCGGCGAGGGGAGTGAAAGAGACTCTGAAACCGTGTGCTTACAACCAGTCAGAGGGGCAGCGATGTCCTGATGGCGTGCCTTTTGGAGAATGAGCCTGCGAGTGAATAGGTGTGGCAAGCTTAAGGCAGTAACAGCCGGAGGCGAAGCGAAAGCGAGTCTGAACAGGGCGGCCAGTCGCACTTATTCGACACGAAACCGGGTGAGCTATGCATGGGCAGGGTGAAGCGTGAGTAACATCACGTGGAGGCCCGAACTCACGTTTGTTGCAAAAAACGGGGATGACCTGTGTATAGGGGTGATATGCCAAACGAACTCGGAGATAGCTTGTTCTCCCCGAAATAGCTTTAGGGCTAGCGTTCGATGTCAGTGCCGGAGGTAGAGCACTGGATGGGCTAGGGGGCGTCCAGCTTACTGAACCCAACCAAACTCCGAATGCCGGACACTGAAAGTCGAGCAGTCGGGCTGCGTGAGATGAGTTTCGCAGTCGAGAGGGAAACAACCCAGATCCACCGCTAAGGTCCTGGAGTGTGTGCTAAGTGGGAAACGATGTGACCGTGTTTAGACAGCCAGAAGGTTGGCTTAGAAGCAGCCACCCTTTAAAGAGTGCGTAACAGCTCACTGGTCAAACGCGGTTGCGCGGAAAATGTAACGGGGCTCAAGCACACCACCGAAGCGAGGAATGCGAAAGCATGGTAGGGGAGCGTTCTGCGGGCGGAGAAGGCGAACTGGAAGGTTCGTTGGAGCGCGCAGGAGTGCGAATGCAGGCATGAGTAGCGAGAACACTGTGAGAACCAGTGTCGCCGAACCTCTAAGGTTTCCGACGGAAGGTCAGTCCGCGTCGGGTTAGTCGGGCCTAAGCCGAGGCTGAAAAGCGTAGGTGATGGACAAACGGTTAATATTCCGTTACCGGTTGCAGGGGAAAGTGGAAGGTCAAGGGAGACTCAGCCGTCGCAGTGGATGACGGTGGTAAGCGGGAGAGCCCGCGATGCCGTGCGCAAGCAAGAAGTGAGAGGTACCGAGATCCAAGAAAAGCCACAATCCATCGAAGCAGCCGCCCGTACCAGAAACCGACACAGGTAGAGGGGTAGAGAATACCAAGGCGAACGGGAGAACCCTCGTTAAGGAACTAGGCAAAAAGGCCCCGTAACTTCGGGAGAAGGGGCGCCTCCGAGAGGAGGCCGCAGTGAAGAGGCTCTGCCGACTGTTTACCAAAAACACAGGTCTCTGCGAATGCGAAAGCAGACGTATAGGGGCTGACGCCTGCCCAGTGCCGGAAGGTTAAGAGGAGGGGTGCAAGCTCTGAATCTAAGCCCTGGTGAACGGCGGCCGTAACTATGACGGTCCTAAGGTAGCGAAATTCCTTGTCGGGTAAGTTCCGACCCGGCCGAAAGGCGTAACGAGTGGAGCACTGTCTCAACGAGGACCCGGCGAAATTGAAGTACGTGTAAAGATGCGCGTTACCCGCAGCAGGACAAAAAGACCCTGTGGAGCTTTACTCTAGTTTGCCATTGCGCTAGGACGTTGATTGTGTAGGGTAGCTGGGAGCCAAGGAAGCGTGCGCGCTAGCGTGCGTGGAGGCAGCGATGAAACACCAGCCTGTTAACGTTTTGGCCCTAACCTACGTGTGACAGCACGGGGACAGTGGCAGATGGGGAGTTTGACTGGGGCGGTCGCCTCCGAAAGTGTAACGGAGGCGCCCAAAGGTTGGCTCAGGCGGAATGGAAACCCGCTGAAGAGTGTAAAGGCAGAAGCCAGCTTGACTGCAAGGCCAACGCGCCGAGCAGAGACGAAAGTCGGGCTTAGTGATCCTACGGCCCTGAGTGGAAAGGCCGTAGCTTACCGGATAAAAGCTACCCCGGGGATAACAGGCTAGTCTCGTCCAAGAGTTCATATCGACGACGAGGCTCGGCACCTCGATGTCGGCTCATCGCATCCTGGGGCTGGATAAGGTCCCAAGGGTTGGGCTGTTCGCCCATTAAAGCGGTACGTGAGCTGGGTTCAGACCGTCGTGAGACAGGTCGGTCTCTATCCGCTGTGGGCGTTGGGAGTTTGAGAGGATCTGTCCTTAGTACGAGAGGACCGGGATGGACGAAGCGCTCGTGTGCCGGTTGTCACGCCAGTGGCATAGCCGGGTAGCGAACTTCGGAGCGGAGAACCGCTGAAAGCATCTAAGCGGGAAACCGGCCTCAAGATGAGACTCCCCCTGAGACCGCATGGAGACGACGTGCTGGATAGGTCGGACGTGGAAGCGCAGCAATGTGTGGAGCGAACCGATACTAATGGTCGAATGACCTTGTTCAGAATGCGTGGTGATGCAGGGAGCAGATCGCTTCGCGCACCGGAGCGTGTGGAAAGTTACTCGTAGACGGCAAACAAACCGCAAAACGAATACCCGACCTCGTGAAAAGGCGAGGGAGGTGTGTTGGTGGCTAGAGCCGCGGGGGTACACCCGGTCCCATCCCGAACCCGGAAGTTAAGCCCGCGAGCGCCGATGGTACTGCACTGGCGACGGTGTGGGAGAGTAGGCCGCTGCCAACTCATCTTCCTCGCTTTTCTATTTCCACACCTCTCCCCTATTCAACCCCAAGAAGCAACCAGCCGCCAGTTAGGCGGCTGACACGAAGCTGAACCACTGGTCACGAATCGCGGGGCATGCTATCGAGCCATGCAGCGCTCGCGCGTGATGAACCGCGGCACCTTCTCATCACTCTCAACTTCCTACCTAGAGGACGTGTGTGCGCTCCATTTCGGCGTAACCCGCAGCACACTCGCGCCAGGCCTCGCCGAGCCGCTTGAATCCGACTTCAATGTCTTCGGGGCGGTGCGCTCCATAGTTCAGACGTACCGAATACGGGTCGGCCTGCCCGGCGTAAAAGATATTCCCGATGGCGTATCCAACACCGCGCTGCACTGCCGTCAGATACAGTTCGGCCGCCGTCGGCCCTTGATTTGGAAACCGTACCCATAGATACAATCCGCCAAGCGGCGTACGAAACTGCGTGCCAGCTGGGAAGTGCTTGCGAGCGGCCATTACGGCGATATCTCGCCGACGCTTAAACTCGCGGTTGTTGCGCTGAAGCTGCTGCGCCATTACACCCCGCTCGAGCATCAGATGAATTGCGCGCTGGTTCAGGCCCGGTGTCGAAATGTCCGCCGACTGCTTCACACGTACGATCCGTTGATGATGCTTGCTGTCGCTGATCACGTATCCGATACGAATCCCCGGCAGGAGCATCTTTGTAAACCCGCTGGCGTGGATAACGACGCCGTACTCATCGAGTGCACGCAGCGGCGGGATATGGTCGCCCTCATAGCGGAATTCGTGATATACGCCGTCTTCAAGAATCGTGACGCCGTACTGCATTGCTAGATTGATCAACTGACGCCGGCGATGCAGCGGCATGACGACACCGGTCGGATTCTGGAAGCTCGGCATGACGTAAATCAGACGCGGCTGGCGTTCGGCGATGAAAGCCTCGAGAATATCGAGCCGGATCCCGTCTTGGTCGATGGGGATACCCACGACGTTGAGCCGGCGCGTTCGCGCGATGTCCAGCATTCCCAGATACGTCGGATCCTCGGTGACCAGCGTCTCGCCCTCAGAGAGCAGGGCCTGAATAACGAGGTCGAGCGCTTGCTGGGTGCCGCCAGTGATCAGGATGTCACGGGTCGTGCAGCGAATGCCCAACGCGCTCACATAGTCGCGGACGGCGTTGCGCAACGGGCCGTATCCCTCTGGCGCTTCGTATCCGAGCGCACGCGTGCCGTCCCGCTCGAATACCGTGTTCATCGCGTCGCGAAGGTACTGCACAGGCAGCATCTCAACCTGCGGCGCACCCTGGCCGAAGTAGATCACGCCGGGCTGGCGCGCCATTCGCATCAGATCGCGCAGCGAACGATCGCTGCTGTTGGATTGGTCCCTAATGGAGTGAATCTGCGGACGCTCTGCGCGCTGTTCGTTCGTAACCTCACGCGCCACGAACGTGCCACGGCCGGCGTGTGCACTCAAGTAGCCCTCGGCGCGCAATTCGGCATAAGCATTGACGACGCTGATCCGGCTGATCCCAAGCGAATCGGCCAGTTCGCGGCTTGCCGGCAACCGCGAACCGGACGGCAGCGAGCCGCTGTCGATCTGTGCGCGGATGTGACGTATGAGCTGTCGGTAGATTGGCTCCTCGCCCTCTCGATCCAATGTCGAGGCAAGCTGTGACACGTTGAACATCGGTTAAATTCCGTCTATCTGATTGAATGAGTCCATTTCGGCCCATTATGCAACAAGATTACGATTGTGTACACAAAAGGCGCTCAAGAAGAGCGCCTTGCTGGTGCTGATTGTGGCTCCCAACACCTATCGGTGTCGCTTAATCAGTTGGATCAACTGCTGAATGCTCAATTCCGGTAGGGCGTGGCTCATGACCACCCGGTGCACGTTCGGCCCGTTGACGGGGATTGCGACATCTGGCGCATCCGCGACGACGAAGATTGGCTTCTCCCGGTTGTTGAAATGCCGCACAACCTGCTGCACAAACGGCGAGCGCATCGCCGCAAACGTTGCGATGACGATCAACCCCCAGCATTCCAAGCGCGCCTGATCGATCGCAAGGCGCCAATCATCCGAACCCACGGGAAGATACTGCTCGACCCAGACGGCCATCTGAGCGTCGTACAGCCGGTTAAACACCGGCGCGACCTTTGTCTCCCAATCGGAACGGGTGTACGCCATGAACAGGTGATTGACGAGTGCGCCGCTGCTCAATCCAGTCCCGACGCCGGTCGCTTTGAGACGATCCGTAAGCGTCGGAATGCGCGGAGCACCGGTCTGCAAGCGCACCGTGCCGGTATCCGTACGGTCCTGCAGCACGGTCGTAGCCTGCCGCCGATCGAGAAGCTGATCGGGAGTCATCGTGTAGTACATCGTGATGGTCTGGCCGATTCGGATGATGTCCCCCGGCTGGATCGGCATCTCGGCGGTGAGTTCGACGTCGTTCAGTTTCGAGCCATTCGTCGACCCGACGTCCTGTACGGAATAACCGGAACCGCTCCGAACCAGCTTGAGGTGCAGGCGGCTCATTTCCGGTTCCAGGATGATGATGTCGTTCATCGTGCCGCGCCCGATCAGAATGGTCTCGCCCTGAAGTGGGTGAACGGTCCTATTTGGCTGACCTTCGATCGCTACGACCAGATACGGGATGCCGGTTTCGGTTTCATCCATCTGCGAAGTGACGACCTGGTACTCGAGTGTGATCGAGTCGCCCAATTCGATCAGGTCGTTATGCTTCAATTCCCAGCAGTCGTTCACGCGCTGGCCATTGACGAAAGTACCGTTGCGGGAGTTGAGGTCGCACAACTCGTAGCCGTTGTCCACCTTGGACAAACGGCAGTGATCGCGGCTAACCTCGTTGTCGTCAATGATGACATGATTACGCATGCCGCGGCCGATCATGACAATATCCCCGCTTACCGGGAATGTTTGTCCGACCTTTGGCCCTCGACGCATGACTAGCTGGGCAGGCATGAAGGGTGACCTTGGTTCAACGCTAAGGCGCGCATAAGCGATACCAGTATAACCATGACGCGGAGGCGCACGCAATACGACGCGGCTTTCCCCGTGTATTCGCCCAATTATGACACACTTCGGCCCGGTTGACGTTATGAAACTTTAACATATCACTACAATGCAAACTGACCCGAGTCGAGTTCTTCTTGCATCCGCTTGGCGAGGGCCGGATTGTTTACGGCGAGTTGGGCGTTCACCCATTGCGAAAGGCCATGGAGTGCCGCGACGAATTGCTCGTCGCGGTCGAATTTGCCTGACCGGATCGATGCGCACAATGCCGGTACAAGCGCTGCCGGTGCGCGCTCGTCATCGCCCATCAGCACCGAGAGGACGTCGCTCTCGACTTTGGCAAGCTCAGATGCTGCGCCGATCTCGCGCGCTGCAACACGCAGCAGGTTGAGGGCCACCAGCGTTTGAAAGTAGAGCTTGGGCTCGCCTCGCACGACAGGAATGACAGCAGCCTCGATGTGGTGCCGCACCGCATCGATTAGCTCTTGAAGCATCGGCCGGTCGGTCATCTTGTCACCTTTGCCGGGAGGCGCTTGATCAGCGCCAGTGCCTCGGCTTGCATGTCCAGAGAACGCCGCCCCAGGCTGGCAAGCTCTACGCTTGGATCTGCACCAGACAAGTGGCGCTGTGCCTGGCTTAGGCAGATCACAGCCCACCGAACGTTGCCGAAGACCTCCCACCAGTCCACTGCCGAGCGGTCAACCTTCACGCCGCTCGCCTGCTCATAGTCGGTCAAAAACGCCTCGCGTGTCGTCAAGCCTGCCGCCCGCAGCGCGTCGCTGCCGAAGCGCCAATCGCGCATACACAGGTAGCCGAGTTCTTCAGCAGGGTCGCCTACATGGGCAAATTCCCAATCGATTACGGCGGTCAGTCCGTCCGGACCCACCAACAGGTTCCCCACCCGAAAATCGCCGTGGACGAATGTGATGCGCTGCGGCATGGGCACGTTGAGGACACACCATCGCAGCGCAAGCTCCAGCGCCGGAATATGCGCGTCTAGCGAGTCAAGCACATCGTATACGTCTGTGATGGCGTTTTGTGCAGGATTGTCAGAGGAGGGCCTGCGCAGAAAAGCCAGTGGTTCGGTGTGCCAGTCCAAGCTGTGGATGCGCGCAAGTTGCCGTGCCATCTGCTGGGGCAATACCGCACGCGCAGCGGCTAGTTCCGGCGATGTCATCACCTTGCGACCGATCGACACGCCCTCGACATAATCCATGATGAAGAACGGAAAGTCCAACGGCTCGCGAGAATCGCACAGCCAGCGCACCCGCGCACAGGCGATATCGTGGCGATACGCAGCTTGCATTAAGGCGAACTCCTGGGCCCGGGTCAACGCAGACTCGGTCATCGTGGTTGCCAGGTCGCGGCGCATCACCAGTCGTTCGCGGGTTCCGTCAGCGTAGGACGCGACGAACGCCCAACTGTCGCGGGACGCGCCTCCAGCGAGCGCTTGCAGGTCGCTCACCTCGACCGACACGCCTACCATGTCGGTCAGGTATTTGCCAAGGCGCTGCGCAAGGTCGCCGTGTTCCATGCTGGTCCTTCTACTCGGGTCGCGATGAGCTGTTCACAGGATACAATTTGTTCCAGCGCGAGCCGCACACGAATTGGGGAGCGGATATGTATGACTTCAGTATACCTACTCATATTCAGGACCTTGTAACGCGAATTCATCAGTTTCTGAAGGACGTCGTCATCCCGCTCGAAGCGCATGCCGGCGAAGATTCGGAAGACGGCCTCCCACTCGAACGCCTCAAAATTGCCCGCGAGCAGGCCAAGGCGGCCGGGTTGTGGTGCCCCACCATGCCGACCGACCTCGGTGGCATGGGTCTGTCAATCACCGAGATTATCCCGGTGTTCGAGGCCGCCGGGCGCAGCCTGCTCGGCCCGCTCGTCATGGGCTGCGCCGCGCCGGACGAGGGTAATTTGCACCTGCTGCACATGTTCGCCAACGCCGAACAGCGCGAGCGCTACCTCAAACCGCTTGCGACGGGCGAGACGTTCTCGGCCTTTGCGATGACCGAACCGGCGCCGGGAGTAGGCAGCGACCCGTCCATGCTCAAGACGACGGCGCACCGCGACGGCGATCACTGGGTCATCAACGGGCACAAATGGTGGACGACCAACGCGACGCAGGCCGATTTTCTCATCATCATGGCGCGCACCGACGACTCGGGCGGAAGATCGAGTGCCACGCTCTTTCTGGCGCCGATGGACACACCCGGCATCGAACTCGTGCGCAACATCCCACACCTCGGCGGGCCGGACTTCGGGGGTCATGGGGAGATTCGATTCAACGGATTACGACTGGGCGACGATGCCGTGCTCAGCGAGGTTGGCAGTGGTTTCGCGCTGGTGCAGGCTCGGCTCGGCCCTGCCCGACTCACACACTGCATGCGCTGGACGGGCATCGCGCAGCGCGCGCTGGAGATCGCAGCGCGTTACGCCAATACGCGTGAGGCCTTCGGGACCACGCTAGGCGGTCATCAGGCGGTTCAGTGGATGTTGGCCGATAGCGCGACCGAGCTGCATGCTGGGCGCCTCATGATGCAGCACTGCGCATGGCTGATTGAAAACGGCAAAGACGCGAAGCAAGAAATGTCGATGTGCAAGGTGCATGTCGCTGAAACCGTCAATCGGGTGCTGGACCGTGCGATACAGATATGCGGCGGGCTGGGGATCAGCCGCGATCTGCCGCTGGCACAGTGGTACGAGTCCGCGCGGGCGTTTCGCATCTATGACGGGGCGAGCGAGGTTCATCGAATGGTCGTCGCGCGCCGCATCCTGAAGGCAAATCGTGAGGCTTAGGCTAACTTCAGGCCGACTTCGACAGTGGTCCCGGTGTTAGGTGCGGACTGAATCGCGCATGTCCCGCCGTACAAATCCGCCAACCGGCGGACAATGGCCAATCCCAGCCCGACGCCCTGCTGCTCGAAAAGGTTGCGCTGAAATTGGGTATAGGCGCCGATGTTCTCTAGTTCACTGGGATACATGCCACGCCCTTGATCGGAGATAGTCACGATGTAGTTGTTATCGCGCACGAAGGCCAATACTTCGATCGGCGTACCGGGCTGCGAGAACTTGCACGCGTTGTCCACGAGTTCTGATGTGAGCTTGTGGAGGTTGTCGCTGCTTGCTGCTACCGGAACGCTCGAAATCTCGTGTCTGAGGTCGTCGAGGCGGTCATGGGACTTGCAGACCTCAACCGCGGCGTCGTAGATTGACCCGCCCGGATTCTCGGTCCGTTCCCGCGAGACGCCGTCTCGGCGCGCCCGATCCGCTGCTGTCATCTCAAGCTGTGCGTAAAATAGATAGTTCTCAACGAGGCGCTGAAGCCTTCGGCCAGAACGCTCGATGATGCGGGCGACATTCTGCACGCGCTCGACCTCTAAGCCGGCGGGATGATCCATCAACAAGAATTCGGCGCAGCTCAGGATGCCGGTTAGGGGCGAGCGCAGCTCGTGGGGCAGAGCATGCACGATGGTCTTGCGCAGGTCGTCCAGACGGTCGTCAGTGCGGTGCTTGATTTCCTCGCGCCGGCGCAAACGGGTTGCCACCGTGTCGAGCAGTTCGCGGTGCGTGAAGGGCTTGGCAATGTAGTCGTCTGCCCCGTGCGACATCCCCTTGCGTGCACTCGCGCGGTCGGCAAGTGCGGTCAAAAACACGAATTGCGTATCGGCTGTGCGGGCAGAACTCCGCAGTTCGAGCAGCACGTCCCATCCGGTGATGCCCGGCATCAATACGTCGCACAGCACGATGTCCGGATTGTGCTGCTGTGCCAGTTCAATGCCGACCATGCCGTTCGGCGCGTCGATAACGTCGTAGTCCTCGTACGACAGAATCTCGCAGATGTTGCTGCGGATATGGTCCTCGTCCTCGATGACCAGAATGAGAGACATGAATTTGGTTTACTCCGTTAATCGATTACCAGCCCCACGTGCCGGCGCCGCCCTTGAACGGCCCGACGACGTCGGAGGTGATCCACCCGCCGTAGAAATCGCCGGGCTGCGCTTCGACGGTTTCGCCGTCCACCGTGCAGCGATCCATGCGACCGGCATAGAATGCGATGTATCCCGCAATCGGCTCGAACCCCGGCGCTGGATCGAGATAGCCCCACGCCGCATTTGGTTCGATCCGATCGCCTACCGCGACCGCCCAATACGTCGCGCTGCCTTTGAACTCGCAGAAACTCGTACGCGGCGTGCGCTGCAAGTACTCCATCCGAATGTCGGACTGGGGGAGGTAGTACACCGGCGGGTGACTGGTCTCCAACACGCGATACGCTCCAGTGGTGTCGGCCAGCGTAACCCCTGCGATTTCGATGACGATTCTCTTCGATACCCGCTCGACTCGGGGCGGACGCGGATAGTCCCACACCGACTCCTGGCCTTGCGTGGGCTGTATACGCTTGGGGAAGATCATTGCGAACTCGTTGTGACAACCCAGCAGAAGACTGCAGTATATCAACCGACCTTCCTATTGTCGTCAACGAACGCCGCAGTTTAGAATTAAGATTCCCCGGGCGAGAGCGATTCTTATGTCAGTAGCCGACGAAATTAAGGCGAGACTCGATATTGTCGCCTATGTACAGCAGTACGTCCCGCTCAAAAAGGCGGGCCGGACGTACAAGGCGTGCTGTCCGTTCCATCAGGAGAAGACGCCGTCGTTCGTGGTCGATCCGGTGCGGCAGACGTGGCGCTGTTACGGGTCCTGCGCCACGGGTGGCGACGTGCTCAACTTCGCCATGCGCCAGCACGGATGGACCTTCACCGAGGCTCTGCGCGAACTCGCCCAGCAGACTGGGGTTCAGCTCAAGGCCCGAACGCCCGAACAGCGCCAAACCGACGAACGGCACGAATTCCTGCGCGGCCTGCTGCATTCTGCTGCCGAGCAGTATCACCGCTGGTTGATCCAACCCGATACCGTGCCGGGACATCACGCACAGGCCGCCCGCTCCGTGCTCGACTACGCACGGGTCAAGCGCGCGTTGAGCGACGAGACGCTCATCAAGTTCCAGATTGGCTTCGCACCTCCGGAGTGGTCGGGGCTGCTGACCACCATGAAGCAGATCGGCTACACCGAGGACGACATGATCGAGGCGGGAATGGCGGTCCGCAGCGACGCCGGTCGCATATACGACCGTTTCCGCAACCGGCTGATGATTCCGATTCGCGACGATCGCGGCCGTGTGATCGGGTTTGGCGCGCGTGCGCTCGATCCTGATGACAACCCGAAGTATTTGAACACACCGGAGACGCCCGTTTTCAACAAAAGCCGGACGCTGTTTGCGCTCGATACCGCGAAGGGCGCCATCCGCGACAGCGGCGCCGTCGTAATTGTGGAAGGCTACTTGGACGCAATCCAAGCGCAGCAGGCGGGCTTCGGAAACGTCGTCGCGCAGATGGGGACGGCACTTACCGACTCGCAGCTACAGCTCGTCGCACCGCGATACGCGCAGCGCGTGCTTTTGGCGCTTGACAGCGATGCTGCCGGCCAAAATGCCACCATGCGCAGCCTCGAAGTCGCGCGCCGGGCGCTGAGTCAGGACTTTGCCGGCCGCATGCAGATCGATATGCGCGTGTTGTCGATCCCCGGCGCCAAAGACCCCGACGACCTGATCCGCGAACAGCCCGAACTGTGGCCGCAGATTGTGGACGAAGCGCGCCCGGTGGCTGACTTCGTGATCGAATTCGAGACGCGTGACCTGTCGCCGCATGCGACGATCGTCGAAAAAGAAGCGGCGGCACGCCGCATCCTGCCGCTGCTGATGGCGTCCGAGCGTGAGCTGTACCGACAGGACAACCTGCAGAAGTTGGCTGCGCACCTGCGGATTGCCGAGAAGACACTCATTGGATGGGCTGCCTCGCAGCCCGCAGAGCCGAAGCCTATACGTCGTGCGCCCTCGCAGCCTGCGGCGCGCGATATGGCCCCCCCACCGGAGTATGACGAGTTCGGCGATCCCATGCCGGTCGACGTCGGGGTCGACGTCGCGCCGCCCGCGGCTCAACCGGCCCCGCGCATGCCCGCCCCGCAGGACGATCTGGCGCTGGAACGGTATTGCCTGCGCCGGCTAATCGAACAGCCCGCCTGGGCCTATGCGGCGAATCAGCGATTGCGTACGCTGTCCGAAGATAACCCGGCGCTTTCCGACGGGCCGCTGTGCGATCTGACCGACGAAGATTTCCTCGACAGCACGCATCGAACGATATGGTTGGCGATTCGCGGCGCGCTGTACACGGCGCAGGCCGAGCCGGCAGCCCACATTGAGAAGCGGCTCGACGCCGACAGCGCGGACGTACTGGCAGGGCTGCGCGCGTCCGACGCGGCGCACGTTCGTGCAAGTATCAAAGAACGGCTTGATGGGGACGCCGCCGCGCTTTGGGATGAGTTGAGCAAACGCACAGCGCCGGCATTCGACGCGAAAGAGGACCTGGTCGTCGCTGTGCTGCGGCTGCGAGCGGTGCGGATCGGCCGCGATCGTGAATCGCTGGCTGCACTGCTGGCAGAGTCCGAGGGCGACCGGGGGGAAACGCGGCGGCTGATGGCATCGTTGAACGTGTTGGCTCAGGCGGTGCGCCAACTCGACGCTGAACTGTCTCGGCGCATACGCTAGAATAGTCCGCACGCAGAGGGGGTGCGTTCATGCCTGATCCAAACGACTACGGCGACGATATTGATTTCAATGAAGATTTCGAGGAGGTTGAGTCGCCCGAAGAGGACGACGATCTTGATTCGATATCGCCGTCTGTCAGCGATGATGTCGACTTTCAGCCCGGTGCCGAAGAAGAGATCGAAGACGACCTGACCGAAGTACAGATCGATGCCGTCGTATCTACCGACGACCCGGTTCGCATGTATCTGAAAGAGATCGGCCTTGTGCCGCTGCTCGACGGGAACAGCGAGGTGTGGCTGAGCACACAGCTTGCCGCCAACACGATGCTGCAGTCGTTTACCGACAGACTCTCGGCACCGACAGTGCACGCCGGGTCGGATGATCCGGGGCTGCCGGCGCCGCACGAAGTCGTCGAGCTTGCGTATCACACGATTCTGCACAGCTGGAGCGAGATTCAGAAGCGGGCCGCTGCGCTGAAGGTCGAGGAACCGGATATCTTGCGGTTGATCGAAGAAGTGCAGGCCATCGCTGGCGGCGACCAGCCGGAAGGTAAGTCGTACGTGCGCAGCTACCTGCGTCAGCGCGATTGGGGACGCGACGAGGCGTGGTCGGACTATGCCACGCCGATTTTCGAGTTCATGCAGGGCTTCTACTTCGTGCCCTCGCACCTGCTCATCCAAGTCAAGTCCATCGTCCGCAAATCCGGCGAGCTTCCAGATGCCTCCGTGTTCAGTCGCTTACTCATGGATGACGAAGACGCGGTCGAAGACCTGCCTGCGATCTTCGAGGACATCGAACGCCGCGCGGAATTGGCGAGCGAGTCGCTGACGCGAGCGAACCTGCGATTGGTCGTCAGCGTGGCCAAACGGTACATGGGCCGCGGGATCAACTTCCTGGATCTCATTCAAGAAGGCAACATCGGGCTGCTGCGCGCCGTCGCGAAATTCGACCACACCAAGGGGTTCAAGTTCAGCACGTACGCAACGTGGTGGATCCGTCAGGCGATCAGCCGCGCGATTGCCGATCAGGCGCGCACGATCCGAATCCCCGTTCACATGGTGGAGACGATCAACCGGCTTGTGCGGGTGCAGCGCCAGCTTCTGCAGCAGAATGGCTCGGAGCCTACGGCGGAACAGATCGCGCTGGAGATGGATTTCTTGACGCCGGAAGAGACGAAGGCGATCAAGTACCTGAAAGAGCAGGGGATCCCGCTTGAAATGGGCTTGCAGCGCAAGCTGCGCCGCGCCGCGCAAAAGGTGCGGAAGATCCTCCGTGTGAGTCAGGAGCCGCTCAGCCTCGACCAGCCCGTCGGGCAGGAAGAAAGCAGCCAGTATGGGGACTTCATCCCCGACGATAAGACACCCGGGCCGGCGGAGTCGGCGACCCGTCAGCTCCTCAAAGAGCAGATGCAGCAGGCACTCGGCATCCTCAGCGACCGCGAGCGAGAAGTGCTCGAGATGCGCTATGGCCTTGTCGACGGTCAGGATCGCACACTTGAAGAGGTCGGCCGCTATTTCGGCGTTACGCGAGAGCGCGTCCGCCAGATCGAGGCCAAGGCGCTTCGCAAGTTGAGGCACCCGACCCGCAGCCGCCAACTGCGCGACTACCTTGATATGTAGCGATGGCCCTTCCACCGCCAACCTATTGCCCGCGCTGCGCCGCCGAACTCGTCACGCGTGAGGAAGGCGGCCGCATGCGGCCGGTGTGCCCCAACTGCGGCTACGTGCATTATGTCAATCCTGTTCCAACGGTCGGCGTGCTGATCGAGATGGACGGCGGCATTGTATTGATTAGGCGCGGCCACCCGCCGCATCAGGGCGAGTGGGCATTCCCGAGCGGCTATGTGGAAGCCGACGAGCGACTTGAAGAGGCGGCCGTTCGCGAAGCTGAGGAAGAGACCGGGCTGCAGGTTGAAATTCTCGAGCTAACCGACCTGAACAGCTACCCGGAAGGACCCCCGGCTAGCGGAATCATGGTGTTCTACCGCGCACGGCCGGTTGGTGGCGTGCTTCGCGCGGGAGACGACGCCGCCGACGTGCGCGTATTCGCGCCGGACGACGTGCCGCTAATCCCGTTTCGTACGCATCGCGAGGCGCTGGCCCGCTGGTTCGAACGCGCGGGCGTCGCATCACGGTCTCAGTTCGGTGAGCGTGTCGAGAGCGATGTCATCGTGCGGCCCGCGCACTCAGCAGACTTCCAGCAGGTGCTCGAACTGATCCGAACGATTCCGTCCAATCGCGAGCTTACGGATGGTCAGTGGGAGGCCGCGCGACAGCGCCTGCGCGAGGACTTGTCGATCGTGACGCTGGTTGCCACGACGCCACAGCAGCCCGAACTGATCATCGGGTGCGTCGTCATGAGCACGGCGCGCACGCTCACGTCGGGATACGGAGTTATCAACGATACCGCTGTCCTGCCCGCCTTCCAGCGGCGCGGGATCGGTGCGGCGCTGCTGGAAGGGTGTATGCGGCGCGCCGCGGAACTCAACCTCAACACCTTGATCGTCAACGAAGAGCGCGCCAACGAGGCCGCGCGCCGGTTCTACGAGTCGGTCGGGTTTAGCGAAAGCCCGGCGCTGCTGCTCAAACTACGCTGAGTTCTACGCCAAGTCTCATGGCGTATATACGCATCCGTAACGATGCGCCGTGCTACACTGTGCCACGAGACTCAACCCGCGCATCGGGGACGTGCGCGACCGGGGGCCATGTTCAAAGATATCTCCGATCTCATACGTTTTAACCCGCCGCAGCTCGGCTATGGCGTCGCCGTTACAGATATCGACGGAGACGCCGAATTCGAGTTCGTGGTCGCCGGCAACAACTTCCCCAACCGCGTCTTGAAGTGGAATGGACGCGCGCTGGTGGATCTTGTCGACCCGGTGTTGGCCGACAGCCAGCGTCAGGCGATCGGCGTCGCGGCGGCGGACATCAACGGCGACGGCCGCGAAGAGATTTATGTCATGAACACCGATACGTTTGGAGGACGCAAGCGCTTCGGTGACCGGCTGTTTCTGAACCGCGGCACGCGCTGGGTCGACCTGTTCGACCTTGAAGAGAATCAAGGGGTCATGAACCTCACGGCCGGACGATCGGTCGCATGTGTCGACCGCGACGGCAATGGACGCTACGGGTTCTTCGTCGCGAATTACGGCGGGCCGATGCGCTTCTACGAGCTTAACGACGAGGGATTCGTCGTCGATGTGGCGAGTAGGGTGGGCGTCGACCTGACGTCCGGCGGCAGGTCGCTTGTCTCTTTGCCGTTGGTCAGCTCGCGCATGGACGTTTTCGCCGGCAACGAACGCGGTGCGAACTTCTTGTTTCAGAACAACGGCGACGGCACGTTTATCGAGATCGCCGAGCGCGTCGGTGTCGCTGACTCGCTCGAAAACGTGCGCGGGGTCGCGGTACTCGACGCCAACGGCGACGGTCAGCTCGATCTCGTCTACGGGAACTGGGAAGGCCCGCATCGGCTGTTCGTGCGCACTCCGCAAGGGGTATTCCGCAACGTTGCCCCGCCCGAGCTGGCGCTCCCGAGCCGCGTGCGAACGGTCATCGCCGCCGACTTTGACAACGACGGCTACGAAGAGTTGTTCTTCAACAACATCGGCGAGCCGAATCGACTTTTCGGGTTCCGGGACGGCGAATGGACACGGCTAAATCCGGGGGCGGCCATCGAGGCTACCGGTCTCGGAACCGGCGCCGCTGTCTGCGACATCAACCGTGATGGCCGGCTCGAACTGCTGATCAGCCACGGTGAGTCCGCCATGCAGCCCGTCACGTTATACGCGCCGCACGCCAACCTCAGCCATTGGCTCCGGATCCTGCCGCTTACCCAATACGGCGCGCCGGCGCGCGGCGCGATCGTCAAGCTGCATATGCGCGAACGGTCGCAAATCCGCGCGATCGATGCCGGCAGCGGCTACCTTTGCCAGATGGAACCGGTTGCGCACTTCGGTCTCGGACCCGAGCCAGACGACGAACTTACTGTAGAGGTCCATTGGCCGTCCGGCGCGCATACGATCCTCGACATTGCGCAGATCGACCGAATGTATTCTGTCGAACACCCTGAATAGTCCAGCCCAAAGATGAGAAATGAGCACCGTTACGGTGCTATAGGCAGGACGGCGGCGGACGGTCCATCGCCGTCCGTGTTCATGGTGCCGAGCAGTATAGCGCTGTTGTCCGGCGCGAAGTTGAGCGACAGCACGGTTTGCGGGGACGGGAGCGGCACCTGCTGGATCGTTGTGCCCGTTGCGCGATCGACCACGATCAGAGCGTCAGGGTCGCGCGCCACGGCGGCGATCAGCGTACCATCGCGGCTGACACCGATGGTTAGCAGCCGATCGGCGACGGTGGCGATCAGCCGATCGGTTCGCGACTCGATATCGTACTCGTGCAGCTCTCCCGAGCGCAGCATGTACACCAGTGTACGGTCGTCGGCGAAGGCCATGCGCGCGATCGAAAGCAGCGGGATATCGCCTTCGCTCTGGCGTGCGGTGAACCAATCGAGCGTTTCGATGTCCCGAACAACGATCTCGTCGAACCCGTTGGCTGTCGCGTAGCGCGTGCCGTCGGGTGCGAGCGCGGCCGCAATCGCAGAGGCGCGCATGATGCCTTGCGGCTCGCGCAGTATGGCGCGCAGTTCGCTACTCCTCACGAAACGCCGGCCCGCCACACCGGTGAAAGCCCCGGACGTCACATCGACGAGCAGCAGCAGGGGCTGTACGCCGGTTGTAAGCAGAGTCAGGGTGTTTCCGTTAGGCAGAAATCCGAGCGTCTGCGCATCAAACTGGAGCGTGGAATACGTAGCGAGCAGCGACCAATCCGCCGTGTTCCAAAGCGCGATGTCGCCGTTCGCGTGGACGACGGCCAACCGCGTACCATCGGCGGTGAAGGCGACCGACGTCGCGATATCAACCGGGCCATCAAGCGTAGTGACGACCGAGTTGTCGCTGAGGCTGATGATCGTCAGGTCGTTGGGCAAGTCCATGTCTGCGACGAGGACGGCGCGCGCATCTGTGAATGCGACGGCGACGGTTCCGTCAGGCGAGGCGACTGCCTGCGAACCGTACCCTTCGACCGGCAGCGGCACCAGCTCGGGCTGCGCCGATGCCGCTGCCGATCCCAAAACAATACAGGCGAGAAGTAGGACGATCTTGCGTCGTAGCATGGTTCTCTCATTCATGTTCCCAAGCAGCGCGTGGTGCAACGTTAGCATATCTTGAAATCTCGCGCTGCTGATGCCGCGACTTCGCTTTACGGCCGTACACCCATGCGCTATAATCCGACCCATTCGAGGTGGGAATTTAACCGGGTGTCAATTTGACAAGCTATCCCGGTTATGTTAACCTCGCCTCGGCTAATTGTGCGAAATTGAACAAACGAAATCCGGGGGCTAGCCAATGGCTCTACAGCAGTTTGCGCCCATCGCCGTAATGATCGTTGTGGCGGTCGCTTTGGCGTTCATCATCCTGATGATTTCGCGCGTGTTCGGCCCACACCGGCCGACCTCGCGCAAGACTGCGCCGTACGAGTCCGGTATGAAGCCGATAGGCCCGGGTACGCGCCGGATGCCGGTTAAGTTCTACCTCGTCGCCGTCCTATTCATTCTGTTCGACATCGAAGTGATCTTTTTCCTCCCTTATGCCGTCGTCTTCCGCGACCTCGGCATTTACGGGTTGGTGACGATGGGCCTGTTCTTATTCATCCTCACGGTCGGCCTCGTATACGAGTGGAAGAAGGGCGCGCTGGAATGGGAGTAACACCGAAGCTCGGTAACCTCGGCGTTGTTACGACGACGCTTGAAACGGCAATCAACTGGGCACGCACGGGTGCGACATGGCCGCTGTTGTTCGGCCTCGCGTGCTGCGCCATCGAATACATGAGCACGCAAGCAGGGCGCTACGATCTGGCTCGCTTCGGCATGGAGCTGAACCGCGCCAGCCCGCGTCAGGCCGATCTGATGATCGTCGCTGGCCGCGTGACGCGCAAGATGGCCCCGGTCGTGCGCACCCTGTACGATCAGATGGCCAGCCCCAAGTGGGTCATCAGCATGGGCGACTGCGCCTCGTGCGGCGGTGTCTATAACAACTACGCCGTCGTGCAGGGCGTTGACGAGATCATTCCGGTCGACGTGTACGTGGCCGGGTGCCCGCCGCGCCCCGAGCAGCTGATGCACGGAATCCTCACCCTGCAGGAGAAGATCAAGGGCGAACGGATTCAGGAGTGGGCGAGCTAATGGTCAACATCGATCCCGCCAAGAATCCGGTTGAGGTTCTGAATTCCGCGATCCCGGGCGTTGTCCAGGATGTCGTCGAGTTCGCGGGTGAGACGACGATCGTCGTCGACCCGCAGCAGATCATCCCGGTGATGCGCGTGCTGCGCGACACGCCGGGACTCATCTTCAACTTCATGAGCGATGTGAGTGCAGTGGATTACTGGGAACCGGGCGGTGTATACGACCGGCCCGGCCGGTTTGCCGTTTGCTACCACATCTATTCGATGCTCTACAACGTGCGCCTGCGCGTGAAGGTTTACCTCGATGAGGACGAGCCAGAGGTTGAGACTGTCAGCACCGTTTGGCCGGCGGCGAATTGGCTTGAACGCGAGGCGATGGATTTGATGGGCATCACGTTCCTCAATCATCCCGATCCGCGGCGGCTGCTGATGCCGGACGACTGGCACGGCCACCCGCACCGGCGCGATACTCCGCTGGGTTACGAGACCGTTCAGTTCTCGTTCAACGCGGAAGAGATCATGAAGCACAAGCCGTTCGCCAAAGAGTAGGGTGAGTGACTGATATGGCTGTAAACACGGCTTCGGACGCCCCGATCACCGAGTGGCAGGGGAGCATCGAGGACATCAAGAATCTGGTGACCGAGCGCGCCTTGACGGGCGAGACGATGCTGCTCAACATGGGCCCGCATCATCCGTCGACGCACGGCGTGCTGCGCCTGCTGCTTGAGCTGGATGGCGAAGAGATCGTCACCTGCCTGCCGGACATCGGTTACCTGCATACCGGCATCGAGAAGACCATCGAGAGCAAGACCTACGAGAAGGGCGTCACCTGCACCGACCGTATGGATTACCTCTCGCCGATGTCGAATAACGCCGTCTTCTGTATGGCGATCGAGAAGCTGGTCGACCTCGACGTGCCCGAGCGCGCGCAGGTAATCCGCGTAATCTGCCTCGAACTCTCGCGTATTGCGAGCCATCTGGTGTGGCTCGGTACGCACGCGATCGACCTCGGCGCGATGAGCGTCTTCCTCTACTGCTTCCGCGAGCGCGAGAAGATCCTCGATATGTTCGAGATGCTCTCGGGCCAGCGGATGATGGGAAGCTATCTGCGTCCCGGCGGCGTGTGGCGCGACCTGACCAGCGACTTCATGCCCGCGCTGGAATCATTTCTCGATGACTTCCCCCGGCG